>DASUGZ010000039.1:0-33257 GCA_036273755.1 Pseudolabrys sp.
CATGTCCAACGTCACGCCGGGCCAGGGCTACCTCTATGCCGAGACCGAGCTGCCGCCGGCCAAGATGCCGCTGTTCTTCGATGGTGTTCGCGCGATCACGGCCGACCTGCGAGCGCATCCGGTCGCGCCCGACGAGCTCGAGCGCGCCCGCAAGCCGTTGCTCGAGGAGCTCATCGCCAACCAGCAGAGCAACACCTTCTGGGCCGGCAACCTCGCGGGCTCACAAGACGACCCGCGCCGCCTCGAGGTGATCCGCGACATGGTTCCGTCGCTCAAAGCGGTGACTGCCGCCGACCTGCAGGCCGCCGCCAACCGCTACCTCGGCGAGGACAAGGCCTGGCAGCTCAAGATCACGCCCGCCCCGCAAGCGGGGATCGCCGGATCGCGCTGAGGGCAGGGCGGGTGCCAGGGTCGCCGCGGGTCGCGCCTTCAGTCAGCGCGGCCCGCGGTGGATCACACGCGTCGCCTCTGATATTGAGTCCGCCGAGCGGTCCCGTAGCTCAGCCGGATAGAGCAGCGGTTTCCTAAACCGAAGGTCGGAGGTTCGACTCCTCTCGGGACCGCCAGCACGCCCGGCTTGTGCCGGAAAAGCCGATCTCTATTTCGCCCGATTGCATGCGTAGCCAATTCTGCCGAGGGGCAGAACGGCGACAGATATGAAGCTTCCCGCCAGGGCGCTGGCGCCCGAGATGGCGCTTTCACATTTACTCAATTTTTCGCGTGGCGTGGCGGCGTTGCTGGTGCTGTTGTTTCACATTCGGACCACGCTCGTTGTGCCGTATGAGAATCTGGAAACGCACGGCTGGCTGGCGCGCGCCGTATTTTCGATCTCAACCTTCGGCCACGACGCGGTCATCATATTTTTCGTGCTCAGCGGCTATCTGGTCGGCGGCGCCGTGCTGCGCATGGACATGGCGTCCTCCCGCGACCTCTGGGACTACGGTATCGACCGCGGCGTCAGGATCGGCCCTGTACTGATCGCCGCGACCATATTCGCGATCGTGCTGCAACATCTGATGCCGCTGTCCGGATGCGCCGACAACGCCGTCACCATTGTTGGAAACGCATTGGCACTGCAGAATCTTGCGATCAGGCCGCTGTGCAACAATCTGCCGCTGTGGAGCATCTCCAACGAGGTTGCCTATTATTTTGTCTTTCCCGTTATCGTCGCCGTCGCCACACGCGTCTTTTCAACGCGGCTGACGCTTGCACTGACAGCCGTCGTGCTCATTGGCGTCTTGTCAGTCGGCTTGACGCCGCTGGACGACACCAACATCGTCATTGACGTTCCGTTTTGGCTGATCGGCGCCGCCCTCTGGTTTGTGCCGGCCCGCTTCCGCCGCCTGCGATGGCTTGCCTTGCTGGCGCTGGCCGGGGCCTTGTTCTTCGGCAGGTTCGAAATCGGCAAAACCTATTTCTGGCTTCGCGATGCCTATCTGGCGGTGGCGTTCTCGTTTTTGCTGGTGACGTTTTTCAATCAGCCGATGCCGCAAGCGTCCATTCGAGCGGCGGTCGCAGGCCGCGCCGCAAAATGGAGCCGATGGCTCGCCGACATCTCGTTTTCCCTTTATGTAACGCACTACCCGCTGATCAAACTGTACGCTTACGTGGCGCTGGGTTCGGACCGCCACGCGGCGCGTTATACGTCGATTGCATCGGATGTCTTGCTGCGCTTTGCCGTCCTCGGCGCCGTCTGCATCCTCGTTGCATTTTGCTTCAGCACGTTGTTCGAGCAGCCGCGACGGATGTTCAAAGACGGCATCGTCAGGCGATTGCAGAGATTGCAGGTCTACTGACGTTGATGACGCGATCTAACTGAGTGCCGGTTCGCGGCGGCGATCAGTTCGGTCTTGATTGCGCGGCATTGGCGAGCCGCCGCCGCCCATCGACCGTCGGTGGGAAGAAAAAGAAATTGTTGACGTAGGCGCGCCCGGGCTTGCGGCTGCCATCGGATTGCAGCGAGCCGTGATCCTGCAACAAAGCGGCCTCGAATTCTTCCGTGCTGTGCGCGCCGCTGTCGAGCATAAAGAACCCTCGGTAGCCGTAGCGCCGGAAGAACTCGCAAACCGAGGCTACGGCGCCGCGCCGATGACGCTCCTCGGCTTCAACGAGAAAGATCGGCTTACTTCGTTCGAGCAGGCCACGCGCGCCTTCCAGCACCTTAAGCTCGTGTCCCTCGACGTCGATTTTCACGAAACCTACATGCTCGCGCAGCACCGAATCCAGGCGGGCAAGCGGCACATCGACAGAGACGAACGGCTCCGTCATGCCGCCCGGGTTCGGCTCGATGGAGGCGAGGCTATAGACCGGGCCGTCGGCTCCCTCGGGGGTCCGTAGAGCGGCTTCGCCGGCGTGGTCCGAGAGAGCCGTCTCATGGACGACGACATTCCTGGGAGCGGTCCGCCGCAACATGTCGGCCATGGATTTCGAGGGCTCGAAGGCATGAACCGTATCGGTCAGGCGGGCCAACTCGCGGCTATAGACGCCGAAATTTGCACCGATATCGACGGCAATGCCGTCACGAGGGACGATATATCGCAAAAGGCCGAGCTCGGGCTCGATCGCGCTGTGCGCCAGGTGCCAACGGACCCAAAGCGAAGGAAAACGCTTTCTCAGCATGTCCTTGGCCGGTCTCGCCAGTCGTTGCGCGGCGATCACGATCTTCCACCGGCCCGCTAGTGCCCGGAGCCGGACAGGAACTCGGTCACGATCGTGCTGCACACAATTCTGAAGTCATGCAGCGGCGACCAGTTCTGGATGTATTCCAGGTCGCAGTCGACGCGCGCCAGTGCCGCTTCCGGCCGGCTGGTAACGCCGCGGAACCCGCGCACTTGTGCAAGGCCGGTAATTCCGGGCCGCATATTGTGGCGCTGGAAATAATAGGGGATGAATTGTTCGTAGAGCATCCCGTTCGCCAGCATGCCAGGCACATGCGGGCGCGGGCCGACGAGCGACATGTCGCCTTTGAGGACGTTGATCAGCTGGGGCAGCTCGTCGAGGCTGGTTTTTCGCAACATACGGCCGAGCGGCGTGATGCGCGGATCGTCGGCCGTTGCCTGGCGCGTTCCGCGTTGATCGCTGAGGTCGGTGTACATGGTGCGGAATTTAAGGATCCAGAAGCGCCTGTTGTGATAGCCGTAGCGCTTCTGGCGGAAGAACACCGGGCCGGTCGACGTCAGCTTGATCGCGGCCGCGACGCCGATCAGCAACGGCGCCAGGATCAGCAATCCTGCGGCGGAGCCGAGCACGTCCATCACGCGTTTTGTTGCACGCAGTGAAAGCGACGGTTCGCGCAGAACAGCGTTATCGAACCTCCGGCTCGACGTCACGCGCCGAACGCGGCGCCGACGAAGCGGATTCGTTATACGCCACGGCAGCGCGGTTGTTGCCGCGCGCTTGAAAGGGACGGAAACACTGAAACCCATCGGAAGCTCCCTCTGGTCAAATGCGGCTCATGGACCGCTCTTGCTCATCGTCGACCTTGGTGCCTCCTCAAACGTTACTCAGCGTTTCTTTTTGGCGACGAGAACGTTCTTTCGTGCGACAACGTTCATCCGCGAGATCCGTTTGCGATGCATCAGGCTAATTTATTTTGTGCAAACATTGCGGCGGTCTGTGTTCAAAATTCTGATCTTTTTGTTGTGCCATCTTGGGATGGAAAATATTTCGGCGTGCTGCGTTCCATGGACGCGGGCGCCCATAAATTCGACATAAGGTTTTATTGCTGCACATGAAATAAATGGGAGCGGCAATGAATTGGAGAAAACGGCTCGGAGGACATGCCGATCGGTCTCCGGCGTTCCAGCTGCACCGCCACATGTGGTGGTGGCAACGGGCGCAAGCGTGTCCATGTAGCGGCCGGCAAATCCGCTACCACCTCTTCATGGCCGATCTTTTTGCGTGGCTATTGATTATTGCGGCGCTGGTCTTGGTCTTTTCGGAGTTCCGCTAAAAAAACTTCCGGCGTGAATGGAACGTGCCGCCGCGATGCGCGTTTGCGGCTCAGCACCGGTGCGCCGAGTGGGCGCTTTTGCCGTGCCCATTTGGCACCGGAGCAGGGTGACGCGTATCGGGGGTCCTGATGTTTTTTCCACGCAACCTCTTGTGCTTGCTCTTGTTAGCCGCATTGACCGGGTGCAGTAGCGCGCCGGGATTGCAAACCGCGCAATACGCGGAGGCAAGCGCCAGTTATGCCACCCCAGCACCGGTGCGGGGTTCCGACGGCCCCTACATGTTGGGCCCCGGCGACCGGTTGCGGATCAAAGTGTACAGCGACCCGGACATGACCGGCGAATACGAGATCAACAGCAGCGGCGCCGTTTCCATCCCGTTGGTCGGCGACGTTAAAGCATCGGGCATGACGACCCATCAGCTCGAGCAGGCGATCGCGCGGCGAATGAAGGGCAAGGTCGCAACCGAACCGCATGTCAGCGTCGAGATGGCGGCATACGCGCCATATTACGTCTTTGGCGAAGTCAAGAATGCCGGAGAGTTTCAATACCATCTCGGTTTGACGGTGGCGGATGCAATTGCCGCCGCCGGCGGCCTGACCTATCGCGCCAATGAGCACAGGATTTCCTTGCGCCGCGCCGGTTCCCGAGTTGAACAGACCGTGACGCTGGACGTTCCGGTCAGAATTTATCCCGGCGACAATATTCGCGTGGCGGAAAGCTTTTTCTGAGCGAGCTCGATTGCCTGATCGCGGCGTCCGGCTGCGGCGCGGGTGTTTAAAATTTTACGTTGTGCGGTGCGGGAACAGAGTGGGAATCCATGGGTTGTCGACAGTCGATCGGGGAAGGGAATTCGTGGTTGTCGCTGAACGGCCACGATGAAACTGAGTGAGGTTTGATCAGGCGCGGCGATTCTCAATCGGTTCGATTGGCTCAAGCCCGGGAGCCACGGCGTAGCAATTGTGGGGTCCTTGCATTGGCGAATCGAACCGGGGCGGGGAGGCATGTGTGGTTGCGGTGGGCGTTTGCCACCGTGGCTTTGACCGCGTTGGTCACCCGGGCAAACGCCCAGGTGATTCCAACGCCACGGGAGTTGGTCATGCCGCCCTGGAACGACCTGCAAGTCTTGGAGCCGACACCGCTGCCGAATTTGTCGGATCCCGATCGGCCGCCAAAAGTCGCGCCCGAAGATGTACCGGTTGCGCAGCGCGTGCGCCCGGAATACCAGGCGCCGGGAATTCGTTCCGGCGCCTGGCTGTTCAGCCCCACGCTGACAGCCGGCACGTTTTACGACAGCAACGTCTTTTCGTCTGAGAGCAACAGGCAAAGCGACATCGCCGGTCTGCTCGGCGTCGATCTGCGCGGCCACAATTCTTCGGAAAAGGATGCGCTCGCCTTTCGGCTGAACGCGCAGCAGACGACGTACCGCCAGCATTCGGGTCTCAACGAGACCGATGCCAGTTTCAAGGGCACCGGCCGCTTCGAACTGCACCACGATTTCGAACTGCTGACCGCGCTCGAGGCGGCCTATTTGCATGAAGGCGTTGGCACGCTGAGTTCGCCGACGGGGGCTGTCGAGCCCACGCCATACAGTCTGTTTTCCGGCGATGTAACGCTGCGCCGGCAAAGCGGCCGCACCACGACAGCATTCGGCGTGCGCGCGGATTCTTACAACTTTGGCTCGCCGCATGCAGCCGACGGCTCGATCATCAATCAGGATGCCCGCGACGGCCAAGTCTACACTGCGCATGGACGTTTCGATTACGCCTTCTCGGACAAACTCGGCTGGTTCACCGCCGTCGAGGGCAACCGCCGCGACCTGCGCGGCAGTCCCGATCGGCCGCTGAGCTCGGACGGCTACCGCGCACTCACTGGCTTCGACGTCGAGTTCACCCACCTCATCAAGGGCGAAATCGCCGGCGGATACATGGCGCAGCATTTCACCTCGTCCGCGATCGGAAATATCGAGGGGCCGGCCTACCGCGCGATGCTGACCTGGAGCCCGACGCGGCGCTTCGACGTTCATTTCAATGCCGAACAGGTGGTGACGGAGTCCTCCGACACCAGCTCGACTGGCGTTCGAGCGGACGCGCTGCAATTGGGTTTCGACTACGAATTCCGTCCGAATGTCATTTTGTCGAGCGCGGCAACTTACGAGAAAGATCGCTTCTTCGGCGTCGACCGCTCGGACAACGTCTACTTCGTCGACACGCGACTAAAGTACCTCTTGAACAAATTCGGCACGATTTCGATTTGGCATCGATATCTCCTGCGCGACAGCAGCAGCCCCGGCGTCAGCTTCGACAAACATCAGGTAGGCATCGATGCTTCAGCGCGCTTCTGACTATGACGCCCACCGGGATTTGATCAAAGCCGGGCCAGCAGCAGCGGGCGCCGGTGCGTCCGGGCGCGCCGTCGATCTGCGCGAGATGCTGCAAATACTACGACGGCGCCGCTGGATCGTGATCTGGACGACACTCGCGCTGTTCGGCGCAGCGCTTATTTTCGTGCTTGTCGTCACGCCGCTTTATACGGCGACGTCGACCGTCTTGATCGACCCACATCGCAGCAGCCTGGTGGACGGTACTTCCAACCAGCAAATGTCGTCGAATTTCGCGACCGATGACGCCACTACCGACAGCCAAGTCCTGCTGATCCAATCCCCCGTCGTGCTGGGGCGCGCGGTCGACCAATTGAAACTCGCGCACGATTCTGAATTCGGTCCGCACGCAGGGCTGCTCGACCCGATCAAGAAGCTATTTTCAACCCGCACGCTGGCGCCGGGACAGAGCGCAGAAGACGTCGCCAAGGCGGAGACGATTGAGT
Organism: Pseudolabrys sp.; assembly: GCA_036273755.1. Lineage (GTDB taxonomy): Bacteria > Pseudomonadota > Alphaproteobacteria > Rhizobiales > Xanthobacteraceae > Pseudolabrys. The sequence goes on from DASUGZ010000039.1 coordinate 6,777, forward strand.
TCCTGCAGCGCCGGCTCAAGGTCACCCGCGAGGGCACCACATTCGTCATCGACATCAACGCAAGTTCGGAAAGCGCCGCAAAGTCCGCGCAAATCGCCAACGCGATTGCCGATTCGTATTTCTACGAGCAAGTCCACAGCAAATACGACACCAAGAAGATTGCCGCATCCTGGCTGAACCAGCAGATCGACGAGCTTAAATCGCGGGTGTTGGCGTCGGATAAAGCGGTCGAGGAGTTCCGCGCCGCAAACAATCTTACGGTGGCGCAGGGCGTCACAGTCAACGATCAGCAGCTTGGCGACCTCAACAACAAGCTGATCGACGCCCACGTCCAGACCGCCGAAGCGCGCGCCAAATACGAGCAGATCCAGAATATCGTCAGCAACCATTCCGACCCGGGGACGCTGGATAGAGCTCTGACGTCGGACGTCATCACGCGGCTTCGGACGCAGTACGCTGACGTCGCAAAAAATCTGGCGGATGTGTCGAGCAAGTTCGGCCCCCAGCACCCCATGGTGATCAATGCGCGGGCGCAGCTGCACGAGACGCAAAAGCTGATCGATCAGGAAGTGCACCGCATTCTCGAAAGCACGCGCCAAGCCTATCAGGTGGCAAAGTCACGCGAGGACGCGCTGCAAAAAAGCCTCGACAATCTCACGCGCGTGTCGAATGAGTCGGGCACCAAGCAAGTGCGCTTGCGCGAGCTGCAGCGGGAGGCCGACGCTAACCGCACGCTCTACGAGTCGTTCCTCGCCCGCTACAAGGAGACCAGCGCGCAGGAAAGCCTGGATCTGCCAGACTCGCGGATCGTCTCCAAGGCCGATATCCCGATCAAGCCGTCGTTTCCCAAGACGACCCTGATTCTGGCGCTGGCGCTGGTCGTGGGCGCGGGTTTCGGCAGTGTCCTGGCGTTTGGCGCTGACTATTTCGATCGCCGCGTCAAATCGTTGCGCCAAGCATACGAAGTGACCGGACTGCCGACGCTTGCCGCGATGCCGCTGATCGGCACGCGCGAACTGGCAAGCCGCGCCAATCGCGGCCGGCAGGAACTGAGCCGTTACGACCCCAGTACCACGCGTATGTTGCCGGCGGCGATGCAGCCGCCGCTGATGCGCTACGTCCTGGAGGAGCCGACGTCGTTGTTCGCGGAATCGGTGCGCGCGGTGCGGCTGGCCATCCAACGGGCGGCGCGCACCGAGGACGTCAAAACCGTCATGGTATCGTCCTCGATCGACGGCGAGGGCAAGACGACGCTTGCGGTTAATCTCGCACAGTCGCTTGCCGCCGCCGGAATGCGCACGATTCTGGTCGAGGGCGATTTGCGCAATCCGGAAATGAGCCGTTCATTGTGTCCTCAGGCGAAGGTCGGTGCGGTTGAAGTCGCCGCCGGGCAAGCGCGTTTCGAGCAGGCGTTGCTGGTCGACCGCGCGACCGGGCTTGCGATTCTGCCTTCGCCGCCGCGGCAAAAGATCGCCGGGATCACCGAGTTCGTCTTCTCAGATGCGATGAGCGCCCTGCTCGATCAGCTGCGGCGCCATTTCGATTACGTCATCGTCGATTCGCCGCCGCTGGTGCCGCTGATCGATGCCCGCGCCTTGGCGGAAAACGCCGACCGGGTCGTGCTCGCCATTCGCTGGGACAGCACGCCGCAGGATGTGGTGGCGCAGGCGCTGCAAAGCTTGTCGTCCGCCTCTGACCGCGTGCTCGGCACCGTTCTCACGCGCGTCGATCTCGAACGCCTGCGGTTTTACGACTACTACCAAAGCTCGTCATATCTGGCGCCGTATTCCTACCTGGGGCAGCCGCGGACGGAGCAGGTCCCATGAGGACCGCCGCCTGGCGCGCCACCCCGCCGCCCGCCGCACCGATCGAGTGGGCTGTCGTCGCCCTGATGCTGTTGGCGCTCGCTGCGATCCTCCTGGTTTCGCCGGCGCTGCTGACTGCCCTCAAGGTCGGTTATGTCACAAACGGCGGACCCGGCTATCAAAAGCTGCATCCCGCGACCTATCTGACCTTTGCCGCCTTCGCCGCGATGCTGTTGAAGCGCGGCGATCCCATCGGCGAGATCGACCGCATCGCGACATCGGCCAAGCTGCTGATCGTGTTTTTGGCCTGCTGGGGGCTGCTGGTGCTGGAATGCATTGCTCTCAGCAGACCCTTCACACCGCTGATCGATGACTTCCTCCTGCCGGTCACTTTCAGTGTGGTTGTTTGGACCATGACGGCGTCGCAGAAGCGGCCGTTGGTGTGGGCGCTTCATCTATTCATCTGGGCGAATATCGCCGCCGGCTATTTCGAGTATTTCTCGGGCCACCGTCTCGTCGCACTGACCGTGGGCAAGCTGGTGGTCTACGGTGAATGGCGCTCGACGGCGTTTCTCGGCACGCCGCTGGCGGCCTCGAGCGTGGTTGCGCTCTACGCGCTGGCGCTTGCGCTGCGGCCGGAGCTATGCCGGCCGATCGGGTTGCGCATACCGGCGATCGTGCTGTCGGTCGGCTCGCTGATGGCGTTCGGCGGCCGCACCGCGTTGATGTCGGTGCTCGTTGTCCTGGCGTGCATAGCGCTGGCCACCGCGTTCCGCCTCATCAACGGCCGCCGTTTCGCTTTGCCGACCGTGATGCTGGCGATTTCCGGCGTGTTCGTGCTGAGCGCCGTGGTCGTCCTGCTCTACCAGCACGGTACCTTCGACAACATGGTCAATCGCTTTTCGTCGGACAAAGGCAGCGCCGATGCGCGCTTCATGAGCCTGCGTCTGCTCGGGCTGCTGGACTGGAAGGAGATTGTTGTCGGCGCCAGCCAGACGCACGGTGTTTCGCTGCAGACGATCATGGGCCTGCGCTATGGCATCGAAAGCTTCTGGATCGCCTGCATCGTCCAATACGGTCTTGTTGGAACCGCCATCATCACCATCGGGCTGGCTTGCTTTGTCGTCGAATTGCTGCGGCGGTCAGACAAGGCCGCGCGCGTCGCGATCTTGTTTCTACTGGTCGATGCGTCCAGTTCGGTGAGCTTTTCAGCAAAGAACATCACGCTCGCGGCGCTGATTGCGCTGGTCGTCATCCTGTTCCCGCGCGAGCTGCCGCGAGCGCGGACAGTGCCGGTCACCGATCTTCGCCGCGCGCCGCCGCGGCTGTCTCCGGCCGGCGTGCGGTAGGAACGGTTGTGCCCATGCGCGTTTACGTCGATCACACGCATCTCTGGCGTCCGGTCACCGGCATCGAGCGGATTGCGGCGCAGTTGTTTTCGCAGGAGGCGCTCGCCCCGCTCGACGTGGTCCCAGTCACGGCAGCGAACACGGGCGCCATGATCGCCGCGCAAACATTGGGATTGCCGACGCGGCTCGTGCGCTCGCCGTCGTCTCTGCTGCTGTGCCCCGGGTTTCCGCCGACGCCGCTGCTTCTGGCGTTCGGCGCGCGCGTCATCCCTTATGTCCACGATCTCTTCCTGCTGTCGCGGCGTCAGGACCTCAACTGGCGGGCGCGGCTGTACTCGGCGTTTCCGTTCGGTCTCGCCGTGCGGCGCCTGACGCGGTTCATGGTCAACTCCGCCGATACCGCTGCGAAGCTTGCGGCCTATTGCCGGCGCGACGCCGAAATCGTCGTCTACCGGCCCCCGGCGCAAAATGTCTTCCGGCTTCATCCTGCGGACCGCGCCGGGCGAGCGGTGCATGCGGCCGGAATTCGGCTGGCGGCGTTGGGGACGGTCGAGCCGCGCAAGAATTTGCCGGCGGCGGCGCGGATTGTCGAGGCATTGCGCGCGCAGGGCTACGCCGCCGCCACACTCGACATTGTCGGCCGCCGCGGCTGGGGCGGCGACTGGGCGCAATTGTCTGCCATGCCCGGCGTGACGCTGCACGGCTACCAGCCTGCAGCGCGGGTGAGCGAAATTCTCGAACGTGCCGACGCCCTGATCTGCACCTCGCATGAGGAGGGGCTCGGCCTGCCGCTGCTCGAGGCGCAATTCGCCGGCCTGCCGGTCATCGCTCCGGACCAGCCGGTCTTTCGCGAGGTGCTCGGCGTATCCGGCATCTTCATCGATCCGGCCAAACCCGATGCGGCGGCGGCGGCGATCGAAATGCATTTTGCGGTGCCGGATTGGCGCAAGACTTACGTGCACCTCGCCGCCGAAAACTTGCGCCGATGGAACGACGCCGCGACGGCGGATCGCGACCGCGTCGTCGCTTGGCTCGGACGCCTGCTGCGCGAGCACGCAAGCGTCCGGCGACAATTCGGCGTTGCGCATTAGGCGCGGCGGAGGAAGCGGCAAGATGGCGGTCGTCAGCGAAACGGTCAATGGACGGGCGGCGCAACGCTCAACGGCGCGCGTGCTGCCGCGCGACGCCGTCATCGACACTCTGCGCGGCGTCGCGATCCTGATGGTGATCGGTCTTCATTCGCTACCGAAGCTGCACGGATCGGCAATTGTCACCGCGGTCGACGCCGCCTTGCGCCCATGCGTCCCGGTGTTCCTGTTTGCATCCGGCTATTTGAGCGCGCAATGCGATCGTATCCCGGCCGCAAAACGTGTTCTGCGCGCGCTGGGCCCCTATACGGTTGCTTTTGCCGCAGCCTACCTGCTCATGGCGGCGGAAAATCCGCTGATGGATCATCGGCCCGCGATCATCGTGGCGCGCTATGGCCTGGCCTACGTCTTCGTCTACTACTACGTCTTCGTCTATATCGGTTGCACTGTTCTGCTTTGGCTCAGCTTCTTAGCGGCCGGGGCCGACCGGCAGCGCTTGATTGCATTTTTGAGCTTCGCGATTGTGATCGGCATTGCCATCGGCGCCTATCTCGACCCGCTGTTACAGCATTTGGGCGTGCCAGCGGCGCAGATCGAAGAAGCCCGCATGCGCGATTTGCCGTTTTGGTTCGGCTTCATGGCGGTGGGCGCGATTGTCGGGTGTTTGGAGCTGCGGCAATTGCTGCAAAATCTACGATCGTCCCTGCTTGCCGCGACGCTACTCGCTTACGCCGCCTATGCGTCGGTGCGCATCTTCGCCATCGGCGACGCAGCCGACTACGATTCCGTCGCGTTTTTTGTCTATGCCTGTCTCTTTTGCCTGTGCATGTTGGCCTTTGCGCCGCGCGTACCGGCCTTGGGTTTCCTTGGCGCCGCCAGCTACGCGATCTATCTCTGGCACATATTTCCCATCATGATTTTGCGTGGATTACTGACGCCGCAACTCCAGCCGGCTGCATCGTTCTTTATTGAGTACGTCGTGGCGCTCATCTTCTCGATCGGCCTCGTTATCACTGCTCGCTCTGTCGCGGCGCCGCGTCTGGCACGATGGCTGGGCGCCTGAACCGTGCTGTTCCGCCACACATTGCTGTATCTGCCGGCGCAGATCATCGGGCCGCTGTTTCTACTGATATCGGTGGTCGTTTGGACGCACGTCACCAGCGATTCAACGCTCGGCATCATCACGCTGATCACCGCCAGCCACGAATTGCTGCAGACGGTGTTCCTTGCCTGGTGGTCGCAATACGCGCTGCGATTTTTCGGCAGCTACCAGACGCCGGAAGGATCGAGCCGTTTCTACCGGACCGAAAACGTCGTCATGCTGCTGTCGGTGCTTGTGCAGAGCGCGATCGCTATTGTCATTCTCCGGACGGTGATCGCGCCCGGTGCGGACATCGTGCTTTCGCTGGCGGTGATCGCTTACGTGGTGACGCGCTCATTCAACCTCTACATCGCCGAACGGGCGCGCGTCCGCCACAAGATTGCCGTCTATTCGATCCAGACGATCACAGGTCCGGCGCTGGGCTTCATACTTGGCCTGTTGATGATCCGGCTTTGGGGCGAGGCGCCGGAGTGGCCGATTGCCGGTTATGCCATTGCCCAGTTCGCCGCCATTGTCGCCGTGCTGCCAATGCTCGGATTTGGCCGATCGATCGGACCGGTCGATCGCGCGATCCTGGGGGACGCGATGCGCTACGGCATCCCTCTCATCATCGGTGGCGGTCTCGGCTGGGTCAGCCTGAACGCGTCGCGCTTCATCGTCAGTCACGTGTTGGGCCTCGGTGCCGCCGGTCTGTTCGCAGTCGGCTACGGACTCGGTCAACGGGCGGCGGTGGTCGCCGCCATGCTGGTAACCGCGAGCGCCTTTCCCCTCGCGGTGCGGCAGATGGAGCAGGGCGGCAGCAAGCTGGCGCTGCGTCAGCTCGCCGACAACGGCGCGCTGCTCGCCGCGATCCTGCTGCCGAGCGTTGTCGGCATCTACATGCTGCGTGCCGAAATCGTCCATTTGCTGATCGCGGCGCCGTTCCAGGCAGCGACGCTCGCCATTCTTCCTCTGTCGGCGCTCGCCGGCGCGATCCGTAATTTTCGCGCGCACTTTGGCGACCAGGTATTTTTGCTGCACAAGCGGACGCGCTTGACGATCGCGATCAACGGCGTCGAGGCCGCGATTGCGGTCGTTGCCGGCATCGTCATGGTCTCGCGGTGGGGGCCGGTCGGCGGCGCAATTGCAAGCGTGATCGCGAGTTCGACCGCTGCCGCCATGTCGTTTTCCATCGGCCTCTCGGTCTTCGGACTGCGGCCTGCGATCTCGCATCTCGTGCGCATTGCCATCGCTACGGCGGCGATGGCTGCGGCGCTGGCCTTGATGCCGCCGGCCGGACGCACGCTGGGCGTCATCCTTCACATCGTGCTGGGAGTTGCCGGTTACGTGGCCGCTCTAGCGCTTCTTTATGCGCCGACCATCCGAGCCTGGCGCGGCCGCGCGCCGGCCCCGCGACTATTGCCTCACCGCGGCGCCCGCCCGTTCGTATAAGGGCTGGGACGCCGCGCGGTTTCGAAGGCTTGCGCCATGGCGAACCACATCGGTTTTCGCTGCATCTGGCGGTCGTAAGGCAGCGGCCGCGGCAACCGCCCGGACCCCGGATGTTTTTGCTGCCAGATCGGGGTGTAGAACGAATAGTTGTCCGCCAGCTCCCAGGTGATGACGGCTTTCACGGCGGGGTGCCGCAGCGTCGTATCCAGGAACTGCCGCGCCAGCGTGGCGACGGCTTTGTCGCGCGCCTCGATCTCGTCGGGGAAAATGTCGTCGCGGACGTCGAATTCGGTGATGTAGATGTCGACGCCGAGGTCGGAAAGCGCTTGAAGGAATTCGCCGAAGCGGCCCGGATCGTGCGGATATTGCGGCTGTAGATGACCCTGCAGGCCGACCACGTCGAGCTTGACCCCGGCGTGCTTGAGGTCAGCCACCAGCTTTAGGAGTCCGCGCCGGATGGTCAGGCCGAGTTCGTCGTCGCGTTCGGTCTGTGCTTCGTTGAGCACGAATTTCGTCTTCCGGTCGACGCTCGCGGCGCGCTCGAAGGCACGCCGGATGTAATCGGGGCCAAAGGCGTCATACCACGGACCCATGCGGAAGCCGCCGGGTGCGTGGTGGCCGGGCCAGAACGGCTCGTTGACGACGTCCCACGACTGCAAGCGTCCGGCAAAGCGCATAACGACCTCTTCGATGTAAGCATCGAAAAAAGCGCGCCGTTGATCGGTGCTCATGGCCTTGATCCAGGCCGGGACCCATTCGTTCCAAATCAGGCAATGACCGCGCATCGGGATCGCATGCTGATGGCAGAAGCCCAGCAGCCGGTCGGCAGGTTGATAATTTTTCGGACCCGGCCGCGACGCAATCGTGCCGATTTTTAACGCGGTATCGGTCGTGATGATTTTCGGCTGCGTCGCATAGAGCTCACGATAGGCCGGATCTTTGTCGATGACGCTCGCCGCCGCTGCGCCGAATAGATGGCCATTCGTCGCGGCGACGGCGCCAAGGCTTGCCGCGGCTTCTGCTGCGACAGGTCCCGTATTCATCGCGGCCGCACCGGCCGCGATCGATTGAATAAAATGCCGGCGCGAAAGCGTTGTCACCATATGCCATCGCCTTTTCGTCGCGTAGGGCAATGGTCGCGCCGCAATGCCGCGAATTTGTGGCGCGTGCATTTTCCGTGGAACCGCATGCGCGACGAAGCGTTACATGCTCCGCGTAAGAGTGCGCGCCGCGGCTCACCAACGGAAACCAGGTCATGCGTCTTTCCAGAACTGTCACCGATGCCGCTTTGTTTTTCAAGAAACGCACGCCCCGCCTTTACAATTCAATCCGAAACAATGCGCCGCGAGGATTGCGCGCGGTCATCAATGAAAAAATGACCGTGAACGGCCTGGGAACCGGCGACGCGAAGGACGTGTTCACCAATATCTTCCGGAAGAACTGGTGGAACAGCGGTGAAAGCCGCAGCGGTTGGGGCGCCGAGCTGAAACGCACCGAATCGATCCGGGCGGCGCTGCCCGAATTTGTCCGCCGCCATTCGCTGCGGTCGCTGCTCGACGCTCCTTGCGGCGACTATCACTGGATGCAATATGTCGAATGGCCGCGCGCGTTTCGATATATCGGCGCGGACATTGTTCTCGATCTGATTGCCCAAAACCGCGCCAAATTCCCCACCGTCGAGTTTATCGAGCTCGACGTGCTTCGCGATCCGCTGCCGCAGGTCGAAGCATGGCTCGCCCGCGATCTCATGATCCATTTTCCAGACGACGCAGTCCGGACCGCGCTCAAGCAATTCCGCAATTCGACGCTGCGCTTTTTGCTTGCCACGACGTACCCGAATGCAAAGCGGAACTCCGACATCAAATTCGGCCAGGTGCGTCACCTGAATCTGTGTGCGCCGCCATTTGGTTTGCCGCCGCCGTGCGAAACCCTGTGCGAAGACGACGATCCGGTGACCGGGCGCGTCATCGGCGTGTGGCGCCGATCGGATATTGAATAAAAAGAAATTATTTCGCGCTCGCGGTTTCGTGAACGCGCCGCCATTGTTGCGACGCAATAGTGCGATGTCGTCGACACGAGCGCTCCATGGCCGGTTTCTACGGTTTGGAACTATGGTGCGCGCCGAGACACCGGGGGACTCGTCGCGTGCGGCGAGGGGGAGTGTTTGTTTCCAACTCGGCCCGCCAGGGCCACGCGCAGGGGACGTGCGTATGTCGGAACCAAGCGCTCAACGGCACGCGTTTCGTGTCGAAGGCATTTCCGTCAACACCTTGTCGCTACCGCATGCCGTCGCCGCAATGGGCGCGGCGGCGCGCGAGTCGCGCGGCTTTTGCGCATTTACGCTCAATCTCGATCACTGCACGAAGCTGCGTTCCGACCGGCAATTCCGCACCGCTTACCGGCGCGCGCGCTTCGTCACCGCCGATGGCTTCCCCATTGTCTTGCTCGGACGTCTTGCCGGTGCGAGCGTCAGCCGGACGACAGGCGCGGACCTGGCGGAGCCATTGTGCGCGGAGGCGGCGCGCGGCGGGCTACCCATCGTTCTGTTCGGGCCGAATGCGCGGACCTTGCGCTTTGCGCAGGCGAAGTTGCGCGAACGCATTCAGGGCCTTGAAATCGCTGACGCTTTTGCGCCGGGGCTGAATTTCGATCCGGAATCGCAGGAAGCCGATCTGGCCATCGAGCGCATTCGGCGATCGGGCGCGCGGCTTTGCCTGGTGGCGCTCGGCGCGCCGCGGCAGGAACTTTTTTCCGCGCGTTGCGTGGATATGATTCCCGGCATGGGCTTCGTCTGCGTCGGCGCGGCGCTCGACTTCATCGCCGGCACCGAAATGCGCGCACCGCCGTTTTTCCAGAACAACGGGTTGGAATGGCTCTGGCGCTTGTCGAGCAATCCACGGCGGCTGGGTCTTCGCTATCTGCGGTGCGCTGCCGCGGTTCCGCGGCTGATCGCAGACGCGATTCCGCAAGCTGTGTCGTCGCGGCGGGGGCGTGCATGACGACAGTAAAACCGTCTAAGCCCATCGACGCGCGCGCCGAATCCTTTTGCATTGGGCTCCTGCATCCGTTCGATATCCGCGGCACGAAAGTCGGCGGTCTGGAAACTTACTTGCGCGATTTTGTCACGTTTTGTCCGGAAAACACGCGCACGCTGTTTGTCGGCGTTGACTCGATCGGCGATCTGCGGCTTGGCCGGATTCACGAGATTTCCTTTCGCGGCCGCATCTTCGAATTCATGCCGATATTGCATTATCCGGACGACAAGGCGCGCGAAGCTGCGCGCCGGATTCGCGATTCCATCACCGCGCAATTTTTCGTGGCCGTTGTTCGCTACTTGCCCGCCATCGCGCGTGCGTTCAGGCGCCGACGCTGCTCGATCGATCTCAGGCGCGTGGAATTCGCCTGGGTACCGTTTTTGCTACGCGTACCGTTCGTTCAGATGCTGCACGGCGAAGGCGTACCGCGATTGCGCATGGATTCGTTGTTGAAGAAATACAATTTCATTCACAATCTCGGCGAGCGTTTTGCAATGGCGACCAGCCGGAAATTCCTCTGCGTCAATCCGCTGATCACCGAGCGCTTGCGGCGGACTTATCCACGGTACAAGGCTAAGATCGACACGCTGTGGACCTGGGTCAACACCAACATCTTCCGCCCGCAGCCGATACCGGAGATCGAGCCGTTTCGCATCGTATTCGCCGGACGGCTTGATGCGTTCAAAGTTCCGTCGCTAATGTTCAAGACGATCGCGCGGCTGCGCGAAAAGCTCCCCGGCGTCGAGTTTCACTATATCGGCACCAGCGATCCGTCCCGTTTTCCGGAATTTGCCGCCATCAAGGACATCACGGTCGCCCATGGGTTTTGCGATGCGACCGGCATGGCGGCGATCCTTGCGCAGGCGCATGCCGGCATTTTGACGTCGGAGTTCGAGGGCATGCCGCGCTGCGTGCTCGAGACGCTCGCGGTTGGCCGGCCGGTCGTTGCGGTCCATCTGCCGCAGCTCGAAGTCGTCATCAAAAACGGCGAGAGCGGATTTCTGGTGCCGCGCGACCAATCGGAACGGGATATCGTCGAGACCCTTGCTTTGCGGTTTCTTGACGTGCGACGGGCCATCGTCGAGGGTCGCCTAGTGCCGGCCAAGATCGCCGACAAGATCAAACCGTTTACGCCGCAACAACAGCTCGCACGCGTCTACCGCCTGCATCAAGAGATTCAGCGCGCCAACTTCATTGCGCCCGTCGCCACCGCGCCTTCGGCTATCGGTTAGCCCGTGAGAATTCTCCTGCTTACAAGCGAATTCTGGCCGGTCAACGGTGGCATCGCCACCTACGCGCGGGAGACGGCGTTGGCCGCGACGCGGCTCGGCGCAAAGGCCACTGTGGTCGCGCCGGATTACGGCACCGCGACCCATGCCGAGGACCGGCGGCTGCCCTATGGGGTGACGCGGTTTAGCGGCGGGGTTCATTCGCGGCGAGATGTTCCGGCCAAGATCGCACTGGTGCGGCGAATCCTGAGCGAGAAAGTGTATGACATCGTGCACGCCGCCGACTGGCCGTTTTTCATTCCTCTGGCCTTGGCGCGCCGCCTGACAGATGCGCGTCTGGTGATGACCGTGCACGGCACGGAGATCAACGAAACGCAGCGGCCGGAAAAGCGTCTGGCGATCCGCCTTGCCGGCGTGTTCGGCCCGCGCATGGAGGTCACCGCAAACAGCGCCTATACGCACGATCTGTTTCGCGCGCGCTTCAAGATACCGGCCGAACGCGTGCGCACGGTCCATCTCGGCGTGTCCGATTTCTGGTTTGGCCCGCGCGCCGACCGCGCGAAAACCAGGGAGGCATTCGGCCTTGCAGCGGACGCCGTCATCATGGTGACGGTCGCGCGTTTGACCAGACGCAAGGGCCATCTCGCGACTCTGGCTGCGTTGGCGAAATTGCCGCCGGCCGTGCGCAAGCGCCTCACGTGGCTGGTCATCGGGCCCGACGGAGAAGCGGAATACGTTTATGCGTTGCGGGCAGCCGCCGCGGCTTGCGATTGCGACGTGCGCCTTCTCGGCGCACTGCCGGCCCAGCAGATACGCGACATCTATGGCGCCGCCGATTTCTTCTGCCTGACCGGTCTGCAGGATCCATCCGGACGGGTCGAGGGCTTTGGTCTCGCTTATCTGGAGGCTGCTGCTGCCGGACTGCCAAGTGTCGCCACGGCGGTGGGTGGTGTCGCCGACGCCGTGATCGACAACGAGACTGGCCTGCTCGTCGAGCCGTCGGCCGATGCGATGACCGGCGCAATCGCCAAACTGACCCTGGACGGCATCAAGCGAACCTCGCTCGGCAAGCGTGCCTGGACGCGGGCCTACACCATGAACTGGGAGCGCTGCGCCGCCGCGACGTATTATTTGTCACTGCCTGCCCATCACGGGTCGCTTGCGGCGACGGCTGAGGCCGAGTTTTCGCGCTCCGCGGTCGGGACTCCGTGATGCGGTGGATTGCAATTCTGTTGGCGCTCGTTGTTCTCGTAGCTCCGGCGCGCGCCGAAAACTGCACCAGAAGCCGCGAATACCTTATGGAAGGCCTCGCCGGCGACCTGCCAGCCCCGCCGGCGCAGTATCAGGAATTGTTCAAGGTCTGCATGCAAACGTTGAGCTTAGCCAATGTGAGGGACGCCTATCTGTTGAGGGACGGCGGCATTGCAATTGTCCCCAAGCGGGATTCGCTGATCGCCACCGCCGGGACGCTCGCTCACTTTTGCGAGCAATTTCCAAGGGGCCGGGCACGTTTCGTGACGGCGGCCGATCGACGGCACGCAACGACGGTGGGGCTGATTGTTTTGCTGTCTTCGACTGGGTCGGCTTCTTGCACGAAAATCAGAGGTCTGACGTGACCGGGCTTGTGCCCGCAAAACCACATTTTCTTAAAACTACGAACTGAGGCGAGGTCGGCGGAGACTTGGTGCCCGCTCGAGGGGATGGAACTCGCGTCCGAGGGGCGCGTTGTCGCCAAAGCCAAAAAGGTCTTGTGGCATCCTTGGGGGCGGGCGCGCCGATCAAGATCATGTACCAGTATTTTCTGACCTATTTCGATCTGCCCATCCTGCATGCGGTCAACGGCTTTTGCGGGCAAAGCTGGCTGCTCGATCGCCTGATCAGTCACGTGGCGCTCGACTTCAAATGGGCGGTTCCTCTGTGCATATTTTGGGTTCTCTGGTTCAAGGCCGGCGAAGATCAACTTGCCCGGCGCAGGATTCTCCTGATCATCATCGTGGCGGTCTTGCTGTCGCTCGTCATCAATCGCGCGATCTCGGTGGCAATGCCGTATCGCGTACGCCCCATGGAGACGCCGAACATCGGCTATCATCGCCCGCTTTTCGAAGAGGGTTTTAACCTCGCGGATTTCGAATTGTGGAGCAGCTTCCCGAGTGACCAAGCCACATATTTCTTCGCATTCGCCGCGGGGTTTTGGCTCTTTTCGGCTCGCTTGGGCCTTGCGATGGCTCTCTACAGCGCCGTCATCATCATGTCGCGGGTCTATCTCGGCACGCATTTCCCAAGCGACGTGCTGATCGGTGCGCTGCTCGGCGTCGCCGTCCAGTTGGCGCTCAATCGCGACTTTGCCCGCTCGGCCGTCACGCCCGTTTTGGCTCTGGAGAAATCCAGGCCCGCTTTGTTCAATGCCCTGCTGTTTTTCGTACTGTTGGAGATGGGTACGGGGTTCATGAACGTGCGGGATATTGGCCGGTCCGTGCTTCATCTTGCTCATGGCGGGTAGAACTGCAGGCGAATTCGTCCCGGATCGATCACGCCAATATGAGCTTGCTTGGACGGAGGGGCAAAGACAGTTCGTGGGGAATATTCTACACTCAATCGAAAGTCAGGGAGATAGCTTTCGTTAGGAGAGGGCAGCAATGAAAGTATTGGCAGCAATTGGATTACTGGCAATCATTATCGCGGTCGGCGCCTCGGTCTTTTTCTTCGGCGGATTCTACAATATCGGCGCTAGCCAAGAAGACCCCGCTATTGTCCAGTGGGCGCTGGTCAAAGTCCGCACAAATTCGATCGTCCATTACGCGCATGATCAGCCGCCCGCCGGCTTCGACAGCCCCGCCAAAGTACAGACCGGCGCCCGTGAATTCGTCAAACACGGTTGCGTCAACTGCCACGGCGCACCCGGCGTAAAGTGGGCCAAGTTTTCCGAAGGCCTGCACCCGGATCCGCCCGACCTCAAGGAAGTCGTCGCAGACCTCACGCCGTCGCAACTGTTTTGGGTGATCAAGAACGGCATCAACATGACGGGCATGCCAGGGTTCGCCGCCGGTGGCGCGAGCGACGAGGACATCTGGGCCATCGTCGCGTTCCTGCAAAAGTTGCCGAGCGTCTCCGAGGCCGACTACAAGGCGTGGACGGCGCCGGCGTCACCGCCCGCGGCACCTCCACCGCCCGCGGCGCCCACAGCGCCGAAGCAGTAGGCGGCTGCGCCGCTAGCGGTGCAAGCAGGCGTGGAGCCGAACGAGATGTCTGGCCGCTGCCGGGATGGCGGTGCTGATCTGTTCGCTGTCGGTTGCGGTCTTGCAGGAAAGCCAAAAATAGTTTGCGTCGGGATCGACGACCAGCCGCGTCGGTTGGAGGCCCGGCGTCACCAGCACCGACAGATATGGCGTCGTCGAATTCCAGTCTAGGCGGTTGAGATCGGCGCCGATGCGGCGCGACGAAACGAAATCGGGGCTGCCGAGCTCTGGATCCGACGCGCTGCCGGTCGCGAGCGCGCGCACGGCAGCCTTGTAATCCACCCAGCCGAGAATGAACCTTGTCGTCTCGACGACATGGACCAGCATGACTAGCAGGAGCGCACCCGCGACGACAGCGGGGTCGACCGTAGCTTCGAGTGCGCTCGCCCATCGTCCCAGGAAGGGGAACGGCGAGTTACGACGCTCGGCATCGCTCATCGCATGGAGCGATGCCATAACGCCAAAGACGGGAATCATGATCAGCAACAAGGTGCGGAGGTCGTAGCGGGCCTCGGTCAGAAGCGAGCGGTCGAACCAGATCCAGCAGGCGGCGAGCAGCGCAGCCGAGAGAGCGGCCGCGCATACATGCGGTTTCGGCGCGCTTACCCGCCGAAACATCGCGAAAAAAAATGCGTATGCGCATAGCCCTGCTAGCAGCAGCATCGATGCCGGCTGCGCCAAGTTGCGGATGTCGATGAACTTGAATGCCGCTGCGGCGAGCACGCTGGCAATATAGTCGTCAGGCCGTATCGTGAGCTTGACGAGGCCCCAGATCAGAAGAACAGCGGAGAAGGCGCCGAGAGCGCGGAGGAATCTCGCATCGCTGCCACCGCGCAGGAAGAGCGCAAACATAATGGTCGTTGCAAGAACGATCGCGCCTTCATGCGTGAACGCAAGCGCGAGCAATGCCACAAAGACTGCGGCGGTGCCTGGCCACGTGGTCGGCGCGCTCCAGCACAGCGCGAGCGCCGGCCAAAACAACGCATGCGCGACCCACATTTCGGTCGGCGTGCCGTAGACGAAAGGGCAAAGACAGACTGTCGACAGACAGGCGTAATTGAAGATGATTCGTCTCGCCGTCCGGTCGACCGCGAAGGTCAGGGCAAGGCCAAGCAGCGGGGCCGAGAAAAACACTGTCCCAAAGACCGCGATGCCGGCCGCGGCATTGTGGCTCACGGCGACGACCGTTTCGGCCACCGGGTATGCAAGAAGATAGGTGAACAATCGGCCGGAAATGTTGTGCCAGTGGAAGGCCCAGGCGTCCTGGGCCGCGACCGCGTAAGAGAAGATAGATCCGTCGCCGAACAATTCCAGCCGGAACGCGACGCCGACGAGGACGAACAATACCGATGCACCAACGCCGCCAGCGGTGACGACGGCATGCAGCGGCCGGCGAGCCAGTGCAGTTGCCGCCTTCATGTCGCTACGGACAGTTGCTGCTCTATAAAAACGTCTGCCCGGCGTCTTTGCAACGCCGCGACCGTTCCGGTCATACCCGCAAGGACGGCCCAATAGGCGTAGCGCAAATCGGTGGACACACCGACGGCAAAAAAAGTCATCACGTAGACGACTGCCGACCCGCAAATGCCGAGGATGAAGGCGCCGGACGGTGTGTCGCGCCGGCGCCACGCGATCACGCACAATGCGATATCGAGCAAAAGCCAAGCTCCTGTCCGGAACAGGGGAGTCGGATTCAGCGCGTCGTTGACCGCCTTGACCGCCATGAGGCGCGGCTTATCGGCGAACGCGATTTTATCCGGATCATCGAAATCCCGGCTCCACATCGCCAGATTCATGCCGGCAAGGAACGTCCATTGAAACGTGGCGCGGTGTTGTAGATAGGCCAGTGGGTGGCTCACGACCGCGCGCCACCAGGCCTGCGTCAAAGCCGGCGTACCGAACAATTTTTCGTTTTCCAGCCGCTCCATCACGAACATGCACGGCTCTTGCGTCCAGTAAATGTCCCACGCGATCGGTTTGTAACAGCCGCGCGCAATCAGGGCGCTCTCCCGGGCGCTCCACGTCCCCGGGAATACGTTCTTGTCGGCGAAACGCGAAATGCCGCCAAGATCGAACACCATGATCGAATGCACCGGATGCTGCCGTTCCGCTCTGAAAACGCCGTAGTAAGTAACCTGCACCAGCGCAAACAGGCCAAGCGCCGCGGGGACATACAAGAGCACGGCGCGCTTCCAGGAAAAGTGCGAAGGCCACACAAGGTAAGCAGCGAGGATGGGCGCAGCGGCAAGTGCATTCGGACGCAGCAAGAGGCCGAATGCGAACAGCGCCCAGGCGGCGGCTTGGGCCGGCAAGCGCAGCGCCACGTGGCGGTCGATGGTGGCAAAGACCAGGCCGGCGGCGAGCAGCCACGAGACGCCGAACAGAATGTCGCGCCAGATGATGCCCACCAGCACGAAGGCGGGCGGCGACACGCCCAGCACCGGCACGAGCAATGCGAGCTGCGGCGAATGCCGCGCGACGCCCAGTGCGACGATGATGAAGGCGAGCCAATAAAGCGCTGCCGTCACAAGGAAGATGCTGCCAGGACCCGGCGCGATCGGGTCGACCAGCATCCACAGCGCCATCAACACCGGCGACTGCCAATCCCCGAACGCGTGCTTCGCCATGTCTTTGTAGATGTAGAGCGAGTCGAACGTCAGAACTCCGGGGTAGAACACATACACCGTGAAAGCGAAGCCGGCGGCCGCTAAGCCGATGATGAGCAGCGCGGTTCGGCGGTATTCACGCGCGACAGGCATAGATGTCCCCGGAATTGGCTCTTGGCGGCAGCCCATCGAGCCATCGCGAAATCGCGTTCGTATCGACCCATTCGTCGTGCTCGAACGTGTGGCTTTCGCCGAGCGCCGCATTGAACTGCGTGTAGCCGAGCGTCCGGCATCGTTCGATGCATTCACGCGCGACGTTCCGCTGGATCAATGTGAATTCGAACGACAATGCTGCGACCGGTTGGCTGAGACCGGCCAGAGCCTCGGCTTCGAAACCTTCGACGTCGATCTTGATGAAGGCGGGCGATCCGTGGTGTGCGATGAGCGCGTCGATCGTTGTCAGCGGCACCCGCAGGCGCTTCGACCAGATTTGGTTCTCCCAGCCGGGCGCATCCGCCGCTGCCGCGATGAAATCGGTTGACGCCGTCGAAACCGTCGGGTTTGCCAGGTTGACATTCAGTTCTATGGAACCCGCTTGCCGGCCGACGGCCGCAGCTTCGATCGTCACCTTCGCGTCGCGGCCGTAGATCAATTGCAAGGTCTTGGCCAAGGCCGGCTGCGGCTCGAGAGCAACCACGCGTGCGCCCAAGCGCCGAAAAGCCGCGATGCGATCTCCCACATGCGCGCCGACGTCGAAGACGAGGTCGCCGGGTTGCACGAAATTGCGATACAGGCGATCCATCGCTGGACCATGCTGACGGTCGCCGTAGTAGATGCGCAGCGACCGCGCAATCCCTCGCGCCATTTTGAGAGTATCGAGCATCACTTTGCGGACTTCTTCTGCATTGCCGACGAGACGATCTCAATCGCCGGCAGTGAAAGAGGCAGCAGCGCTTGGGGGTGCTCGTTTTCCTCGGGGATACGGCCGATGCCGAGCCGCGCGAATAGACCGCCCATGAGCGGCGAAGCGGTCGCAACCGCGAAGGGTGCCGCGAGGATAAGCCCGCTGGTGCCCATCAAAGCAAATCCGAAGTCGTCCGGTGATTTCAAAGCCACCACGCCCAAGATCGTACATCCGGCTAACGTTTGCGGCCACAGCTTGGCGAAGGCGAGGCGCCACGGCACGGCATGGCTCTCACGGGCCTGACTGTTCCATGTCGTTCCGCGCCGCAGCAGAAAAAGGCGGACCATGAAAATCGTGTGACTGAGCGCGACAATGGGCGCCAGCAGCAGCATGAACAACGCTTCGACAACGAGGTTGAGGATGAACGGAACGAATCCGCCGAACGCGCGGCGCGTCGCACCTTCAAGCAGCACGTCGATGACGGTCGCGATTTTCGGCGCGAACGTCATCAGCATCATGATGGCGAAGAGCGCCGTGCCGGCGCCGGCCTTCACCGGCACGTAATGCGCCGCCGGCG
The DNA here is from genome assembly GCA_036273755.1 of Pseudolabrys sp. Classification (GTDB taxonomy): domain Bacteria; phylum Pseudomonadota; class Alphaproteobacteria; order Rhizobiales; family Xanthobacteraceae; genus Pseudolabrys. The sequence continues at coordinate 25,139 of DASUGZ010000039.1, forward strand.
TGTCGGAAAGCACCAGCAAGACCGTACCGATGGCCGTCATCGCCATCCATGCCGGCGATCCGAGATACATCCAGATCGCGAAGGCCAGTTGGAAGCGGCTGACCGGTCTGAGACCGGGCAAAGTGAGCAACTGCCAATATTGCATATTGCCGTGGCACCAGCGCAGATCGCGGCGGCTGAACTCCATCAGCGTCGGCGGGTTTTCCTCCCAGCTCGCGCCATCGATCGGCAGCACTCTCACTTCGTAGCCGGCGCGGCGCATCAGCGCCGCCTCGACCTGATCGTGGCTCAGCACGTGGCCGCTCAGCGGCCCGTTGCCCGGCAACAGCGGCAAGCGGCAATGCGCGATGAAGGGTGCAAGACGGATGATGGCATTGTGGCCCCAGTAGGGACCGCAATCGCCCTGCCACCAGGCCGATCCCAGTGTGTACGAACGCATGCCGAGCCGCATGCCGAACTGAAACACGCGGGCAAACACGCTGACCGACGGCATGCCGACAACGAGCGTCTGCAGGATGCCGAGAGAGGGATTTGCCTGCGCGATGCGCACGAGCCGCAGCACGGTCTCGGCCGGCATGAAGCTGTCGGCATCCAACACGAGAGCGAAATCGTGGTTCATGCCCCAGCGGTCACAGAAGTCGCGGATATTGCCCGATTTGAATCCGGCGTTGTCCGTCCGCCGCCGATAGGTGACGGGAATGCTGTGTCGCCACTTGGCGATGAACGCTTCGAAGCAGGAATTCTCCGCCGCGACGATTTCCGGAAAGCTGCTGTCGCTCAAAATGTAGACATGAAACAGATGTTCGGCGCGCGTCTGCACGAGCCCGTCCATCAGCGGCTGCAGGTTGCGGATGACTTGGTCGGGGCTTTCGTTGCGGATGCACATCAGGATCGCCGACGAGGCCGTGACCGGCTCGTCGCCGCGAATGCTGGCCGCCAACGGGTTCACCGCGACCGCCGGGTCTTCGGCGAAACGCATGACCAAAAAACCGATCACCGCGTTCCAGAAGCCGATCACCGCCCATGGCAGGGTGACCGCAAACAGCAGCAGGAACGCGACGCCGCCGGCGCTGTAGGGCGGCACAGCCACCACGGCGAGCCACAGCACGGCAATTATGGTGGCGCCGACGAGGGCGGCAAAAAGCGCTCGGCGGCGTGTGAGCGCGGTCGTCGGCGGCGCTTCCACCACGGCGGAAACCGCGGTTACTCGATCAAGCACGACTACACTACCCCCGATGCGGCGTTCCACTGTTCAGGATATACCAATGAGCGGGATGGAAAGTCCAAGGCAGGGAACACAAAAGTGCCCGATCGAACGACCGAGGCTTTGTGGTACGTGGAGGCCGGCCGCGCCGAAACCCGGCCGGAACCGCTTGCCGATCCGGGGCCGGGCGAGGTGCGGGTATGCACCCTGTACAGTGGCATTAGCCGGGGCACCGAAAGCTTGGTGCTGGCGGGCCGTGTCCCCCCGTCGGAATTCGAACGCATGCGCGCGCCATTCATGGCTGGTGCATTCCCTTTTCCTGTCAAATATGGCTACGCGGCGGTCGGCCGGGTCGACCGCGGGCCCTCCGAACTGAAGGGCCGGTTGGTATTCGCGCTGCACCCCCACCAAACGGCCTTTAACGTGCCCGTCGACGCCGTCACGCCAATACCTGAATCCGTTCCCGCGGCCCGCGCCGTGCTCGCCGCCAATATGGAAACAGCGTTGAATGCAGTCTGGGACGCCCAAGCGGCGCCGGCCGACCGTATCGCCGTGGTGGGCGCGGGCGTCGTCGGTGCGCTGGTTGCCTGGCTCTGCGGCCAAATGCCCGGCACGCAAGTAACGTTGGTCGATATCGAGCCTGGCCGTCGCGCGCTTGCGCGCGATCTGGGCGTCGCTTTCGCCACGCCCGATAAGGCGCAGGGCAATTGCGATCTCGTCGTTCATGCCAGCGGCACCGCGGCCGGTCTTTCGACGGCGCTTGGCCTCGCCGGCATGGAGGCGACCGTGCTGGAACTGAGCTGGTATGGTGCCGACGAAGTCGCCGTGCCGCTTGGTGCTGCGTTCCACAGCCGCCGCCTCAAGCTGGTCTCGAGCCAAGTCGGCCATGTCGCCGCCTCGCACCGGGCTCGCTGGAGCCACAGGCGCCGGCTCAGTGCGGCGCTCGAATTGCTTGCCGATCCGCGGCTCGATGCGCTGCTTGCGCCGGCCGTTAAATTCGCAGACCTGCCGGCGCGGTCGCCCGATATTCTTATGCCGCGCAGCGGCGTGTTGTGTCAGCTCGTCGACTATTCCGCGACGACAGCGTGAAGGGGGAGTCTTTGTTTACCGTCGAGGTTCGCGATCACATCATGATCGCTCATTCGTTCCGCGGTGCGGTGTTCGGTCCCGCCCAGGCGCTGCATGGCGCGACCTTCGTTGTCGACGCGGCATTCATGGCCGAGACGCTCGACCGCAACGGCATTGTCGTCGATATCGGCCGCGCGCACGAAATCCTGAAAGCCACGCTGTCGCCGCTTAACTACAGCAACTTGGACGCGGCGCCGGAATTTAAAGACATCAACACCACCACCGAATTCCTCACCAAACATATCTATGATCGCTTGGCGCAAGCCGCGCGTGCCGGCGAACTCGGCCGCGATGGCCGCGAGCTCAAGGCGATCCGCGTGACGCTGTCAGAGTCGCACGTGGCGCGCGCCTGGTATGAGGCGCCATTGTGGTGAAGAGCGTTGCGTTCGCCGTGCCGGGCGACCTCGCGACGCCGACCGGCGGCTACGCTTACGACCGGCGGATCGTCCGCGAACTGGAACATCTTGGCTGGCGTGTCGAAGTACTCGATCTCGGGACGGGCTTCCCGTTTCCGAACGAGAAGCAGCGCCAGTCGGCGACGGCGCGCCTCATGGCGGTGCCGCAAGGCTGTCCAATCCTCGTCGACGGATTGGCGTACGGCGTCCTTCCCGAAGCAGCCGCTCAGATTGCGCGGGGCCATCCTTTGATTGCCGTCGTCCATCACCCCTTGGCCATGGAGTCGGGCTTATCGCCGGCAGTCGCCGCCGAACTCCGCGCCAGCGAGCGCGCCGCGCTGGCGGCGGCCAGACATGTTGTCGCGAACAGCAAGGCCACCGCGCGGCTGCTTGCCGCCGACTACGATGTGCCCATGGAGTGCATCACCGTCGCCGTTCCCGGCACCGATCCAGAGCCACCTGCGCACGGCAGCAGCGATGGCATGGTTCGTTTGCTCTCTGTCGGCGCCGTCGTGCCGCGCAAGGGCTTTGACATGCTCATCGCCGCGTTGGCCACTCTAACCGAATTGTCATGGCATCTGACCATCGCCGGCGATCGCACGCGCGACGCCGATTGCGCGGCGCAGTTGGAGGCCGATATCGCGCGCTCGGGGTTGTCGGAGCGCGTGGCGATGCTCGGTGCGGTATCGCAAGAGCGCCTGTCCGGGCTTTACGCGGGTGCGGATATATTCGCGCTACCGTCACGCTTTGAGGGCTATGGCATGGCCTTTTCCGAGGCGATCGGCCGTGGTCTGCCCGTGATCGGGACCACCACCGCCGCCATTCAAGAGACGATCCCGCCGGGAACCTGCGTGCTTGTTGCACCGGACGATCCTGCCGCCTTGGCCGCCGCGCTGCGCCATCTGATCGAAAGCGCCGATGACAGACGCCGCATGGCCGCAACGGCGCGCGCCGTGGCGCAGGCGCTGCCGCGCTGGGAGGATTCTGCGAAATTGATTGCCGATGTTCTTGAGAGGGTTCTGTGAGCGGCTTTTCCGCGGAGTGGCTCGCGCTGCGCGAGCAGCATGACGTGCGCGCGCGCAATGCTGCAGTCTTCGATGCGGTTGTCCTTTGGAGCTCCGGTAAAAGCTCGCTCGATATCGTCGATCTCGCCTGCGGGACCGGTTCGACTTTGCGCTTTCTGGCGCCGCGGCTGAAATCGAAGCAGAGCTGGCGTCTTACCGACAACGACCGCGCGCTGCTGGCGCGCGCTGCCAAGACATCGTTGCCGCCCGGCGTCGTGTCGACAACGGTCTCGCTCGACCTCAATCGCAAGCTTGAAGAGGCGCTGACCGGCACTGTCGATCTCGTCACGACCTCGGCGCTCCTTGATCTTGTTTCGGAAGATTGGCTGCGTCAGCTTGCGCGCAAACTCGCGGCGCGATCTGCGCCGGTATATGCGGCGCTGAGCTACGATGGCCGGATCGAAATCGAACCCGTCCACTCTCTTGATGCCGCAGTCATTGCCGCCGTCAATGCGCATCAGCGCCGCGACAAGGGGTTTGGGCCCGCGCTTGGACCGCTCGCCGCGAGCAGCGCCATCGCGCAATTTGAATCGCTCGGCTACGACGTCATTCAGGGCGGGTCCGATTGGGTGACCGATTCGCAGGACCGGGATTTTCAAATGGAAATCTTGGCCGGCTGGGCGAGCGCGGCGCGCGAGCTCGGCGGCTTGCCTCTCGCCGACATCGATGGGTGGGCGGCCTGGCGGCGCGATGCCGTTGCCGCCGGACGCTCGTCAATTCGCGTCGGTCACGTCGATTTTTTTGCGCACCCGACCGCGATACGTTGATCGGACAGATCGCAATCGAACAGGACCTCGTCGTCAAGCTGGTGGGCGCGGATCGGGACGCGCATTGCTTGATCCGCCCGCTCGATCGGCGGCAGGATAAAGCTCGGACGTCCGCTGCCGATGACGATCGGCGCGACGACCACATGGAGGCGATCGAGACAGCCAGCCATGAGGAAGTTGGATACTGTGTTCGCTCCGCCCTCGATGAGAATGCGGCGGAAGCCCCGGTCGGCGAGGGTGGCCAGGATAGCGGAGGGTGCGATCCGTCCGGCGTCTGCGGGCAACGCGATATTTTCGACTTCGCGAGTCGCCGGAATGTCCGTTCCTTCGGCAACGATGACAAATCGCCGGATGCCGTCCGAGGTAAATACCTTGGCGCTCGCAGGGAGTCGTCCGTTAGGATCGATCACGACCCGCGCCGGATTGGAGCCCTCGACCCGCCGCACGGTCAACTGCGGGTCATCGGCAAGCGCTGTGCCGACGCCAATAACGACTGCGTCGACCAGCGAACGGAGCATATGGAGGTGCAAGAGGCCGGCGGCCCCGTTGATGTATCTGGAATGGCCTGAAGCCGTTGCAATGCGTCCGTCGAGCGATTGGCCGATTTGAGCGACGACAACCAGATCGTCGATGCGGCTGGTTCGCAGCCACTCGAACCGCTCGGCCCATGGTGGGGGCAGCGGCCCAGAACCACGGAAGGCCTGCGCAAATTCGGCCCAGGAGTGGCCTGCCGGCCGTTCGGCCGATGAAACGCCTCCTCGGGTGCTGCCGCCTGCCTCAGTCGTTCCAGGGGATTTTGAAGACATGGGGGCCCTACCTAAGCGCTTTTTTTTGAACTAGGTTGGCGCAAAACTATTGATATTACGGCCGGAATGGAAATTGAGTGCCGGTGTTAAGTAAACATGTAAACTGACGGCGGAATAGCCTCAGAAATCCGAGTAGGGCGATAAATGGGAACGGATCGAAAAAGTACCGCGTCCGGTCTGTTCGGGGCCAAAGGGCAGGTCGGCGTCAGCAGAGGCGTCGCCGAATTTCAAGCCGGCAGACCTGTCCTCATCGCGGGTGCCGATGAAACGCTCCTGGCGCTGCCCGTCGAGGGACTCGACGCCCGACGCCTGAGCGAATTCCGCGCGCTTTGCGCGCCGGTCATCCCACGCTTGGTGCTCACGAAGCATCGCGCTCTTGCGCTTGGTCTGGATGCGGCCGCCCCGGTGGCGGTGCAGTTGCCTTCCGGCTTCGACGCCGACGTCGTCGTCTCGATCGTCGGCGATATCAACATCGAGCACCGCGTGCATGCCCACCAGGCGAGCCCGGCGGCAGTCGCCGCCATTGAGCTCGTGAAATTATCCAGGGGCTTTCCTGCCGTGCTGATCGCCGAGATTGCGGCACCAAGCAGCCTCGTTTTCGAGCGCGGAATCCTCGCCGTCGATCCCGAAGTCGTCGGACATTTCGGCAAGGATCTCATCCAGTCTCTGACGATCGCCAGCAGAGCATCTGTGCCGTTGCATTCCGGGCTGCGGGCGGATTTCGTGGTGTTCCGTGACGCGGCCGGCGGCAACTCGGTCGCCATCATCGTCAAGAAGCCGGATCTTTCGAAGCCAACGCTGGTACGTCTGCACTCGGCTTGTCTGACGGGCGACGTGTTCGGATCGCGGCGCTGCGACTGCGGCGACCAGCTCAAACTGTCCATCAAGCGCCTCGAAGACGCCGGGGGCGGCATCGTCCTTTATCTCGCGCAGGAAGGCCGCGGGCTTGGTCTCGTCAACAAGATGCGAACTTATCAGATGCAGGACGACGGGCTCGATACGGTCGATGCCAACCTGACGCTTGGTTTTGACGACGACGAGCGCGACTACGGTATTGCCGCGCGGATGCTGGAGATGCTCGGTTGCCGCCGCGTGGTGCTGCTGACGAATAATCCAGCCAAGCTGACCGGCCTCGCCAATTCTGGAATTGAGATTACAGGACGCAAGCCGCTTGAGGCGCCGATCAATTCCGACAATCGTCGCTACATGACCGCAAAGGCCGCGCGCGCCGGGCACCAGCTCAATGACGTTCTTGCCTCCCTGACCGAACCGTCGATTCCGTAGCGCGGCGAACCCCGGCAAATCCTTGATATCGACAGCGCAGATCGCTTCGTGGCAAAAGCGTCTCTGCCTTGGTCTCGCAAGAGAACGATAGCTGCCATGCGACATACCGGCTCGACCCGACTGATCGGTGAGCTCACTTTTTTGCAAATTGCGGAGCTTCTCAGCGAGCGTTCGATACTCTGTCTGCCGATCGGTTCGATCGAACAGCACGGCCCGCACCTGCCGCTCAACACCGACGTCGTTCTGGCCGAGGGCTTTACAAAGCTCATTATCGCCCGGTTTGGCGAGGTCCTCGACCTTTGGCAACTGCCGACGATTTCGATAAGTCTTGCGCGCGAGCACGAATGGGCGCCCGGCACCATGTCGCTGTCGATCCAGGGCATGACGACGCTGCTGCGCGATCTCGGCCGCGAGATCGCTCGTGCCCTACCGGCACGCAACCTGGCGATCGTCAACGGTCACGGCGGCAATCGGGGAATTCTGGAAGCGCTGGCGCAGGATATGCGCGGCGACTTCGGCCTCAACGTCTGCGTCCTGCATCCGGCCGCGTTGGTGGAGCTCGACGCCAATGCGGCGATTCCGGAAATCCACGGAGGAAAAGACGAGACGTCGATGATGTTGGCGATCGCTCCGGAGTTGGTTCGGCAGGACCTCATCGGTTCATTGAAAAATCCGCCGGACCGAGAGGCGGTTCACAAAGCGATCCTCCGGCCGGGGGTGACATGGCCGTGGACGACGCACGACAAGGGAATTTCGGACATGGGCGTGATCGGAGATGCCGGCGCCGCATCGGCTGAGTTCGGGCAACGCATCGTCGATCATGTTGTCGCGGCAGCGGGAAGCATTCTAGAAGAGCTGTCGAAAGTAAGGGCCGCCCGCGCTTAGGCCGACAGAGCGACAGGCGTGCTGGCCTGCGCGTCCCGCAGAATCATATCGGCGCCTTTTTCGCCGATCATCACCGCCGCGGCATTGGTGTTGCCCGACACGACCGTCGGCATGATCGAAGCATCGACCACGCGCAGCCGCTCTATGCCGTGCACGCGCAGCCGCTCGTCGACGACCGCGGCCGCATCTTGGCCCATGCGGCAGGTGCTGGTCGGGTGAAACACGGTCGAGCCGGTGGCGCGCGCGAAGGCGAGGAGATCCGCGTCGCTGACGCAGTCGGGCTTGGGCACGCGCTCCTCGGCGATGTAATAGCGCATCGCCGGCTGCCGCATGATGCCGCGCAACAGTTTCATCCCGGCGACGACCGTGTCGCAGTCGAAGGCACTCGACAGATAGCGCGGCTGGATCGCCGGTGGCGTGCCCGCATCGACCGATTTGATGCGCACGAAGCCGCGGCTTTCCGGCCGCAACTGGCAAATGGAAGCGATGAAGCCGGGGAAGGGATGCAGCGCCGCGCCGGACGACTCGCCGCTGAAAATGATGAAGTGCGCCTGCACGTCCGGCGTCTCCATGTCGGGACGCGTAC
>DASUGZ010000040.1:0-9909 GCA_036273755.1 Pseudolabrys sp.
ACACTTACTTCCGGCCGGAAATGCCGTGTTCACAGTCGCTATCGTAAAGAGTCCTACGGCCAAAATGGCCCTTCCTGAAATCTTCATTGCCGCCCCCTTGCTTGTGCTTCATGCATTAGAAAGACGCATCGCGCCGCATGCGTTCACGAACGCCCCCTGCACCCCGGGTGCGATAAAACACGCTGCAGCCACAGGTAGAATGCCGATAGGAGGCTGACCTGTCTAGCTCAACAATCTGCAGGCTCACGGTGCCTGCTATGGGTCATAAGCGGACAAACCGGTTCGCCCGCACGGCGTCCGCTTTGCTTTCAAAAGCGATCAGCCGTCCGCGGCGACGCTACTTCTCGATCGGGAAGCCGACGATGCTGCCCCATTCGGTCCATGAGCCGTCGTAGATCTTGACGTTGCCGAGGCCGAGAATGGCGCCGAGCGCGAGCCAGCCGATAGTGGCGCGGTGGCTGAGCCGGCAATAGCAGACGATGTCGTCGAATTTTTCCGGCGCGATGCCATGCCGCGCGAGAACCGCGCGCAGCTCGTCCGGCGACTTGAACGAGTCGTCGGCGTTGAGCAGTTCGCGAAAATAGAGATGCCTGGCGCCGGGGATGCGGCCGGCGCGTTCGGCGCCGTGATCGACGGCGAAGGAATAGTCCGAGACGCGTTCGCCGGAATATTCCTCCGGCGAGCGCAGGTCGATGAGCAGCCGGCGCGGATCGCGCAAATGTGCGCGCACGTCGTCGCGTCCGACCCGCATCGGCGCCGAGCCTGTCGGCAGCGGATAATCGGCCGGCGGAAAATGCGGCAGCTCTCGCGTGAGCGGGCGCTTCTCCAAGATCCATTTGCGGCGGCCGCCGTCGAGCAGCTTGAGATTCTTGTGCCCGGCCATGGTGTAGGCCCAGTAGGCGTAACTGCCGAACTGCACCGGATCGCCGTAGAGCACCACGGTCGTATCCGGGCCGATGCCGAGACCACCGAACAATTTTGCCATCGCCGCCGACGCGATGAAATCGCGATCGGTGTCGTGCCAACATGCCGTTTTCCAGTAGAGCCACTGCGCGCCGGGGATATGGCGTTCGCGGTAGGCCTTGTCGTCGCGGATATTGCAGACCTCGAGGATGCGCAGATCCGGATCGGCGAGGTGTGCTTCGAGCCAGCCGGTGGTGACGAGCGGCGAGGGCATTGGAATTCTTACGCCGACAACCGGCGCTGCTTCGGCGCGGTGAGCGTGCGACCCCATACGTCGTGAATATGCGCGACCTCGCGTTCGAAGCGCTCGAGGAACAGCCGGGCCTGGGTCGACAGCGTGCGCCGCGTCGGCTGGATCACGACGAATTCGGCATGCAGTTCGGGGTCGACGATCGGGTTGACGATCAATTCGCCGCGGCCGACGTCGTTGATCGAGATCACGCTCGGCAGGATGGTCACCCAATCGGTGCGGGCGACGAATTCCAGCGTTGCGATCATCGCGTCCATTTCGAGCACGGCATCGACTTCGACGCCATGGCTCTGGAAATAGGTTTCGAGATTGCGCCGGCGGATATTGTCCGGCCCCGGCAGCACGAATTTGAGCGGCTTGCATTCGGCGAGCCGCAGCGGCGACAGCGGCGCAAAGCCGCGCTTCGGGCCGGAGATCAGCATTTCCCGGTCACGGACAAGCAATCGCGACTTGAGGCCGATGGTGCCCTCGAAGGCCGGCACCACCGCGAAGTCGAGTTCCTCGTCGAGCACCATGGCGGTGAGCGCGTTGCTGTAGCTCTCGACGATGTGCAGGCGCACTTCGGGGCATCGCGGCACGAAATCGTCGAGCACCGGCGCCAGCACCGCACGGGTGAAAGTCGGCATCAGGCCGATGCGCAATTCGCCGGTGACCTGGCCGGCAAGCGCGCGCGCCTCCTCGGCGGCGTTTTCCAGCGCGCCGACCGCTTCGACGCAGCTCTTGTAGTAGCGCAAGCCGGCCGGCGTTGGCTTCACCGCCCCGCTTAGGCGCTCGAACAGCTTTACCCCCAGTGTGCGCTCGACCGCCGCCACGTGCTGGGAAATGCCGGATTGGGTGGCGTTTTCGCGCTCCGCCGCCCGGGTGAACGAGCCTTCTTCGCAGACTGCGATCACGGCGCGAACCTGGCGCAGGGGGATGTTCAGCATCACGCTACCGGCATTAGAAAATATAATGACGAAACCACGATTATATTATTTCTTCTGGCGGCGCCAGCCGAATAACATCCTCGTCGAATTCAACGAAAAACGGCGCGGTCCGCGCGCCGCGGGGAGGACGCCATGGGTACCGCGAATTTCGGCATTGCCGGCTTGGATTGGCAGCAGCGCGTCAATTGGGACCGCCTGCGCGAATACCGCATCGACCGCGCGCGGCAGATGATGAAGAAGCACGGCCTCGGCGCGCTGCTGTGCATGTACGACGAGAACTGCCGCTACATCTCCGGCTCGCTGACGCCGGGCTGGAACCGGCTCAAGCCGGGCCTGAAATACGCGATGCTGTGCGGCGACGGCCGTCCGGTGCTGTTCGAACAGGGCGACATCGGCATGCAGATCGAGCGCCACTCGCCATGGCTGCCGAAGGAAAACATCCGGCACTCCTTCGCCTGGATCAAAGGCGCCGCGGGTCCTGCCGCCACCTCGCAGGTGACCAAGTTCACCAATGCCATCATCGAAGAGATGAAGCGCCATGGAGTCGCCGGGCAGAAACTCGGCTGCGACTTCATCGACATCAACATGATCAAGATCTTCGAGGAGAAGGGCATCCATTGGGCCGACGGCATGACGCCGATGATGGAGGCCCGCGCCGTCAAGAACGTCGACGAGCAGGAATGCTTCCGCATCGTCGGCGCCATCGGCGACGCCACGCACTGGGAATGCATGAAGTTCCTGCGCCCCGGCATCACCGAGAACCAGGTCACCGCGCATCTGATGGAATACCTCTACAATTTCCCGGGCATGGAGGACGTCGAGGACGTCATCGTGTCGTCCGGCCCGAACACTTGGCCGAACTGGCGCAACTTCTCCGACCGCATCATCCAGCCGGGCGACATCGTGTTCATGGATTTGGCCGCGCTCACCTGGAACGGCTACAAGTCCTGCTATTACCGCACCTACTGCGTCGGCAAGGAGCCCTCGAAGGAGCAGAAGGAAACCTACGAGACCGCGCTCAAGTGGCTGTACGATTCGATCGATGCGGTGAAGGTTGGCGCCACCACGCGCGACATCGCGCTGAAGTGGCCGTCGGCGAAGGAAGCCTGGGGTTACGAGGACGAAGACCAGGCTGCCGCCAACCTCTGGGGCCACGGCCTCGGCCTCGCGCAATACGACCAGCCGGTCATCTCGCGCATCTGGTCGCTCGATCATCCGATCGACATTAAGGAAGGCATGACCTTCGCCCTCGAAACGCAGCACGGCAAGAAGTTCCGTTACGGCGTGCGCATCGAGGAGATGCTGATCGTGCACAAGGACAAGATCGAGATCACCTCCAACTTCCCGGTCAAGCAGATCACCGTCGTCGATCCGCTGCCGGGCTACGGCGATCACGTGAAATAGATTACGTGTCCCGGGCGCAGCACAGCACGAAGTGATGCGCTGCAGACCCGGGATCGTTATAGTCTGAAACGGTCCCGGATCAGCGGTGCACCGCTTCGCAAGAGCTACGCGATGCACCGCGTCCGGGACACGGATCACGCAATGACCGCCTTCATCCTTCCCCTCAGCGACCCCGCGGCGACCGATCCGGATGGCGTCGGGCCGAAGGCCGCCAATCTCGCGTCGCTGACGCAGGCCGGGCTGCCGACGCCGGGCGGCTTCGCTCTGACGGCGGAAGCCTACCGCCATCAGCTCGCCCATCTCGGCATCGCCGACATGGCGGCGGCCTATAACGGCGCCGACATCCCGGCGCAGCGCAAGCTGTCGGTGCAGGTTCGCCTCGCGCTCTATCAGCGGCCGATCGCGCCGGAGATTCTCGAGCCGCTCGTCGCCGCCTGGCGCGCGCAGCGCGGTGATGGCTCGCTTGGCGCAGTGCGCTCGTCGGCGCTGATCGAGGACCGCGCCGGCGCCAATTTCGCCGGCCAGTTCGAAAGTTTTCTCGGTCTTGCCGACGAAACCGAATTCCTGACCGCGGTGCGCGCTTGCTGGGCGGCGCTGTGGACCGCGCAGGCGCGCCGCTACATGGAAAACCACGGCCTGTCGCCGGCCGACACGGCGATGGGCGTCCTGATCCAGCCGGTCGTCGCCGCGCGCGCCTCGGGCGGCGGATTGAGCGAGACCGCGGACGGGCAGATGCTGATCTCGGCGACCTGGGGCCTCGGCTCGGCCATCGCGCAGGGTGAAGTGGTGCCCGACCGCATCGTGCTCGCCAAGAACGGCTTCTTCCGTTCGGTGGACGCCGGTCGCAAGAGTCACCGCGACACCTGTGCCCATGGCGTCGCCGCGCCGCAACTGGTGCCCGAGGATATGGTGAGCGAGCCCTGCCTGACGCCGGGCGAGGCGGTGGCGCTCGGCCGCCTGCTGCGCAAGTGTGAGCAACTCGCCGGCGCGCCGGTCGAGATCGAATGGGCCATGGACGAGAGCGGCTTCAAGTTGCTGCAGTCGCGGCCGCTGCACGTCGAGCCGGCCATCGTGCCCGACGAAATCTGGCTGCGGCATCCCGGCCTCAACGGCCATCCGGCCGGCATCGGCTGGGGCGAGGGCCGCACGGTCGTGGTGAACTGCGAATGCGAATTGGCGCGCGTTGCGCCGGGCGACATCCTGGTGACGCGCGTCGCCGGACCGGCGCTCAGCCACATCCTGCCGCGCGTTGCCGGTGTGGTGGCGGAACTCGGCGGCTCGACCTCACACATGGCCTCGCTGGCGCGCGAGCGCGGCATCCCGATGGTGCTCGGCGTGCTCGACGCCACGCGCAAGATTCCCGACGGTGTGCAATGCGCGGTCGACGGCGTCGCCGGCGTCGTGCGGTGGCAGCGATGAGCAGGCCGCGCATCTTCGTCACGCAGCCGGTCGCCGACAGCGCGGTCAAACGGCTGCGCGCACTCGGCAGCGTCAAGATATTCCCCGACGACAGCCGCATCATCCCGCACAAGGCCTTGATCGCCGCGGTCAAGAAAGCCGACATTCTCTTCTGCCTGCTGCACGACAAGATCGACAAAGCTGTGGTGACGGCCAATCCGAAGCTGCGCCATATCGCGGCGCAGTCGATCACGCCGTCGAATATCGACGTCGCCACGGCGACCTCGCTCGGCATTGCGGTGACCGTGGTGCCGCCGCTGACCACCGAGGCGACCGCCGATCTGACCTTCGGGCTGATGCTGGCCGTGGCGCGGCGCATGGTCGAGGGCGACAAAATGGTGCGCGCCGGCAAGTTTCCCGGCGGCCAATCGCGGCATCTGCTGGGCTCAATCGTGCACGGGCGGACCATCGGCCTTGTCGGCGGCGGCGGTCTCATCGGCAAGGCGGTGGCCAAGCGCGCACACGGCTTCGACATGCGCGTGCTCTATTCCACGCCGCGCCGCAAATCGGAAGCGGAGGAGCGGGAGTTTGGCCTCGAATACGTGCCGCTCGACCAACTGCTCGCCGAATCCGATTTCGTGTCGCTGCACCAACCGCTCAATCCGACGACGCGCCACCAGATCGGCGCGCGCGAGTTCGGCCTGATGAAGAAGACGGCCTTCATCATCAACACGGCGCGCGGCCCGGTCATCGACGAGAAGGCGCTTGTCCGCGCGCTGAAGGGAAAGAAGATCGCCGGAGCCGGGCTCGACGTGTTCGAGTTCGAGCCGAAAGTGTCCGACGCGCTGAAGACGATGAAGAACGTCGTGCTGGCGCCGCATCTCGGCAGCGCCACCGTCGAGGTGCGCGAAGACATGGCGAACACCGTCGTCGACAATATTCAGGCGCTGCTCGAAGGCCGCGCGCCGCCGAATTGCGTCAATCCGCAAGTGCTCAAGCCGTCCTGACGGCGCGTCAATAAACGGGAGGCTTCCATGGCAGATTTGCCCAAACTCGACGTGGTCATCGCCAACAATTTCGGCCATCTGCCGATGTTCATCGGCGCGGAGAAGGGCTACTTCAAGCAGCACGGCGTCGACGCCAGCTTCAAGGTGGTGGACACCGGCACCGACATGGTCAACGCGCTGCACGACGGCCTGGCCCAGGTCGGCGATATGAGCACGACGACCTATCTGAAGGCGGTGCACGCCGGCAATCCGTTCCAGGTGATCGGCCTGATCATGAACGACGCCAACGACGAGCGCTGCGATACGCCGCTCGCGATCGTTACCAAGAAGGGCAGGGGCGTCAACGTCGGCAAGATCAGCGACCTCGTCGGCAAGAAGGTCGGCCTCGCCAAGGGGCAGACCTCCGACGAATATTTCAAGATGGTGGTGCGCCGCGCCGGCGTGAAATACGCCGACGTCACCATCGAGAACATCTGGTCGCAGTTCGGCCTCGCCCCAGCGCTGAAGGAGGGCAAGGTCGACGCCATCGTGACCTGGGAGCCCTATGTGACGCAGACGCTGACCCAGGTGCCGGATTCGTTTGAAGTCATCCGCGGCGGCCAGCACATGTCCTACGTCATGGTCGCGGTCGCGCACGGGCCGACGGTCGAGTCGAAGCCCGCGGTGGTCAAGAGCATCGCCGCCGGGCTGGCGCAGTCGTCGTATTTCACGCGGCACAATCCCGACGAGGCGGTGGAGATTTTCGCTAAGTGGGTGCCCGGCACCGACGTCGCCATCGGCAAGAAGGCGATCCGCAACATCCATTTCGACCCGCGCATGTCGCCGAAGGTGCTGCAGGCCTTCGAGAACGCAGAGGACGAAATCCTGGTGAACACGCTGCCCGGCGCGCCGCGGCTCAACGTGCCCAAGCTGTTCCGGCCCGAGTTCATGCAAGCTGTCGAGAAAGAGCACCCGGAATATTTCGCGGATCTGCCGAAACTGAAATAGGCAGCCTCGTGTCCCGGGCGCAGCGCAGCATGAAGTGATGCGCTGCAGAACCGGGACCTTTACGAATTCCGAATTTGGTAAAGTCCCGGATCAGCGGTGCACTGTTTCGCTGCGCGCTGCACCGCGTCCGGGACAAGAACGGCTACTCCGCCGTCCAGCCGCCATCCAGCACCAGCGCCGCGCCGGTCATCAGCGACGACGCGTCCGACGCGAGGAAGACAATGGCCCCGGTCAGTTCCTCGAGCTGGCCGAGGCGGCCGAGCTTGATTTTTCCCAGCACCTCGTCGCGGAACGACTTGTTCTCGAAGAACGGCTTGGTCATCGGCGTCTCGAGGAACGTCGGCCCCAGCGAATTGACGCGGATATTGTCGGGCGCAAGCTCGACCGCCATCGCCTTGGTGAAGCCCTCCATGGCGTGCTTGGACGTGCAGTAGACGGTGCGGCGCGCGGCGCCGACATGGCCCATCTGCGAGGAAATATTGATGATCGAGCCGGGGAGCTTCGCTTCGCGCAAGCGAAGCGCCACCGTCTGCGCCATGAAGAAGGCGGCGCGCACGTTGAGGTTCATGATGGCGTCGAAGTCGTCGAGCGTGACCTCCGGCAAATAAGCCGGCCGGTTCGTGCCGGCATTGTTGACCAGCACCTGGTAGGGCGCGCGCTGGCCAAGCGCCTTGCGCACCGCGTCGATGTCGGTGACGTCAAGGACGAGCGCGTCGGCAGACTGGCCGCGGGCGTTAATCGCCGCCGCGGCCTCCTCGATTTCGCTTTTGGTGCGCGCGGCGAGCGTGACGTGCGCGCCGGCATCGGCCAGCGCCGAGGCGGCGGTCAGCCCGATGCCGCGCCCGGCGCCGGTCACCAGCGCGCGCCGGCCGTCGAGGCGGAATGAAGAGGTGGGAGTCAGGTCAACCATGACGCTGTGGCCCTCCTTATTTGCGCCGGCCGGGTTTCTCGTTGGTGTGAAACAGAATTTCGAGGGAAAGCAGGACTGAGATCCAGCTGGTGATCATGAAGACAGTCAGAGCGGCGACGAAATAGCCGGCCGCGAGATGCGGAAATACGCCGAAAGCAGTTGGTAGCAGGAGCGCCGCCGCCAGCAATTGCACCGCGTGATAGGCCTTTGCGGTAAGCGAGATCGGCTGCGTCGTCGCGTTGCGCCTGACGATCGTGGGCCAAACCAGCGTGAACACGACGATCAACCCGACTGCGACGAAACTCGAAGCCCGCCAAATAACCGAAGCGGGAATGTCGAATAACGCAAGCAACGGCGGCAGCAGAGCGCAAACAATGACGATGAGGCTTCGCATAAGGGCCGAGCGGATGAGAAATGCGTCGTGCTTTGTGAGATGACCGCCGACCATCTGGCGAAACGCCGCGATCAAGGCGGCAAAACCGGCGAATGTCACTGAAATCAGTGTCAGGTTGTAGAGGTATCCCGTCCCCGGCAATTCCATTTATCGCCCTCTCTTATTCAACGCGCGGCTGCAGCCCACTGCGCGGCCATTACTCCGCCGCCTGTCCGTAGGGCACGTTGCGGCCGCCGTAGCGGCGCACGCGGATATTGGCCTGTTCGGCGTGGGCGACAAAGCCCTCCAGCATGCACAGCCGCGAGCAGACTTCGCCGATCTTGGCGCTGGCCTCGTCGGTCAACACGCGCTGATAGGTGCAGGTCTTGAGGAACTTGCCGACCCAGAGGCCGCCGGTGAATCGCGCATTCTTTTTGGTCGGCAGCGTGTGGTTGGTGCCGATCACCTTGTCGCCATAGGCGACATTGGTGCGCGGCCCGAGGAACAGCGAGCCGTAGTTCTTCATGTTGTTGAGGAAGTAGTCGGGATCGCGCGTCATCACCTGCACGTGCTCGGAGGCGATGCGGTCGGCTTCGGCGACCATCTCGTCGACATTGTCGCAGACGATCACCTCGCCGTAGTCCTTCCAGGCCTGTCCGGCGAGATCGGCGCTGGGCAGGATTTTCAGCAGTCGTTCCACCTCGCTCATTGTATCGCGCGCGAGCTTTTCCGAATTGGTGATCAGCACCGCGGGCGAGGTCGGGCCATGCTCGGCTTGGCCGAGCAGGTCGGTGGCGCAGATTTCGCCGTCGACGCTGTCGTCGGCGATGACCAGAGTTTCGGTCGGTCCTGCCAACAAATCGATGCCGACACGGCCGAACAGCTGCCGCTTGGCCTCGGCGACATAGGCATTGCCGGGACCGACCAGCATGTCGACGGGCGCAATGCTCTCGGTGCCGAGCGCCATGGCGGCGATCGCCTGCACGCCGCCGAGCACGTAGATGTCGTCGGCGCCGCCGAAGTGCTGCGCGGCGACGATGGCCGGGTGTGGGCCGCCTTTATAGGGCGGGGCGCAGGCGATGATGCGCTTCACGCCGGCGACTTTCGCCGTGACGATCGACATGTGCGCCGAAGCGACCATCGGATAGCGCCCGCCCGGCACGTAGCAGCCGATGGAATTCACCGGAATGTGGCGATGGCCGAGCACGACACCAGGCAGCGTCTCGACCTCGATATCTTTCATCGAGTCGCGCTGCTTCTGCGCGAAGTTGCGCACTTGGGCCTGTGCGAACTTGATGTCGTCGAGATCGCGCTTTTTCACCTGCGCAATCGCCTTTTCGATCTCCTGCGGCGTCAGCTTGAAGTCCTTCGGCTCCCAATTGTCGAATTTCTTCGACAACTCGCGGATGGCGGTGTTGCCGCGCTTCTTGACGTCGTCGAGGATGCCTTCGGCGGTCTGGCGCACTTTGGCGTCGGCCGCCTCGATCGCGCTCGCGTCCATTCCGCGCTTGAGATAGCGGGCCATGGGGGCCTCCGTTTATCGTTCAGAGCGGCCGGGCTCGTTCCGGCCGCGCACGTCTTCACGTCCACTATACCCAAAAGACGCGCAGCGTCCGAACGCGGGTTTGCCGCGGCATCGGGCATTTGGATGACGCCGACGGCGTCATTTGATCGCCTGCGGATTGATCGGC
>DASUGZ010000041.1:0-5892 GCA_036273755.1 Pseudolabrys sp.
GATGGATCGCATCCGGCCACGACGGATCCGGTCCGGTTGCTTCCCGGCGGGCGCAGAGACGGAACGAGGTCCTCGGCTGCTAGGCCGCGCAGGATTTGCAATTCCTTCGCGCTCGAACTCTGACAACGGCCCTGCGTCGGCCTCCCGCCGCATCAAAAGCAACCAGCTACCGCACCGCGCGCAAAAGCCGCGAATTTCTTCGCGCGAAACCCCTATGATTGCGCAAATTCGCCGCTACAATGCGCCGCGTCGGGTCTTTGACTCGGCACGAATAAGAATAACGAAGTCAAAGCGTTAGCCCCAGGGAGGGTTCATGGCGTCCGTCGTCGTCAACGACGTGCGCAAGTCGTTCGGAACGACAGCCGTGCTTCACGGCGTCAATGTCACCATCGAAGACGGCGAATTCGTCGTGCTCGTCGGTCCGTCCGGCTGCGGCAAGTCTACACTTCTGCGCATGATCGCGGGGCTGGAGAACATCACCTCCGGCGAGATCAGCATCGGCGATCGCGTCGTCAACAATCTGCCGCCCAAGGCGCGCGATGTGGCGATGGTCTTTCAGAATTACGCGCTCTATCCGCACATGACCGTCGCCGCGAACATGGCGTTCTCCATGAAGCTGCGCGGCGCGGCGCAGGACGAGACCGACGCGCGCGTCAAGCGCGCCGCCGAAATCCTCGGCCTGTCGAACCTGCTCGAGCGGTTCCCGCGGCAACTCTCCGGCGGCCAGCGTCAGCGCGTCGCCATGGGCCGTGCCATCGTGCGCGATCCGCAAGTGTTCCTGTTCGACGAGCCGCTCTCAAATCTCGACGCCAAGCTGCGCGTGCAGATGCGCACCGAGATCAAGGAGCTGCATCAGCGCCTGAAGACGACGACCGTCTACGTCACGCACGACCAGATCGAGGCCATGACCATGGCCGACAAGATCGTGGTGATGAATGGCGGCCGCGTTGAGCAGATCGGCGCGCCGCTCGATCTCTACGACCGGCCGAACAACATCTTCGTTGCCGGCTTCATCGGCTCGCCGTCGATGAACTTCCTCAAAGGCGCGATCCGCGCCAATGGCGCCGTCGGCTTCGAAGGGCCGGGCGGGGCGCGTCTGCCGCTTGTAGCCGCGCCGAGAGGCTCGGACGGACAGCCCGCGGTCTACGGTGTGCGACCCGAGCACTTCACCATCGCCGACGACGGCGCCGAGGCGACCGTCCACGTGGTCGAGCCGACCGGCTCGGAAACACAGATCGTCGCTCACATTGGTGGCACGGAGGTCGTCGCCGCTTTCCGTGAGCGTCATGCTTTCAAGCCGGGCGACAAGATCCGGCTCAAACCCGATCCCCGGCTGGCGCATCTGTTCGACGCCAATTCGGGGCAACGGCTTACTGCCTGACCGAGACATAAAAACCGAACGGAGGAACCCATGACTGACTTTACCCGCCGCGGCCTGCTGGGCAGTGCCACAGCCGCGGTTGCTGCCGGTGCGCTCACCGGTCCCGCGCTTCTCGACTGGGCCAAGGCCTGGGCGCAGAACGCGCAGTGGAAGCCGGAGAAGGGCGCCAAGCTCTCCATGCTGCGCTGGAAGTATTTCGTGCAGTCGGAAGACGACGCCTTCGTCAAGCTGATTGCCGCCTTCAGCAAGGCGACCGGCGTGCCGGTCGAAATCTCGCGCGAGTCGTACGAAGACGTGCAACCGAAGGCGTCGGTCGCCGCCAATACCGGGACCGGGCCGGACCTGTTCTGGGGCCTCTATTCGCTGCCGCACCTGTTCCCGCAGAAGTGCATAGACGTCACCGACGTCGCCGACTACCTCGGCAAAAAGTACGGCGGCTGGGTCGAAAGCGCGGTCAAGTACGGCCATAACGGCAACAAGTGGATCTGCATCCCGATCTGCTATTCCGGCGCGCTGATGAACTATCGCATCGAGGCTTCGAAGAAGGCGGGCTTCCCGAAGTTCCCCGACAAGCTCGATGCATTCCTCGAATACACCAAGGCGATGAAGGCGCAGGGCACGCCCGGCGGCTTCGCGCTCGGCCACGCCTCGGGCGACGGCAATAGTTGGGTGCATTGGTGCCTGTGGTCGAACGGTGGCGAAACAGTCGACGCCAAGGACAAGGTGATCATCAACTCTCCGGAGACCGCCAAGGCGCTCGAATATGCCAAGCAGCTCTACGGCAACATGGTTTCCGGTACCGCTGCCTGGAACGACTCGTCGAACAACAAGGCGTTCTTGGCGAAGGAAATCCACTGGACCAACAACGGCATCTCGATCTACGTCGCGGCACAGAACAGCGCCAAGGATGTCGCCGAGGATATGGATCACGCCTACTTCCCGGTCGGAGTCAGCGGCAAGCCGACCGAATTGCACCTGATGTATCCGGTGCTGGCGATGACCTACACCAAATATCCGCAGGCCTGTAAGGCGCTGATGGCGTTCATGCTCGAAGCCGACAACTTCAACCCGTGGATTCAGTCGGCGAAGGGATATCTGACGCATTGCCTCAACGCCTACGACAAGAACCCGGTGTGGACCGCCGATCCCAAGGCAACTCCGTTCCGCGACGTGGCGAAGCGCACGCGCACGGCGGGCGGACTCGGATCCGTCGGCGAGAAGGCTGCAACCGCGATTTCCGACTTCGTGGTCGTCGACATGTTCGCGAACTACTGCACGGGCCGCGAGGACGTGAAGGGTTCGATCGCAATCGCCGAACGGCAGTTGAAGCGCATCTACCGGTAGGCAAACAAACGGCGGGCGGCTTCGGCCGCCCGCCGGGGTTTCTCTGAAGTCGAACAGCCAAGAAACTATGGCAATCGCGCTCGATCAAACACGAGTCAGGGCGGCCCCACGCGGCGGGACGGCGTGGGACCGGCTTAAGACCAACAAGAACTGGCTGGCGATCTGGTTCATGCTGCCGGCGGCGGCGTTCCTGATCTTGTTTCTCGCCTACCCGCTCGGACTGGGAGTCTGGCTGTCGTTCACCGACGCGCGGCTGGGCCGCGCCGGCGTTTTCGTTGCGTTCGAGAATTACGAATATCTTTGGGACGATTCGACGTTCTGGCTGACGGTGTTCAACACACTGCTCTACACGATCGTCGCCAGCACGATAAAATTCGCCGTCGGACTCTATCTCGCGTTGCTGCTCAACGAGCGGCTACCGTTCAAGGCGATCATCCGCGCGGTGGTGTTGATCCCTTTCATCGTGCCAACAGTGCTCTCGGCCATCGCGTTCTGGTGGCTGTTCGACCCGCAATTTTCGATCATTTCCTGGTCGCTCCGGAAACTGGGATTTATTACAGAGAATATCAATTTCCTTGGCGACGTCTGGAACGCGCGCTGGTCGGTAATCTTCGCCAATATCTGGCGCGGCGTGCCGTTCGTCGCCATCACGCTGCTGGCCGGACTACAAACGGTTTCGCCCTCGCTCTATGAGGCCGCGACGATCGACGGCGCCACGCCGTGGCAGAACTTCCGCTACGTGACCTACCCGCTGCTCACGCCGATCATCGCGGTGGTGATGACGTTCTCGGTGCTGTTCACGTTTACCGATTTCCAACTCATCTGGGTGATGACGCGCGGCGGGCCGGTCAACGCCACCCACTTGATGGCGACATATTCCTATCAGCGCGCGATCCTGGGTGGCCAGCTCGGCGAAGGCGCGGCGATTTCAACCGCAATGATTCCGTTCCTGTTGTTCGCGATCCTTGTATCGTGGTTCGGTTTGCAGCGGCGCAAATGGCAGCAGGGCGAGAGCAATGACTGACGCGCTTGCCGCCAAGGCTGCCAATCCGAAAGCCGTGCTGACCGGCGCAACCGCCGACGACAGTGAAGGGATGAGCTATCTGCATTCGTTGCCGCGCCGGCTGGTGACGCTCTATCTGCCGCTGTCGATCATCCTCCTCGTGCTGCTGTTCCCGTTCTACTGGATGGCGCTGACTTCGGTGAAACCGGACAACCAACTGCTCGACCTCGACACCTACAGCCCGTTCTGGACCTGGAATCCGACCCTCAAGCATATCGAAAAGCTTCTGTTCCAGACAGAATATCCGATCTGGCTGTGGAACACGATGCTGGTCGCGGTGTGTGCGACGGCGCTGTCGATTATTGCCAGCGTGCTCGCCGCCTACGCCATCGTCCGGCTGCGCTACAAAGGCGCGCAATGGGTGGGCGGCGCCATCTTCCTCGCCTATCTCGTGCCGCCATCGATCCTGTTTATCCCGCTGTCGACAGTGGTTTTCCAGTATGGCCTGTTCGACACGCCGTTCGCGCTGATCTTGACCTATCCGACCATCCTCATTCCATTCTCGACCTGGCTGCTGATGGGCTACTTCAAGACCATTCCCTTCGAGCTCGAGGAATGCGCGCTGATCGACGGCGCCAGCCGTTGGCAGATATTGATGAAGATCGTGCTGCCGCTGGCGGTACCCGGGTTAATCTCGGCGTTCATCTTTTGCTTCACCTTGTGCTGGAACGAGTTCATCTACGCGCTGACGTTCATCTCCTCGACACAATACAAGACGGTGCCGGTCGCAATCGTGACGGCGCTCGTCGACGGCGATATCTACCGCTGGGGCTCGCTGATGGCCGGCGCGATGATCGGCTCGCTGCCGCTCGTCATTCTCTACGCGTTTTTCGTCGAGCACTACGTCTCGGCGATGACCGGGGCGGTCAAGGAATAGAGCGCAGACGATGCCGGCAAGTCAGCCGTCCGAATCTTTCGACTATATCGTGGTCGGCGGAGGCTCCGCCGGCTGCGTGCTGGCCAACCGGCTGACCGCCTCGGGCCGCCATCGCGTGCTGCTGCTGGAAGCCGGCGGGCGCGACCGCAACATCTGGATTCACATCCCGCTCGGCTACGGCAAACTTTTCAACGACGCCCGCAACAACTGGCTTTATTCGACAGAACCCGAACCGGACATGGATAACCGCAGGCTGATCCAGCCGCGCGGCAAGGTGCTGGGCGGATCGAGCTCGATCAACGGCCTTCTCTACATCCGCGGCCAGCGCCAGGATTTCGACCATTGGCGCCAGCTTGGCAATTCCGGCTGGAGCTTCGAGGACGTGCTGCCCTATTTCCGCCGCTCCGAGGATCAGGAGCGCGGCGCCGACGACTTGCACGGCACCGGCGGGCCGCTCGCAGTATCGAACGTGAGTGAGCCGCACCCGCTATGCGAAGCCTTTATCGAGGCGGCGCAGCAATCCGGCTTCCCGCGTAACGACGACTTCAATGGCCTGAGCCAGGAAGGCGCCGGCTATTTCCAGCTCACGGCGCGCAACGGACGGCGCTGCTCAACGGCCGTCGGGTATCTGCGCGAAGCAAAACGCCGGCCGAACCTCAAAGTCGTCACCGGCGCGCTGGCGAGCCGCATTCTCTTCTCCGGCCGCCGCGCCACTGGCGTGGAATACAAAGTCGGCGGCGCAACGCACGTCGCCCAGGCCAATGCGGAGGTGATCGCCTCCGGCGGCGCGTTCAATTCGCCGCAACTGCTGCAGTTGTCCGGGCTAGGCCCGGCGGCGCTCTTGCAGCAGCACGGTATTCCCGTGATCGCCGACATGCCCGGCGTCGGCGCCGATCTGCAGGATCATCTGCAGGTGCGCATGCAATACCGCTGCACCGAGCCGATCACCATGAACGACGTGATCAACAGCTTCCGCCATCGCATGCAGGCGGGCCTGCGCTATGCGCTGTTCCGCAAGGGCCTGCTGGCGATCGGCGCGGGCTATGCCGGCGGCTTCTTCCGCACCAGCGAGCAGGTGGCGACGCCCGACGTGCAGGTGCATTTCATCATCTTCAGCGGCGAGACTTCGGGGGCGGCGCTGCATCCGTTTCCGGGCTTCATCGCCTCGGTGTGCCAGCTCCGTCCGGAGAGCCGCGGCTTCGTGCGGATCAAATCGGCCGACCCGGC
>DASUGZ010000042.1:0-19041 GCA_036273755.1 Pseudolabrys sp.
AGCGCCGCGCGCCGCGCCGAACGCGGGCCCAGGCCCGGCAGGCGCGCCAGGAGTTGGATCAGGCGCTCGATCTCAGGTCCGGCAACGGCGGTGGGCATTACGTCAGATTCATCCCCGGCGGCAGCGGCAGACCGCCGGTCAACGCCTTCATCTTGTCCTGCATGACGGCCTCGGCCTTGCGCCGTGCATCGGCATGCGCCGCGACCAAGAGGTCCTCGAGAATTTCCTTTTCGGACGGCTTCAGCAGCGAGTCGTCAATCTTGACGCCCTTGAGATCGCCTTTCGCGGACAGCTTCACGGTGACCATGCCGCCGCCCGCGGTGCCCTCGACCTCGACGGTATCGAGCTCGGCCTGCAGCGCCTGCATTTTCGTCTGCAGCTGCGCGGCTTGCTTCATCAAGCCCATGAAATCCGCCATCAATCCTCCTCGCCTTCGGGAGGCAAATCGAGCGGCGCGTCGTCCGTCTCGGCGGCGGGCGCACTTTGGCTGACGCCGACCACTTTGGCGCCTGGGAAGCGGTTAAGGACCGCCTGCACCAGCGGGTCGCTCTCGACGCTGCGCTCGAGCTCGGCCTTACGCTCGTCGGCCTGCGCCCGCATCGTCGGCGCGCCCTGCTCCTGCGACACCACCACCATCCAACGCTTGCCGGTCCAGGCCGACAGTTTGCGCGACAGGTCATGCACCAACGTCTTCGGCGCGCTCGGCTCGAGCCCGATTTCCAGCCGGCCGTCCTCGCAGCGCACCAGCCGCACGTCGCGCTCGAGCGCCAGCTTCATGGTGATGTCGCGCTTCTCGGCAGCGAGCGCGATCATCTCGGGAAACGAACCGATGGCGACCGTTGGCGTCGCGTCGCTTTCGGGCGCCGGATTTTCACTCAAGCGCGGCGACACCGCGGCGGAGGACCGCGGGCTGCCGCGCGGCGCTTCATAGCGAGGCGCGAAGCTTTGCGCCGGCGCTGAAGCCGCGCCGCCATTGCCCTGCGGGCGCGCCGGCGCGCCACCCTCCTCGCTCAGCGAACGCACGACCTCGTCCGGCGTCGGCAGATCGGCGGCGTAGGCAATGCGCACCAGCACCATCTCGGCGGCGGCGACCGGCCGGCCCGACGCCTGCACTTCGCCGACGCCTTTGAGCAGCATCTGCCAGGTGCGCGACAGCACGCGATGCGACAGCTTCACCGCAAAATCGCGCCCGCGCACGCGCTCGGCTTCCGACAGCGACACATCGTCGGCAACCGCCGGCGTCACCTTCACGCGGGTGACGAAATGGGTGAATTCCGCGAGATCGCTCAAGACCACACTCGGGTCCGCGCCGATGTCGTATTGCTCGCGCAGTTCCTGGAGCGCGGCGGCGATGTCGCCTTTCATCAACGCCTCGAACAAGTCGACAATGCGCACGCGGTCGGCCAAGCCGAGCATCTGCCGCACATCTTCGGCAGCGACCTTGCCCGCCGCATGGGCGATCGCCTGATCGAACAACGAGAGCGAGTCGCGCACCGAGCCTTCGGCCGCGCGCGCGATCATCGCCAGCGCCGCCGGTTCGACGCCGATCTTCTCCTTGGCGGCAATGCCTTCCAGATGCTTGACCAGGAGCGCGGCGTCGACGCGGCGCAGGTCGAAACGCTGGCAGCGGGAGAGGACCGTCACCGGAACTTTGCGGATTTCCGTGGTGGCGAAGATGAATTTGGCGTGCGGCGGCGGCTCTTCGAGTGTCTTCAACAGCGCGTTGAACGCCGCGCCGGAGAGCATGTGCACTTCGTCGAGGATATAGACCTTGTAGCGCGCACTCATCGGCGCGTAGCGGATGGCATCGTTGATCTGCCGCACGTCCTCGACCGAATTGTGCGAGGCGGCGTCCATTTCCAACACGTCGGGATGGCGGCTCTCGATGATCGCTTCGTCGTGCACGCCGACCTGCGGCATTTTCACCGTCGGCGCGGTGACCGAACCGTCCGGCAATTCGTAATTGAGGGCGCGGGCGAGAATGCGGGCGGTCGTGGTCTTGCCGACGCCGCGCACGCCGGTGAGAATCCAGGCCTGTGGAATGCGGTTTGCCTCGAAGGCGTTCGAGATCGTCCGCACCATGGCGTCCTGGCCGATGAGATCGTCGAAGCTTGCCGGCCGGTATTTGCGCGCCAGCACGCGATAGCCGGGTTCCGCCGGCGTGTCGCCGAGATCGAGGCCGGTGGGTTTCGCGGTTTCGCTCATCGTGCCATCCGGCTCGCGGCCGCACCGGCTGCGCTGGGGATCGCGGAAAATGGGGTGGGAGGCTGACGAGCGACCCGATCCGTGCTCGTTAGGGCTGCTTCCTTCCGGACCTGACCCGGTTGGCGAGTGGTTCGTCCACCGCCAACCTCCCGGGACTTATATCGGGCCAAAGGGGACGGAAAGCAAGCGAGGCGCGTCCATCCATCGGGGACGGGCTTGACCAGCACGCCGATGAGGCGATTCTGCCTGTGGAAAGCCATCAGGGAACGCTCGGCGAAGGCCGGCCGCACAAGAAATGGAATCGACCTGGTCGCTCCACCCACAGCTCGCGCAGGACACGGTTCCTGTCGGCGACTTGGCGCTGGCGCGTGTGCTGCTGGCGAACGACGCCAATTTTCCGTGGCTGATCCTGGCGCCGCGGCGGCCCGCTCTGGTCGAACTCATTGACCTCGACGACACCGCGCAGGCCCAACTGTTGGGCGAAATCGCCGCCGCCGCCCGCGCGCTCAAAGCCATCACCGAATGCGACAAACTCAACATCGCCGCGCTCGGCAACCAAGTGTCGCAATTGCACGTGCACGTGATCGCGCGCCGGCACAGCGACAAGGCCTGGCCGAAGCCGGTGTGGGGCGTGGCGCCGCCGACGGCCTACAATCCCACCGTGCGCAACGGGCTGATCGGCGCGCTGCGGCGTGCGCTGCATCTCTAGGCAGCGGCTGGTTAAGGCGCACGCATTGCACTAATCGACTCGCCGTGCGAATTTCCGCATCGCATGTCCCCCCGCCCCGAACTCGGCCCCAAACCGCACCTCGGCTACACGCAGAGCCCGATCGAGCGCGCCGCCGAATTGCGCGCCGACGATGCCGCCATGGCGCGACTCTTCACGCAACCGGATGCCGCTGTTTACGTCATCGGCGGCGACTGGATCGTGATGAAGAAGGGCGCGCCGCTCAACGAGCCGCTGTTCGCGCTCGACGAGGCGCGCGCGCTCGGCGCCGCGGGCGAAACGGTGTTTCTCGGCCTGCTCGACGGCGCGCCGCGCGTCGGTTACGGCCTCGCGCCGGCAACAGCGGAAGCGCTTAAGAACAACGAACGTTATCTCGTCACCGACCTGCGCTCAGTCGCGGTGCAGGGGCTTGTCGATGCCGCACACCTGCCGCTGATCGCCGAAGCCAAGGCGGTGCTGCACTGGCACCTGCGCCACCGATTCTGCTCGAATTGCGGGGCGCCGACCCAGGTCAAGCAGGCGGGCTGGAAGCGTGATTGCGCGGCGTGCAAGGCCGAGCATTTTCCGCGCACCGATCCAGTGTCGATCATGCTGGCGGTCACCGGCGACCAGTGCCTGCTCGGCCGCTCACCGCGCTTCGTGCCGACCATGTGGTCGTGCCTCGCCGGTTTCATCGAGGCGGGCGAGGCAATCGAGGACGCGGTGCGGCGGGAAACGCGCGAGGAAACCGGAATTACCTGCGGTCGTGTCGTTTATTTCCAATCGCAGCCCTGGCCGTTCCCCTCCTCGCTGATGATCGGTTGCCACGCCGAGGCGCTGACGCGCGACATTGTGGTCGATCGGACGGAACTCGAGGACGCTCGGTGGTTTAGCAAGGCGGAGGTGGAGAGCATGCTGCTGCGCCGGCACCCCGAGGGGCTGACCACGCCGCCGCCGGTGGCCATCGCGCATCACCTCATCCGCGCCTGGGTGGAGGACGAGATCCGTTTTGACTGACGATGGAAACCCTCCCCGCATCCTCTGCGCCGGCGGCGCCGTGCAGGATATCGTGATGCGGGTCGACAAGTTCCCCGATGCCGGCACCAAGGTGCAGGCCTCGGATTTCCTCGTCACCATCGGCGGCCAGGCCGGCAACGCCGCGGTCGCGGTGGCGCGGCTCGGCGGACGGGTTACGTTTTCCGGTCCACTGGGCGCCGATGACGACGAGATTGCAGGCCGTATCTGCGACGCGCTCCTGCGCGAGCACGTCGATTGTGGCGGCGTGCTGCGTGTGCCGGACGCGATGTCGTCGGTATCGCTGATCCTGGTCGATGCCGCGGGCGAGAAGATGATTGCCACTCGCCGCGACCAGGGCTTGAGCGATATCGTACCATCCGAGCCCGCGCATACGGTCGAAACGGTCGACGCAGTGTTGCTCGACAACCGCTATCCGAACTTCGTCACGCCGATCTGCCGCGCGGCTGCGAAGCGCAACATTCCGCGCGTGCTCGATCTCGATCGCGCCGCACCCGCCGACGATCCGCTGTTGAACGCATGCAGCCATGTTATCGCCTCGGCCGAAGCCTTGCGCGGCAGCACCGGACTTTCCGATTTGCCTGCCGCTCTGCGGAAACTTGGGGGCAGCTATAAAGGCTTCCTTGCCTATACCGACGGCGCCGACGGCATCTACTGGCTCGAACGCGGCGAGGTGCGCCACATGCCGGCCTTTGCAGTGAAGGCCGTCGACACGCTCGGCGCCGGCGATGTATTCCACGGCGCCTTCACTTATCGGCTGATCGAGACGGGCGACTTGATCGACAGCATGCGATTCGGCGCCGCCGCCGCGGCCATCAAATGCACGCGCTTCGGCGGGCTGATGGGCGCCGCGACTCGTGCCGAAGTGGACGATTTTCTGAAGCGAAATTGAAGCCCGGCTATTTCTTCGACGGACACGGCGCGCCACAAGGCGCGCAGGCGCCGGCGAAATCCTCCGGCGACACCGCGCGTCCGCTCGATGGGCTCAACAGATGGTTGCCGACGATCGCGGCCAAACCGAGCAGAACGACTGCGACGTAGACCCTTCGCATTCGGCTACTCCCGCGACAGACCGAACAACGGCCGTAGGCGAATGCCGATCAGGCAGCCGGGGAGCGCCGCGGCAAACCAGACCCAGCCGTGCAGCGAGCCGGAGGCGACGCCGCCGACAAAGGCGCCGATATTGCAGCCGAAGCCGAGCCGCGCGCCCCAACCCATCAGTAAGCCGCCGACCGCGGCGGCGAGCAGCGACTTTAACGGCGGCCAGGCGCCGGCCGCGAAGGGCTTTGTCGCCGCGGCTGCCGCCATGGCGCCGAACAGCATGCCGAAGTCGGTCAGGCTCGATGTATCCGAGAGCACCGAACTGGCCAGTGCCTGCTTGTTGCCTGGCCATTGCCAGAAACCGGCATGCGAGAAGTCGTAGCCCAGCGCGCTGAAGATCTTGGCGCCCCACAGCGTGTAACCATAGGTCACGCTCCAGGGATGGCCGCCGGCAGCGAACACGGCAATGCAGAGCAGGCCGATGATGATCCCGCCGATGACATAATTGCGCGACGGGCGGTAATTGGCGCCGCGCCGCTTGGCGAACGCGACGATCAGTACCGCGGCAGCCGCGATGCTAGCGAGCGTCGCCGCCAGGCCACCCCAAGGACCGAGATAGTCGGCGGCGAGGATAGGATCGATGCCGCCGAGCGCGAGGAACGCCGGCAACGACAGGCTGCCGAACACGCTGCCGACGACGAAGAACAGCAGCGCGATCAACATGCGGCCGGAGCCGCCGCCGACGGTGTAGAGCGTGCCGGAGCCGCAGCCATTGGCGAGCTGCATGCCGATGCCGAAGGTGAAGGCGCCGATCAGCAGCGACGGCCCGAGCGGCGCGATGGCGCCGCCGAAATTCTTCGACAGTGCGGCGACCGGAACCACCGCCAGCGCGCAGATGGCGATGACGATCAGCCCGCCGATGAGCCCGCCCGCCTCCCCGCGCACCAGAAAACGTCGCCACGACGCGGTGTAGCTGAACTCAGCCTTCAGAAATGCGATGCCGAGGCCGAAGCCGCCGAGGATCAGCGCGGCCGAGGCCGGTTGGCCGTCGAGCAGCACCAGCGCGACCAGGATCGCGGTGGCGGCGAGCGAGAGCGCGAGGAATAGGTGGTCGATTGCAGGTGCGGCGCCCGTTTTGGGCGCCGCCAGCGTAGCCGTCATCATTGCAGGCGCCTTGATGAAACCTTACGAGCCGAGACCGAGCTTCTTCTTCAGGTCATCCCATTTGGTGCGCGCCGACGCAATGGGGCGATTCGGATTGCTGGTCCACTCCACCATCGAGCCCGCATAGAGCTTGGCATTGGCTCGGCCAAGCAATTCGTGCAGCACGAACCAATCGGTCGAGGCCCAATGCCCGGTGTTGCAATAGGTCACGGCCGCACCTGCCGGCAGTTTGCCGGCAATCGCCGCGAGCTCGGCCTTGGGCCGGAGCCTGTTGGTCTGCGGGTCGTAGAACTCCGCGCTGTCGACATCGACCGCGCCGGGAATGTGGCCGTAGGCCTGCGCGGCAGGCGCCTTTTCCTTGCCGAGGAAGAACGAGGCGGGTCGCGCGTCGATCAAGGTCGCGCCGCCGTTGTGCTCAATGGTCTCGACGTCGGAGGCGAGCGCCAGGATGCTGCTATCGATCTTCGCCGTGAAGATCGCCGGCGACGGCATGTGCGCGCCTTTGTCGAGCGCATAGCCCGCCGTCTTCCAGGCGGCCAAGCCGCCGTCGAGAATCGAGACATCGCGCACGCCGGCGTATTTTAGCGTCCAGTAGGTGCGCGCGGCTGAACCGAAGTCGAGCACGTTGACACCGGCCGGCACCACGACGACATGGCTACTCTCGTCGATGCCGAGATCGCCGATCAGCTTTTCCAGTTCCGGCGTGGTCGGCACCATGAACGGCACATTGTTGCGCGTCACCCGCCAGCCGGCCTTGTCGTAATCGCTATGGACGGCGCCCGGGATATGGCCCTGGGCGAAAGTCTCGGGCGTGCTGCCGTCGATCGCCGACCGGATGTCGAGCACCACCAGATTCTGGTCACGCAGATGGCTGTTGAGCCAAGCCGGGCTAACCAGTGGCTCGGCGTGCGCGCCAGCCGCGGAAGCGGCGAGCGCAGCACTGAACACCATCGCCGCGCCGAGGCGGCGCAGCGTGGCGGAGAATTGGGCGGGGAAGATTTTTGTCATGCTGCCTGTCCGGTCGAAAATTTGCGTGGGCACGCGCTGAAAGATTGGGCTTGAAATAGAATATTTTTCTCTGTAAATACAGATGGAAGGCTAAAATAAGAAAATCATTCTGAATTTTCCTGCCGTTATAGTGAGTGGTTCCAAGTTTCGAAGGAAACAGAGAATGGACGCTATCGACCGCAAGATCCTCGCCGTGGTGCAAGAGGATGCTTCGCTCTCGGTCGCCGAGATCGGTCAGCGCGTCGGCCTGTCGTCGACGCCGTGCTGGAAGCGACTGCAGCGGCTGGAAGCCGACGGCGTCATCACCCGCCGGGTGGCATTGATCGACCCGGAAAAGATCGGGCTCGGCATCACCGTATTCGTGTCGGTCGAGACCGGCGACCATTCGCAGGACTGGCTCAAGCGCTTCGCCGAGGTGGTCGCCACCATGCCGGAGGTGATGGAGTTCTACCGGATGGCCGGCGACGTCGACTACATGCTGCGCGTCGTGGTGCACGACATGCAGAGCTACGACACGTTCTACAAGAAGCTGATCGCGACGGTGCCGCTGAAGAACGTCACCTCGCGCTTCGCCATGGAACGGATCAAGTCGACCACGGCACTGCCGATCGCGGAAGCCCGGCAGACCGCGTAGCGATCACGTACAGCCGACGGCAGGTGCGTCGCCATAGCTTGGCGCAGAGATGCGCGGCGCCATATACATCTTGTCCGACAGCGTCAGGCTGCCGGAGATCGTATAGCCGATGGTCGGCGTGTAGGCGTAGCTTACCTCGGCCAGAAGCAGCCACGAACCGGGCACGGCCAATGCCGACGACCCAGAGGGGAAAGTATAGACATCGTTGTGCGCTCGCGCCGTGGTATTGCGAGACGCGCCCCATTGCACTTTTGCAACGCCGGTCGAATCGATTTTGATGCACGACAGCTTCATCTGCAGATTCGACGCCGAATAGGGCGCGATAATTGCGCTCGACGCGTCGAGAATATTGGTCATTTGGGCGTTGCTGATGCTGGTGACCTGCGCCCCGAGATTGGCAAGCGTGTCGGCGATCAAGCTGACTTTGCGGTCGGCGGCGACGCCATCGGAAATCTCGGCGCAACCGAGATAGAGGCCGATCATCACCGGCGCGATGAAGGCAAACTCGACGGCGGAAACGCCACGGCGGTCGCATGCAAACCGCGAAAGCCATCCATGTTTGAAATTTCTCAACATGCGACGGGCCGGCAAGGTTCGGTGCGGAAGACCGAAGCGAGATCAAAAATGGCCGTGGCGGTCATGAACATGCTGCCGGCCCATATGGTTCGTTGCGGAACACCGACGTCGCCACCAGAAGGCGGTCGGAGCCAAAATTGGACAAGTTGTCGCCGAGCAACGACACATAGACTGGCCATTGGTAGTAGAGCTGTACGGCGATGATGCAGTTCGGCCCACCCGGCGCGAACGGCATACTGGTCTGATCGATGTTCCCGCCGCTCGTCGGCGGTGCGGCGCCGTCGCCAGTGGCAGCAAGGGCAAACGAGTTATAGGTTTGCACGCTAATGCCGATCTTCTGGCAGTTGAATAGCGCGTTGATGGCCGTCGGAGGCGCCGGATCCGAATCGCTCGAACTATTCTTACCGCCGCACAGCGCCTTCTGGAAATCACCCACGCTCCAACTCGCGCCTTGACCGGTCATGACCATGCGGCCGGTGTCAGTTGCGGCGGTTTCCAAGACTTGTCCCGCGTAAAATATCAGCGCCGTCTCGATGATAGCGAACGTGAGCGCCAGGAACGGAACCGCGACCAGCGCGAATTCCACGGCGGCGGCGCCGTCCTGCCGGCGCGCGAATTGGCGCGCGGCGCGCGCTGGCACGAGCCGGCGTAGAGGCGTGACGATCAGGCTTCGAATGCGCTCAAGCATGGCAACCTTCGAGACCGCGTGAGGGCCGGAAACACCGTGAATTGTCTTATCAAACGCGCGTTGTCGATTTATTGCTTCGGTGACACGGAACCCCGAGTTCCCGTTAAGCGTCCGCTAACCATGGCGGCCGCCTTCGGCGCGATCAGTGCGGCTGCGCGCTTTGCGCCTGGCCGCTGCGGGCGCCGCTCTGGCCGAGGGTCGCGGTGAAATAGCCCGGAGAATCGCCGAGCGTGATGCGGTGTTCGCAATCGGGCGCGCAGCTGTAAGTCTCTCGCTCGACGCCCTTGTAGACTACGACCAGGTTGCTGCCGGAAGCGCCGAGCACCTCGACGGTCTTGTCCATGATGACTTTGCCGGCGCGGTCGAGCGCCAGCATGTTGGTGGTGCCATAACCCTTGCCGGTGATGACCAGCACACCGCCGCTTTGCAGCGCGGCGTCGGCGATGAGCGGATTGCCGATCACGACGGTCGCGACGCGCTCGGGCAGCTTCATGATATGCGCCTGATCGACGCTGACGGTGATGGTGTCGGCAAATGCGGCCGGGGCACCGAATGCGACCGCGGCAACGAGCGCCCAGGCGCTCAGACCGACCAAGCGCCGGCGATACCCCAACACAGCCATCGCACTCTCCAGCACGCTACACACGACGAGGCCGCATTCGCGGCCAAACCACGGCAAGAGTTGACTGCAAATTGGTGAATGAAGTGCAAAGACCGGCTTTTCACCGCCAAAACGGGTAGAGCAGCTGGGCGCCGAAGCTTTCCGGGAAGTCCTGGTCGTCGATGCCATAGGCGTCGGGCAGCCGGTTCTTCGGCATATAGAACGTTCCGAACAACAGATCCCAGATCGGGAAGGTGCCGGCAAAATTCATGTTGCCGCCGCGATCGGCGGCCGTGTGATGCCAACGGTGAAAGACCGGGCCGGCGATCACGTATTTGAACGGGCCCAGCGTCCAGTTCAGGTTGGCGTGCACGAACGCCGAGGAGGCGGTGCTGAACGGGCCGACCCAGAGCATGGTATTGGGCGAAATTCCAACGAGCAGCAGCGCGACGTCGACCAGTACCGTACCGAACAGGATGTTGACCGGATGAAAGCGGGCGGCGGAAATCCAATCGAGTTCTTCGGATGAATGATGCACCGCGTGGTACCGCCACATCGCGGCGCCATGATAAAGCCGGTGGAACCAATAGAGCAGGAAGTCCGAAGCGACCAGAAACGTCAGCGCCTGCGCCCACAGCGACAGGGTGGCGAGCGGGCCGAAGCCGTTATCGTAGAATTTGATCAGCGCCTCGGCGCCATGGATGTCGTAGATATAGGCCGCGCCCATCACCAACAGGCCGATGCGGACAAAGCGCGCGCCGAGCGGGATCAGGAACCAGTAGCAAACGTCGGTGACGATCTCGCGTTTGCGCCACCAGGGCTGGCCGGGATTGCAAGCCGACCAGTGGGTGAGCACGGCGAAAACAATGCCGAGCGCGATAGAGATCGGGATGATTTTGAGGACGGTCGCGCCGGCGACCAGCAGCACGGAATACAGTTCGACGAGCATTGCTTGTAGCCTGCCTGACGCGAATACCGGTCAATTCGGTATCAGCGGGCGCGGTTAAGATCGGGTATATGGGCACCTTATCGGCCGCCGGCTTCGGCGCACGCGGGCTGAAGATGCCGGCCGGATCGGGGGCGGCCGTTCGGTAGCCCAGATGGCCTTGGTGGCGCATGTATGAACCTAAGAATAGTGTCGTTATCTTAGAGATATCCAACATCGGCCTGATGTAATAATCAAATACCGCAGCTATATTTTATGTATTGTTGTAATTAACAGATTATTAACTGTAATATTCTTTAGGAAATATCTTGTTAACTACATCGCTAGTACCGATGATTACCTTATCTTTCGCGGATTGAATTAACTTGCACTCAAGACCTGACTGCTAGGTTGCGGTATGGTCCGGAAGAGCCCCCGAGCTAATCGGTCTCCTGGATCGCTCAGACAGCCACGTGTGGATCTTTAGGAGCCAAACCAAATGAAGACTCTCTTCGTGCGTTTCGTGAAGAACGAATCCGGCGCTACCGCGATCGAGTACGGCCTCATTGCGGCGGGCATTTCGGTTGCCATCATCGCGGTCGTGAACGGCCTCGGCACCAAGCTGAACAACACGTTCACCAGCGTTTCGACCCAGCTCAAGTAATCGCACGCTTCGACGATGTAAAAGGCTCCGGCAGCACGCCGGAGCCTTTTTCATTTCCGGCGGGCGGTTTACCGGCACTAAAGATTTGACGCGCTAACCGAACCGCAAGCTTGCGCTGCCTATGGTCACGCAGCCAGGCGATTCGCGCGAGGATAGTTCATGTTGACCGACGTCATCAGGCTCGCGCTGTTTCCGGCTCTGATGGCGTTCGCGGCCTCGAGCGACCTTTTGACCATGACGATCTCGAACCGGCTGTCGCTCGCGCTCGCCGGCGGATTCTTCCTCCTCACTCTCATCACTGGCATGGGACTGACGGCGATCGGCATGCATCTGGCTGCTGGCGCGCTGGTGCTGACGGTGTGCTTCGGCTTTTTTGCCATGGGCTGGATCGGCGGCGGCGACGCCAAATTGGCGGCGGCGACGGCGCTGTGGTTCGGCTTCGACTACCTTTTGGACTACTTGGTCTACGCGTCGCTGTTCGGCGGCGCGCTGACTCTAGTGCTTATCCAGTTCCGCCGGCTGCCGCTGCCGGACGTACTCGCCCGCCAGGCGTGGATTGCCAAATTGCATGACGATGGCTCCGGCGTTCCTTACGGGATTGCGCTCGCCGCCGCGGCGCTCGTTGTTTACCCCAAGACCGGCTGGATGCCCGGCCTTTAAAGCCGCCGGCGCGGCGGCAAGACAATATTAACTCGATTTAGATACCGCTCCTTAACCATACCTTGACCTTTAGCTGTTGAAATCCGGTGCAAGCGGTCGAACAGGCCGCCATGTCGATTACGCGGCCGCTCCGGTCGCCCTGTCACGGTGAGAGTGAAGCGTATGAAAGCCGCGCGTCTCGTTGTGTTGACCGTTGCCATCGCCGCCGGCGGCGTTGCCGCCATGCTGGCCGGCCGCTCGGAAAAGCCGCCGGAGGTCAAGGTGGCGCCGGCGCCCAAGATCGCCACGGTCGACGTTCTCGTCGCCAAAAACGATATCGCCATGGGTCAGTCGATTACACCCGGCGACGTGCGTTGGCAGGAATGGCCGACCGCCGCCGCGAGCGGGAATTTCATCCGCCGTTCGGACCGGCCGAAAGCCATCGAAAGTCTTTCCGGGACCGTTGCCCGCGTGCCTTTCATCAACGGCGAGCCTATTCGCGAAGCCAAGCTGGTCAACGCCAAAGGCTCAGGTTTCATGGCCGCAATTCTGCCGACCGGCATGCGCGCTATCGCTACGCAGATCTCGCCGGAAAGCGGCGTCGGTGGGTTCATCCTGCCGAACGATCATGTCGACGTCATCTTGACCCGGCGCGAAGCCGAAAAGTCCGCCGGCAGCGACACGCATACCAGCGAAACGATCCTGACCAACGTGCGCGTGCTGGCGATCGATCAGAACGTGCAGGAGAAAGACGGCCAAAAAGTCGTGGTCGGCAAGACTGCGACACTCGAGCTCACGCCGCAGCAGACCGAGGTTCTCGCGGTGTCGCAGCAGCTCGGCACGTTGTCATTGGCGCTACGCAGTATCACCGATGCGTCGCCTGACGCGCCGAAGACCGAAGACACCCGGGGCGGACGCCGCAACGGCGTGAACGTGGTGCGTTTCGGCGTCGGCACGATGACGACACCTAAATGATCGAGCGAGGGGAAAACGGGGACATGGCGATGATGACTCCATTGCGCGCCGCCGCGCTGCTGATATTCGTGGTCGCTAACGGCTTGGCGCTTCCGGCGCAAACCAATGCTGCCGACTCGCACACCCCCGTGCTCAAGGTCGCGGCAAGCGAGGCGACATCGCGCTTCGTGCCGCTCGGCATCGGCAAGTCGGTCGCCATCGACCTGCCAGCTGACATCAAGGACGTGCTAGTCGCCGATCCCAAGATCGCAAACGCCGTTATCCGCTCTTCGCGCCGCGTCTACATGATCGGCGTCGCGATCGGGCAAACCAACATCTTTTTCTTCGACGCTCAAGGCAAGCAAATTGCCGGCTTCGACATCGCGGTGACACGCGATCTCAACGGCGTGCGCGCCGCGCTAAAACAGAGCATGCCGGACGCCGACATCCACATCGAAGGCGTCGGCGACGGCATCATGCTGTCCGGCACCGCCGCCACCGCCGCGGAATCGCAACAGGCTTACGACCTTGCCTCGCGGCTGGTCGGCGACGGCACCAAGGTGGTCAACGGCATCAGCGTGCGCGGACGCGATCAGGTCATGCTCAAAGTGACGGTCGCCGAAGTGCGCCGCGACGTCATCAAGCAGCTTGGCATCGACCTCAGCGGGACCTTCAACTACGGCACGGCCGTGGTGAATCTCAACACACAGAACCCGTTCTCCGCGACAGGTCAGACGCTCAGCAACACATCGTTAGCCGGGCAATTCAACAACGTCACCGCAACACTGCGCGCGATGGATCGCGCCGGCGTCCTGCGCACGCTGGCCGAACCGAGTCTGACCGCGATCTCCGGCGAGACCGCGAGCTTCGTTGCCGGCGGCGAATTCCCGATCCCCAACGGACTGTCGTGCGACACCACCAAGTCGCCGCCGGTCTGCCAAGCGCAAGTCGACTTCAAAAAGTTCGGCGTGAGCCTGGTCTTCACCCCGGTGGTACTGTCGGAAGGCCGCATCAGCCTGAAAGTAATGACGGAAGTGTCGGACCTGACCACCGACAATTCCTTGACCTTGGCGGTGCCGGGCTCGAACCAGACCCTGACCATTCCCTCGATCACCACCCGCCGCGCCGAGACCACGGTCGAAATTCCGTCCGGCGGCTCACTGGCGCTCGCCGGCATGATCCAGCAGAAAACCAAGCAGCAGATCAACGGCGTGCCCGGCCTGATGCAGTTGCCGGTGCTCGGCACGCTGTTCCGCAGCCGCGACTACATCAACAACCAGACCGAATTGATGGTGCTGGTCACGCCCTATGTCGTGCGCGCGGTGGCGCAAAAGATGCTGTCACGGCCCGACGACGGCTTTTCCGATCCGAACGATCAGTCGACCGCGTTGCTCGGTCGTCTCAATCGCATCTACGGCGGCGCCAGCAACGCCGAGCGGCCGCCGAGCGAGTACAAAGGCAAGTACGGGTTCATTCTCGATTGAGTGGCATGGGGAGACCTTCAATGTCAGGATTTCTCGCAACGATCGTCAAACGCCGCAGCACCACGGCGCTGCGGGCATTGACGCTCGTCGGTCTCGCCGCGTCGCTGGCGGGCTGCTATTCGACGCAGCGGGTCACCGAAGTGCCCTATCCGGAGGATTACCATCAGCGCCACCCGATCACGCTGAAGGAACGCGAGCAGACCGTCGAAGTCTTTGTCGGACGCAACCGCGGTGGTCTGTCACCGAGCCAGCGGGCTGACGTCCTCGCTTTCGCGCAGCAGTGGCGGCACGAATCGACCAGCGGCATCATCGTCGACGTCCCGCACAGCAAGTCGATCGACCGCGCCAGCGCCGAGTCGCTGCGCGAGGTGCAATCGATCTTCGCCGCCTCCGGCGTGCCGCGCAACGCCATCTACATGCGCCCCTACAAAACCCCGGACCCGACGCTTGCCAGCATCAAGCTCAACTTCGCCAAGCTGTCGGCCGATGCCGGACCATGCGGGCTGTGGCCGCACGATCTCGGCGTCAGCCTTGACCAGACCTACACGGAAAACCGGCCATATTGGAATCTCGGCTGCGCCAGCCAACGCAATCTCGCCGCCATGGTGGTCAACCCCGCCGATCTGGTGCAGCCGCGCGGCGAAACGCCGGCCTATGCGCCACGGCGCTCGGTAGCCCTCGAGAAATACCGCAAAGGCGACAATCCGTCCGCCACCTACGGTCCTGAGTTCGACAAGGCCAAAGTCAGCGATATCGGCAAATGATCAAACACGCATCTCACGCTGTAGCGTCTAACACCGACGCGGCGTCGACGGCCGAAATGGCCTCCGACGAGCACATCGCGCCCGCCCCCCGTGTGTCGATCCAGGCTTTCTGCGAGACAGTGGAAACCGCCGCCGCGGTGCAGTCCGCGGGCGAAGACCGCCGTCTTGGCAAAGCGCATCTGAAAATCCAGATGGGCGGCGTCGCCGCCGCGGCCGAAGCCTACCGCGGCTCGCCGACGCCCAACGTCATCATTCTCGAGTCGGAACGCCATTCCGACGAAATCTTGCATGGCCTCGACCAACTCGCCGAAGTTTGCGACGCTGGCACGCGTGTGATCGTGGTCGGCGGCGTCAACGACGTCACGCTTTACCGCGAGCTGACACGTCGCGGCGTGAGCGACTATCTGATGTCACCGATCGGCACCATCGACATCGTGCGCGCGGTGTGCGGACTGTTCTCGCATCCGGATGCCAAGCCGGTCGGTCGCATCATCGCGGTGGTCGGTGCCAAAGGTGGCGTCGGCGCCTCGACCATCGCGCACAATATCGGCTGGGCGATCGCCCGCGACCTCGCGCTCGACTCGGTCGTGACCGACCTCGACCTCGCCTACGGCACCGCCGGCCTCGACTACAATCAGGATCCGCCGCAGGGCATCGCCGACGCAGTGTTCTCGCCGGACCGTGTCGACTCTGCCTTCGTCGACCGCCTGCTGTCGAAATGCACCGATCACCTGAGCCTGCTGGCAGCCCCGGCGACGCTCGAGCGGGTCTATGATTTCGGCGCCGACGCCTTCGATTCGATCCTCGACGCTTTGCGCGGCACGATTCCCTGCGTGGTGCTCGATGTTCCACACATCTGGGCCGGCTGGACCAAGCGGCTCCTGGTCGGCGCCGACGAAATCCTGATCGTCGCCGGGCCCGATCTCGCCAATCTGCGCAATGCCAAGAACATGGTCGACTTGCTGCGCGCCGCGCGTCCGAACGACCACCGTCCGTTCTACTGCCTCAACCAGGTCGGCGTGCCGAAGCGGCCGGAGATCGCGCCGGCGGACTTCGCCAAGGCGCTGGAGGATCAGCCGCTCGCGGTGATCCCGTTCGAGCCTCAGATGTTCGGCACCGCCGCCAACAACGGCCAGATGATCGCCGAAGTGTCCTCGAACCATAAAACCGCGGAAATGTTCCGCCAATTGGCGCAGACACTGACCGGCCGCGCCGAGGCGAAGCGCTCGCGCGGCGGCATGCTGACGCCCTTCTTGGCCAAGCTGATGAAGCGATAGAGCTGACCATCGTTTGGAGACGTGTAACGTGTTCGGTAGGCGCAGTGGACTAACAGAAGCGCAGGTCGCCCCTGCGGTGACGGAAATTGCAGCGCCACAACCCGGCGCGGTGCCCAAGCCAGCCGCGCCCGGCGGCATGGAGACCGGCCGCGCGCCTATCCCCTCGGACGGGCTCGGTGCGCCCTTGGTTTCGGCGCCACCGGCAACGCGCGCGCCGACGTCGGTCATCATGCCGGCCGTCGATACGCGCCGCTCGGAAACCTATTACGAAGTCAAAGGCATCATCTTCGGCGCGCTGATCGAGGCGATCGATCTGGCGCAACTGGCGCGTCTCGACGCCGACTCGGCGCGCGAGGAAATCCGCGACATCGTCAATGAAATCATCGCGATCAAGAACATCGTGATGTCGATCTCCGAGCAGGAGGAACTTCTCGACGATATCTGCAACGACGTCCTCGGCTTCGGCCCGCTCGAGCCGTTGCTGTCGCGCGACGACATCGCCGATATTATGGTGAACGGCTCTGGCACGGTCTACATCGAAGTCAAGGGTAAGATCCAGCGGACCGGCATCCGCTTCCGACAATCAGCAGCTTTTGAATATCTGCCAGCGCATCGTCAGCCAGATCGGCCGCCGCGTCGACGAATCTTCGCCGATCTGCGACGCACGCTTGCCGGACGGCAGCCGCGTCAACGCCATCGTGCCTCCGCTCGCGATCGATGGGCCGGCGCTCACCATCCGCAAATTCAAGAAGGACAAGCTGACGCTCGATCAACTCGTCAAGTTCGCTACTATCACCGAGCAAGGCGCTGAAATCCTGCGCATCATCGGCCGCAGTCGGGTGAACACGCTGGTTTCGGGCGGCACCGGCTCGGGCAAGACCACACTACTCAACTGCCTGACTCAATTCATCGACGACGATGAACGCATCATCACCTGCGAAGACGCCGCCGAATTGCAGTTGCAGCAGCCGCACGTGGTCCGCCTGGAAACGCGGCCGCCGAACCTCGAAGGCGAGGGCCAGGTCACCATGCGAGACCTGGTCAGAAACTGTCTGCGTATGCGCCCAGAGCGCATCATCGTCGGCGAAGTGCGCGGACCGGAGGCGTTCGACCTGTTGCAAGCCATGAACACCGGTCATGACGGCTCGATGGGCACCTTGCACGCCAATAATCCGCGCGAAGCGCTGTCGCGCCTCGAATCGATGATCACCATGGGCGGCTTCTCGCTGCCCTCGCGCACCATCCGCGAGATGATCACGGCTTCGGTCGACGTGGTGATTCAGGCCGCCCGCCTGCGCGACGGCTCGCGCAAGATCACCCACATCACCGAAGTGATGGGGATGGAAGGCGATGTCATCATCACCCAGGACCTGTTCGTGTTCGACATGACCGGCGAGGACGCCAACGGCAACATCATCGGCCGCCACCGCTCCACCGGCATCGGTCGGCCGCGGTTCTGGGATCGCGCCCGCTACTACGGCGAGGAGAAACGTCTGGCCGCCGCGCTCGACGCCGCAGAGGCGGTCAACGACGCGGCACGAGCTTAGGCCGGAGGCGGCATGCAACCCATCGCACTGTTCTTCCTCGCATCGGTCGCGGTCGGCGGCGTCATCTGGGTATTCGTCTATCCGCTGCTGTCCGGCGAACGTAAAGCCGAGCAGCGCATGGCCAGTGTCGCGCGCGCCGAACCGGCGGCGCGTGTCAGTCGGGGGCAGCAGAGATCGCGCCGCGATGTCATCGAAAACACGCTCAAGGAAGTCGAGGAGCGACACAAGAAGAGCAAGAGCGTTCCGCTTGGAGTGCGCATCGCGCAGGCCGGCTTGTCCTGGTCGAAAAACCAATTCTTTCTGATATCCGGCGCGCTCGGCGCAGCCCTGGCTGCGCTCGGTATGCTCACCGGCAGCGGCCTTGTCGTCAGCGGCCTAATGGCGCTCGCCGGCGGGTTCGGCCTACCGCGCTGGTTGCTGTCTTATTTGAAGAAGCGGCGCGAGGGAAAATTCCTCGACGCGTTCCCGGATGCGGTCGACATCATCGTGCGCGGCGTCAAGGCCGGCCTGCCGCTGCTCGACTGCCTCAAGATGATCACACTCGAATCGCCGGAACCGGTGAAATCCGAATTCCGCGCCATTGTCGAAACCCAGGCCATCGGCATGCCGCTGGGCGAGGCGGTCGGCAAGCTGTACGAACACATGCCGGTCCCGGAAGCCAACTTCTTCGGCATCGTCATCTCGATTCAGCAGCGCGCCGGCGGCAATCTCGCCGAGGCGCTCGGCAACCTGTCGCGCGTCTTGCGCGACCGCAAGAAGATGAAAGCCAAGATCCAGGCGATGTCGCAGGAAGCGAAAGCCTCGGCCAGCATCATCGGCGCATTGCCCGTCGCCGTGATGACGCTCGTTTACATCACCAGCCCGAACTACATCTCGCTGCTATGGACCGAACCGCTCGGCCGCCTGATGCTGGCCGCGTCCGTTGTCTGGATGTCTTTGGGCATAATGGTGATGAAGAAGATGATCAACTTCGACTTTTAGCCGCGTAAAGACGTAGGATACCGATGCTCGAGTTCCTGATCGATTCGATCAACACCAAGACGCTGACGATGCTGTTCGCGGCCGTCGCCGCGGTCGCCACCGTTTTGACGCTGGCAATGCCGCTGGTATTCGCCGATCCGCTCGGCAA
>DASUGZ010000043.1:0-20540 GCA_036273755.1 Pseudolabrys sp.
TCATCCGCCCTTGAGAAACTTCGCCGCGCCGCTCGCATGCAGCCAGAAGCGGCCGTGGCCGGACGACAACAGCGCGGCGATCACTTTGCCATAGGACTCGCCGCCGCGCGCGCTCGCGGCGCGCATGCAGGCAAGCCCGCCTTCGGTGTCGCCCAGTTCGAGCAGACATTTGCCGAGCGCAATGCGCGCCAGCGTATCGTCCGGATCGGCCGATAACGCGCCGCGGAATAGTTCGGCGGCCCGCGCGAAATTACCCTGGTCCATCAGCACCGTGCCGAGGCCCTGAACGGCTTCTGGATGCGCCGGGTTGACGGCCAGCGCGTGGGCGAAGGCAGCACCCGCATTGGCGCGATCGTTGACGGCGTAGCAGACGAAGCCGAGCTGGATTGCCATTTCCGTCATCATCGGCGCCACCGCGAGGCCTTGGCGGAGCACGTCGACCGCCTCGCCGGAGCGGTCCAGCGAATGCAGCACGAAGCCGAGCTCGTGGAAGGCGGGCGCGAATGGCGGGGTACGTTTCACCGCGCGTTTGAGCCAGGTCAGCGCCTTGTCGCTGTCGCCCGCCTGTCGGAGCGCGATGGCGAGTTGCGTCTCGATCTCCGGATCGCGGCTGGCACGGGCTGCTTTCTCCAGCGGATCGACCGCCTCATCGGCACGGCCTTGCATCAGCAGCGCGTAGCCGAGGATCTTGGTCGCTTCGACGTGGCCGGAATCGGCGCCGAGGACTTCACCGGCAAGCCGTTCGGCGTCGGCCGCCCTGCTGTTCTCGAGGGCCAGCCGCGCGCGTTGCAGCGCTTCCGCCTGCGCGCGCTGACGCTCGTTCTGAGGTCCGGTCGCCATCATGCTGCGCGGTGGCTTATCACCGGCTTGCCCGGTTCACCAGCACCAGGCCGGCGGCGACCAGCGCCACGGCTGCAAGGAAGGCAAGCGTCAACGGTTCGCCCAACACAAAGTGACCGGCGGCGACGCCGAACAGCGGGGTGAGAAACGTGAAAGCCGAAAGCCGATTGGCCGAATAGCGCGCGATCAGCGCGAACCAAATCACGAAGGTGATGCTCACCACCCACAGCGTCTGATAGGCGAGTGCGCCGAGCGCCAGTGCCGACGGCATGGCGGCGATCCGCTCGCCCAAGAGCAACGCAGCTGCGCCGAGCATCGGCGCGGAGACCACGAGCTGGTACAGGATGATCTTTTCGGCCGACACACGATTGAGCGAACTTGCCTTGATGGTCAGCGTGGTGGCGGCCCATGCCAGTGCGGCTCCAACCATCATGGCGTCGCCGAGGGTCTGATGCGGATCGAGTGCCGGCGTCGGCAGCCCGAATGCGACCAGCATGCCGGCGAAGGACAGACCGAGACCGAGCCATTGCGCCGCGCTGAACCTGTCGGCGGGGAGAAATATGCGAGCGCCCAGCACGACGAAAAACGGCGCGAGGTAGATAAACAGGGTCGCGCGCATCGCCGTGGTGAAGTTCAGGCCTTGGAAAATCAAAATGAATTCGAGACCGAACAGGAAACCGGCGGCGAGACCCGGGCGCAATGTGCCATCGCGCGCCAGCAGCGGGATGCCGCGCAGCTTGCACCAGCCGGCAATCAGCAGCGCCGCGACGACCGAGCGGACCGTCGCTTGAATTAGCGGCGGAATGTCGTGGATGGCGAGCTTGGTGGCAACCTGGTTGAAACCCCACGACAAGCACAGCGCGACAACGATGGCCGCGGCCACGGCGTCGAGCGGGCGGGTGACGTTGTCGGACGGGGACGCAGTGGACACTGATGCCGTCACGCCGCTTTGCAATGGGCGCAGATGCCGGAGATCTCGATCACCGGGGTTTTTGGC
Organism: Pseudolabrys sp.; assembly: GCA_036273755.1. Classification (GTDB taxonomy): domain Bacteria; phylum Pseudomonadota; class Alphaproteobacteria; order Rhizobiales; family Xanthobacteraceae; genus Pseudolabrys. The sequence continues at coordinate 1,838 of DASUGZ010000043.1, forward strand.
GTGAAGCCCGCGGTGCGCGACGCGGTCTTGATGGTATTGGCGACTGCAGCTGACGCCGCCTCGCCCACGGCGCCGCATTTCTCGCAGATCAGGAACACCACGGGGTCACCGCTGCCGTGATCCTGCACGCAGGCAATGAAAGCGTTGCGGCTTTCGATTCTGTGAGCAAGGCCCTGTTCGCGCAAAAAATCGAGCGCGCGATAGATGGTGATCGGCGCCGGACGCGCGCCGCGTACCGCCAGCCGGTCGATCAACTCGTAGGCGCCGAGCGGCCGGTGGCTCGCCAACAGCGCCTCGAGCACGCGGCGGCGGATCGGCGTCAGCCGCTCCTTGCGCGCGACACAGATCGCTTCGGCGTGCGCAATCGCGTCGCTGGCGCAGCGCCGGTGGTCGTGATCGGGCGCCGGAAATACGGCGCGCAGCGACGATTTTTTGCTCATGACAACACTGTAACGCGAGAGTGACCGAGTCGCGAAAACCTGGTCGTCCCCTTGATATATATTGCACTGCAACAAAAATAAGAGCAGGTTCCGCTCGCATTTCGATATCCGCAAAACAGGCCATTTGGCGGCCGCAAGCTCACGAGGACTGCCATGCTCAAAGGCAAAACCGCGCTGGTCACCGGCTCAACCTCCGGGATCGGCCTCGCCACCGCCCGCGCACTCGCCGCCGATGGCGCCAACATCATGCTCAACGGATTCGGCGAGGCGGCCGCGATCGAGAAGGAGCGCGCCGGCCTGGAGAAGGAATTCGGCATCAAGGTGCTCTATTCACCAGCCGACATGACCAAGCCGGCCGAGATCGCCGCGATGATCGCGGCGACGGAAAAGAGCTTCGGCTCGCTCGACGTGCTGGTGAACAATGCCGGCATCCAGCACGTGGCGAACATCGAGGATTTCCCGATCGACAAATGGGACGCGATCATCGCGATCAACCTATCGTCGTCGTTTCACACCATCCGCGCCGCGGTGCCCGGCATGAAGAAGCGCAAGTGGGGACGCATCGTCAACATCGCCTCCGCGCATGGCCTGGTCGCCAGCGCGCAGAAGGTCGCCTACGTGTCGGCCAAGCACGGCCTCGTCGGCATGACCAAGGTGGTGGCGATCGAGTGCGCCAATGCCGGCATCACCTGCAACGCCATCTGTCCCGGCTGGGTGCTCACCCCGCTGGTGCAGAAGCAGATCGACGATCGCGCCAAGGCGTCCGGCAAGTCGGTGCGCGAAGCGGAGATCGCGCTGTTGTCGGAGAAGCAGCCGATGCACCAGTTCACCAAGCCGGAGAACATCGGCGCGCTTACCGTATTCCTGGCGAGCGACGCCGCGGCCTCGATCACCGGCTCGGCTTACTCGATTGACGGCGGCTGGGTCGCGCAGTGATCAAAGCCATCGTCCGCGCCATCCGCGGCGATCCGGCGCCGGCGACCAAGCGTATCAATCTGGCGCTGCAAGGCGGCGGCGCCTACGGCGCCTTCAGCTGGGGCGTCGTCGACCACATCCTCGAAGACGGGCGGCTGGAGATCGAAGGCATCACCGGCGCCTCGGCCGGCGCGGTCAACGCCGTGCTGCTCGCCGACGGACTGGCGCGCGGAGGCCGCGACGAGGCGCGCAAGCGGCTCGCCGAGTTCTGGCGCGCGGTCAGCCTCAACAGCGGCCTGCCCGAATTGCAGCGCAAGGCAATGGACCGCCTGTTCTCGTTTCTGCCGATCGAAAGCTCGCCGCTCGGCATCTGGGTCAAGGCGGTGTCGCAATATCTGTCGCCCTACGATTTCAATCCGCTCAACATCAATCCGCTGAAAGACCTGCTCAGGCGCTTCGTCGACTTCGACGCCGTCCGCGCCGCCGTAACGCCACAGCTCTTCGTCAGCGCCACCAACGTGCACACCGGCCGGCTGCGCATTTTCCCGCACGACAAGATCAGCGCCGACGCCGTGCTCGCCTCGGCCTGCCTGCCGCTGTTGTTCCACGCGGTCGAGATCGACGGCGTGCCCTATTGGGACGGCGGCTACCTCGGCAATCCGTCGATCTTCCCGCTGTTCGGGGTGACGCAGACCGAGGACGTGCTGCTGATCCAGATCAATCCGATCGCCCGCAACACCACGCCGACCTCGAACCGCGACATCGTCAGCCGGCTCAACGAGATCACCTTCAACTCGCCGCTGATGGGCGAGTTGCGCGCGATCGAGTTCGTCAGCCGCCTGATCGACCAGGGCAAGCTGCCGCGCGGCATTGGGCCCGGCAAATACCGGCGCATCAACATGCATCGCATCGCGCTCGATGCCTTCGCCAAGCAGCCCGACATCGGCGGTCGCTTCAACACCGACTACGATTTCTTCGAGATGGTGCGCGCCAACGGTAAACGCGCGGCACGGCGCTTCCTCGATGAGCATTTCGGCGATATCGGGGTGCGCGGCACCGTCGATTTGCAGGCCGAGGTCAAAGCCGAGTGGGCATGATAGGCTTTTCAAAATGACCGATCCGCTGCTCAGCGCCGAGATCGGCAGCACGCGGCTCGACGTCGTCGTCGCCGACATCACCACGCTGGACGTCGGCGCCATCGTCAACGCCGCCAACCGCTCGCTGCTCGGCGGCGGCGGCGTCGACGGCGCCATTCATCGCGCGGCGGGGCCCGAGCTGCTCAAGGAATGCGAGACGCTCGGCGGCTGCGACACCGGCTCGGCCAAGATCACGCGCGGCTATAGGCTCAAAGCCAAACACGTCATCCACGCCGTCGGCCCGGTCTGGCACGGCGGGGGATCGAACGAGGAAGCATTGCTCGCCGGCTGCTATCGGACCGCGCTCGACCTCACCGCCGCCCACCGGCTGTCGTCGCTCGCTTTTCCGGCGATCTCGACCGGCGTCTATCGCTTTCCCGCCGATCTTGCCGCGTGCATTGCGGTCGGCACCGTGGCCTCGGAAATCGCGGCGCAACCGCGCGGCATCGACCGCGTGATGTTCTGCTGCTTTTCGCCGGAAAGCGCCGAGCGTCACCAGACGGCGTTTGCGGAATTGGGGCTGGCCTAGACCTTCGGCTCCACGTCGAGCCTTGCCACCCAGTCCTCCAGCCCCGGCTTTGCCGCCGGATAGATCTTCAGCACATCCGGGTCATGACCCGGCACGATGTGGTGGCGCGAGGTTGCGAGCTTCTGGATCGTCTTGTAGCCCTCGAGCGTGTCGCCGATCGAGTAGGTGATCGGGAAGACGCGGCCTTCGTCGATGTGCGAATAGAGATGAATACAGTCCGATGCGACCACGACGACGCCCCGCTTGGTTTTCACCCGCACGCATTGCAGGCCCTTGGAGTGGCCGCCGATCTTGTGCACGGAGATTCCGGGGGCGAGCTCTTCGGTGCCGTCGTGGAATTCGCAGCGATAGCCGTAGACTTTGCTCACCATGGCGTGGACGTCGGCCTCGCTGAACGGAATGCGCAGCATCTGGTGGCACATGCAGCGGCCGGTGGCGTAGGCCATCTCGGTATCCTGCAGGTGATAGCGGGCGTTGGGAAACAGGTCGTAGTTTCCGGCGTGGTCCCAATGCATATGGGTGACGATGACATTGCGTACAGAGTCAGGCTCGACGCCGAGCGCTTTCAGGCCCTCGCCGACCGGACGGCTGATCTGGCGGGCGCGCTCCTTGGCTGCGGCCTCGTCGAAGCCGGTGTCGACGACGAAAACGCCATGCGGGCCCTTGATGACCCAGACGTAATAGGTGATCGATGTCATCTCGTCGTGCGGATCGCCAAAGACGTAATTGTCCGAGCGCTTGCGGCCGTGGCTTGCATATTTGACGGCGTAGACCTCGTGGGTGTCGTCGCTCATTGCTTTTTCTCCGTGCCGATGGTGACGCCGGCGCGCTTCTCGATCATCTTCACGATCGCGGTAAAGTCGCTGTCACCGCCGTATTCGGCATTGGTGGCTTCCCACAAGGCGAGCACGGTGCTCATGACGTCCTTCGGCGAGTCCAGCGCCTTGGCTTCTTCATTGCACAGCCGCACGTCCTTCAGCATCAGCGCGGTGCCGAAGCCGTAATTGAAGGTGCGCGGCAGGATCGATTGCGGAAACTTCTGGTCCGACGCCCGCGAGCGTCCGGAGCCGGCGTTGATGACGTCGATCATGACCGCGGCATCGAGACCGGCTTTGACGCCCATCGCAACCGCTTCCGCCGTCGCCGCCATCGCGTTGGCCGAGAGGAAATTGTTGGCGAGTTTCATGGTCTGCGCCATGCCGGGCTTGTCCCCGATAACGAAGACCGTGCCGAACACGGACAGCGCATCTTTGACCAGATCGATCTCGGCCTTCGGGCCCGAAACCATCACCGCGAGCGTGCCTTTGGCGGCGCCGCCAACGCCGCCGGACACCGGGCAATCGATCTGCACGATGTTCTGTTTCGCCAGGGCGCTCGCGATCCTTGTCGCCATCGACGCGCCGGTGGTGGAAAGATCGATGACGCGCTTGACGCGCTTGCCATGAATGACGCCACCCTCGCCGAGCGCCACCTTCTCGGAAATCTGCAGCGATGGCAGGCTCGCCATCACCGTCTCGACACGGTCGGCGACGTCTTGCGGCGACGAGGCGAGTTGGGCGCCGAGCGCCACCAGCGGCGCCACCGCGTCGTTGCGGGTGTCGTAGACGATGAGCTTGTGTCCGGCTCCGATCAGCCGGCGCGCCATCGGCCCGCCCATGTTGCCCAGCCCGATAAATCCGATGTCCATGATTCCGTCCCTTGCCGTTTTTTCTGGCCGCGACTTTGCCCGAGCGATGCGGTGCCGTCACCCGTCCGCGGCGCCACTCCATCATGCGCCAGAAGTCCACTTGAATTAATTATAAGCTAGCTTATTATAAGCATGCTAGAGAGATGCGAGGAGCCATGACGCCGCAGCCGGTCAAGCGAGAATTCGCCTTTACAATCATGGATGTAGCGCGAATGCTGAAGACCTATGCCGACCAGCGAGGGCGCCAGTTCGGCATGTCGCGCGCGCAATGGGCCGTGCTGGTGCGCATCGACCGCACCGAAGGCCTTAAGCAGTCCGAACTCGCCGAAATGCTCGACCTGCAGCCGATCTCGCTGACCCGTCTGCTCGACCGCCTCGCCGAAAGCGGCCTGATCGAGCGCCGCGCCGATCCCAATGATCGCCGCGCCAACCGGCTCTATCTGACGCCGGCCGCCAAGCCCTTGCTCGGCCGCCTGTCGGAGCTCGGCACCGACATGATGGAAACGGTGCTCGAGGGTCTCGATGAAAAATCGATCGAACGCACCCTCAAACAACTCATCACGCTGAAAGACAATCTGCGCCGCGCGATCAACGCCAATACCCAGCCGCAAGAAGCGGCCAACGGTTAACTTGCCATGAGTGAAAAACCCCTCAAGATCGTCCCCGCTCCGGAAGCCAAGACCGCGCCGGCCGAAGCGCCGGCGTCTGAAAAATTAGGCCTCGCCGCGCGGCTCGGACGTAAGCGCCTGCGCATGACCCTTCTGGTCGGCCTGCCGGCAGTCGCCGTGCTGATCGGGCTTGGCTTTTACCTGTCCGGCGGCCGCTACATCTCGACCGACAACGCCTATGTCGGCGCGCAGAAGGTGCTGATTACGCCGGACGTGTCCGACAAGATCGTGCACGTCGCCGTGGTCGAGGGCCAGCACGTCAAGGCGGGCGACGAGTTGTTCACGCTCGATCCCCAGCCCTACCGCCTCGCGCTCGATACCGCGCAGGCCAAGCTGGCGGGCGCGAAAAGCGACTACGACAAGCTGAAGACGACACTCGCGTCACTCACCACGCTGGTCGAACTCGCCAAAAAGAACGTCGAGTTCAAGCGGCACGATTTCGACCGCAAGCAGTCTCTGGTGAAGTCGCAGGCCGGCACGCAAACCGATGTCGATACCTCCGGCGCCGCGCTGGTGACGGCAGAGTTGCAGACGCAACTGGCCACGCAACAGCGCGACACGACGCTTTCCCAATTGCTCGGCAACCCGAACCTGCCGCTCGCCGAGTTTCCCGAATACGCGCAAGCCAAGGCCGCGCTCGATAATGCGCAGCGCGATTTCGGCCATACCATCGTGCGCGCCCCGATCTCCGGCACCGCCACGCAAGTCGACAACATCCAGGTCGGTCGCTTTGTCGCCGCCGGCACGCCGATCTTGAGCGTGATCGACGACCAGGCGCCCTGGGTCGACGCCAACCCGAAGGAAACCGACATCACCTATCTGCGCGTCGGCCAGAAAGTGGCGCTCGATATCGATAGTTTCCCAGACCACACCTTCAAGGGGCACGTCGTCGCGGTGAGCCCCGGCACCGGCGCCCAGTTCTCCATCCTGCCGCCGCAGAACGCGACCGGAAACTGGGTCAAGGTGGTGCAGCGCGTGCCCGTGCGCATCGCCTTCGACAAGGATGAGGACACCCGCCTGTTGCGCTCCGGCATGAGCGTCGTGGTCGATATCGACACCGGACACAGCCGCCTGCCGTTCCTGTCGGCCAAAGCCAACGAGCCGGCAAAATGACCGCGACGCATTTTGCGTCGATGCCGCCCAAGATGCGGCGCACGCTGATCACAGTGTGCGCGATGACGGCGACCATCATGCAGGCGCTCGACACCACGATCGCCAACGTGGCGCTGCCATACATGCAAGGCTCGCTGTCGGCCTCGCTCGACCAGATCAACTGGGTGCTGACCTCCTACATCGTCGCCGCCGCCATCATGACCGCGCCGGTCGGCTGGATGGCCGACCGGTTCGGCCGCAAGAAGCTGTTCATCATCTGTGTCGCCGGCTTCACCGTTGCCTCGCTGCTTTGCGCGCTGGCACAGAACATCGAGCAGATGGTGCTGTTCCGCCTGCTGCAAGGCATGGCGGGCGCCGCGCTGGTGCCGCTGTCGCAATCGACGCTGCTCGACGCCTATACGGTGGAGGAGCGCGGCTCGGCGATGGCGATCTGGGGCGTCGGCGTGATGCTCGGGCCGATCCTCGGCCCGACGCTCGGCGCCTGGCTGACCGACAATTACTCCTGGCACTGGGTGTTCCTGATCAACCTGCCGATCGGCGTCGTCACCGTCATCGGCATGGTTCTGTTCATGGAGGAAACCCATCGGCACGAACACCTGCGCTTCGACTGGTTCGGCTTTATCGCGCTGGCCATCGGCATCGGCTCGCTGCAGCTGCTGCTCGACCGCGGCGAGCAGGTCGGCTGGTTCGGCGCGAACGAAATCTGGATCGAGATGATCGTCGCGATCGTCGGCTTCTATTATTTCTTCGCCCATTCGCTGACCACCCCCGAACCCTTCGTGCGCTTCGCCTTGTTCAAGGACCGCAACTTCGTCTCGGGCGTCGTGTTCATGGTGGCGATCGGCGTGGTGCTGTTCGGCACCATGGCCCTGGTGACGCCGTTCATGCAGAACCTGCTCGGCTTCCCGATTCAGACCGCAGGCCTCTTGCTCGGCTCTCGCGGCGTCGGCACGTTGCTGACTATGCTGGTGGCGCCGCGGCTGATGCGGCTCCTGGAGACGCGCTATCTCATCCTGCTCGGCCTGCTGCTCACCGGCGGCACGCTCTATTACATGACCGGGTTTTCGCTCGACGTCACGCAGGAGGCGATCGTCGTCACCAGCGTGATACAGGGAATCGGGCTCGGCCTGTTGTTCGTGCCGATCACCACCGCGGCCTTCCTGACGCTGCCCGGGCATCTGCGCAACAGTGGCACCTCGATCCTGACGCTCGTGCGCAACATCGGCTCCTCGGTCGGCATCTCCATGGTGATCGCCAACCTGACCAGCAAAACCACCGAAATGCACGCACGCCTCGTCGAGAACGTGACGCCGTTCAACGACGCGCTGCAAATGCCGGACGTGACGGCGCATCTCGACGTCCACAGCCAGACCGGCCTTGCAATGCTCGATGCGATGGTCACCCAGCAGGCGTCGATGATTGCTTATCTCAACGATTTCAAGCTGCTGATGATCCTGACGCTGGCGATGATCCCGCTGGTACTGATCATCCGCGCTGCCGGGCCGGCAGCCGCAAGGCCGGCGGCCGCGGCAATCGACTAGCTTACGCGCCGCGGCGCGAATTCTTCCCGAATCATTTCGGTATGCGTGCCGAGCGCCGGCACGGGGCCATAAGAACGCGGCTCCTCGGCGCGTTGCGGGGACGGCGCGGGTAGATGCGCCGGGCCGCTCGGCGTGTCGACCGTGATGCGGCGCAAATGTGGATGGGCGGCGAGCAACGCGCTGTCGTTGACCCGCGCAAAGGCGATGTCGGCAGCGGCAAGCCTCGCCATCAGCGGCGCGACGTCGTGGCGGGCGAACACCGCCGCGACAGCGCCGTCCGTTAAAGCGCGATTCTCCTGGCGTTTCGGGTTGGTGGCGAACCTCGCGTCGGTGCCGAGCGAAGCGTCGCCCAGCACCTTGTCGGCGAGCACGCGCCATTCGCGGTCGTTCTGGATCGAAATCAGGATGTCGGCGCCGTCCCGCGTCTTGAACACGCCGTAGGGCGCAATCGTCGGATGCGCGAGACCGACACGCTTGAACGGATTGCCGTTTTCCTGGTTGAGCAACGGAATGGTCATCCATTCCGCCATGGCGTCGAACATGGAGACGGAGATTTCCGTGCCCTCGTTCGTGCGCGCGCGTTTGATGATCGCCTCCAGGACCGCCTCGTAGGCGTTCAGCCCCGCCGCGATGTCGACGACCGACACACCGACGCGGGCCGGCGCTTCCGGCCCGCCTGTCACCGAAGACAGACCGGACTCTGCTTGCACCAAAAGATCGTAAGCCTTGCGTTGCGCGTAGGGCCCGCTCTCGCCATAGCCGGAGATCGAGCAGCAGATCAGCCGCGGATAATCCTTGCGCAGGCGCTTGACGGCGAAGCCGAGTTTGGCGAGCGCGCCGGGCTTGAGGTTCTGCACGAACACGTCGGCCTTGGCGAGCATGGCATCGAGCAGCGCCTTGTCGTCGTCTTTGCCGAGATCAAGTACGACCGACTGCTTGCCGCGATTGAGCCAGACGAAATGCGCGCTCTCGCCGTGAACGATATGATCGTAGTGGCGGGCAAAATCGCCCTCCGGCCGCTCGACTTTGATGACGCGCGCGCCGGCGTCGGCGAGATGGCAGGTGCAATGCGGCGCCGCCACGGCCTGTTCGATGGAGACGACCAGCAGGCCTTCGAGGGGGAGCGGCATCTAGTACGACCGCGGCAGGCCGAGCACGTGCTCGGCGAGATACGACAGGATCATGTTGGTGGAGATCGGCGCCACCTGGTAGAGCCGCGTCTCGCGGAACTTGCGCTCGACGTCGTATTCCTCGGCAAAGCCGAAGCCGCCATGCGTCTGCACGCACATGTCGGCGGCAAACCAGGACGCGTCGGCGGCGAGCAGCTTCGCCATGTTGGCCTCCGGCCCGACGTCCTCGCTCGCTTCATATTTGCGCGCAGCCTCGTGCACCATCAATTCGGCGGCGCGCATCTGCGCATAGGCGCGCGCGATCGGAAACTGCACGCCCTGGTTCTGCCCGATCGGCCGGCCGAACAGCTCGCGCCCCTTGGCATAGCTGGTCGCTTTTTCGATGAACCATTTGGCGTCGCCTATACATTCCGCCGCGATCAGAATGCGTTCGGCGTTCATGCCGGAGAGGATATAGCGAAAGCCCTGGCCCTCTTCGCCGATCAAATTGTCCGCCGGTACACGCAGGTCGTCGAAAAACACCTGCGTGGTGGCGTGGTTCATCATGGTGCGGATCGGAGTGATGGTGAGGTTGGCCGATTGCGCCAGATGCATATCGACGAGAAATACGGAGAGCCCGTCGGTGCGCGACCTGGTTTTTTCCTTCGGCGCGGTGCGCGCGAGCAGCAGCATCAGATCGGAATGCCCGGCGCGCGATGTCCAGATCTTCTGGCCGTTGATGACGTAGTGGTCGTTGCCCTCGCGCCGCGCCGTGGTGCGCAAAGAGAGCGTGTCGGTGCCGGAGGTCGGCTCGGTGACGCCGAAAGCCTGCAGGCGCAATTCGCCGCTGGCGATCTTCGGCAGATAAGCCTTTTTCTGCGCGGTGCTGCCGTGTCGCAAAATCGTCCCCATGGTGTACATCTGCGCGTGGCAGGCCGCGCCGTTGCCGCCCGAGGCGTGAACCTCTTCGAGGATCGCCGCAGCGGCGCTCAAACCCAGGCCGCTGCCGCCGAACTCTTCGGGGATGAGGGCCGCAAGATAGCCGGCGTCGGTGAGCGCACGGACGAATTCGGTCGGATAGGCGCGTTCGCCGTCGAGCGCGCGCCAGTACTCACCGGGAAACCTGGCGCACAGCGCACGGACCGCCTCGCGGATGTCGGCGTGGTCGTCCCTCTGCGCGCTGCGCTTGCTCATCCCGTCACCTCGGCGCGGCCATGGTCGATGGCGATCACATCGCGCTCCTTGACCCGCGCGCGGAAGCTTACCACGTTGCCGTCGCGCCAGAACTCGGTACCAATGGTCTCGCCCGGATAGACCGGCGCCGAAAAACGACCGGCCATGGCGGTGAGCTTTGTCGGATCGTAGCCGCACACGGCCTTGAGCAGCGCGTGGCCGGCGACGCCAAAGGTCGCAAGCCCATGCAGAATCGGACGCGGGAAGCCGGCGGCCTTGGCGAAGTCCGGATCGACATGCAGCGCATTGATGTCGCCAGACAAGCGGTAGATCAGCGCCATTTCCGGCCGCGTGGCGAAGTCGACGACGCCGTCCGGCGCCCGGCTCGGGATCGCATGCGGCGGCGAAGCGTCTCGCTTCGGCCCACCGAAGCCGCCGTCGCCGCGGCAGAACGTGGTCTGGTTGAGCGTCACCAGCAGGCGGCCGCTCGCCTTGTCGAAAATTTCACGTTGCGAATAGACGAGAGCGCCGCGCCCCTCGCCTTTGTCGAGGACATCGAGGATGCGGGTGCGGCCGATCACCGTGCCCTGCGGCGCGAGCGGCGCATGCAGCCGCATGGCGTGCTCGCCGTGCACGACCTTTTCCCAGGTGACGCCGATCTCCGGCAGCCGCAGCCAATAGGCGGCGTAGCCCATCATCACTGCGAAGGTCGGCAGAATTTTGAGATTTTTCTCGTAGACGAAAGCGAGTTCGTCGCGGTCGATCGGGTCCTGCCCGAGCCCGAGGCCTAGCGCATACAGAATGCAGTCGCGCGGCCCGTAGCTGTGCTCGACCTCGGGGATTTGCAGCGCCAGCAATTTTTCGGCGTTGAGGGGCATACCGGGAAGCTCTGTGTGGGACGACTGTTAGCGGCCCCACACCTCTTCCGCAACTTCCACAATCATGCGCAGCTTTGCCCATTGCTCGTCTTCGGCCAGCGCATTGCCCTCTTCTGTCGAGGCAAAGCCGCATTGCGGCGACAGGCAGAGTTGATCGAGGGAAATGTACTTGGTCGCTTCGTCGATGCGGCGCTTGATGTCGTCCTTGGATTCCAGACGCCCGGTCTTTGTGGTGACGAGACCGAGCACGACGTGGCGGTCCTTCGGCACCAGCCTGAGCGGCTCAAAGCCGCCGGCGCGGTCGCTGTCGTATTCCATAAAATAGCCGTGCACCTTGATACGGTTGAACAGCACGTCCGCTTCGGCATCGTAACCGCCCGTACCCATGAAGGTGGACCGGTAATTGCCGCGGCACAGATGCATCGTGATGCACATATCGGACGGGATGTCCGACATCGCCTCATTGATGAGGTCGCCGTAGAGCGGCCCGAGACTGTCCGGGTCGTCGCCGCGCGCTGTCATTTTCGCCCGATAATTTTCATCGCACAGCATGGCGATGGTCACCTCATCGAGCTGTAGATAGCGGCAGCCGGCATTGGCGAAGGCGCGTACCACTTTCTTGTAGGCCTCGCCGAGATCGGCGAACATCTTGTCGCGGTCAGGATAGATTTTTGGATCGATCGGCGGCAACACCGGGCGCCCGACCATCGCCGACGGCGACGGGATCGTAATCTTCGGCGTGCGCTTGGTGTGGGCGGCGACGAACTTGAAATGCTCGATCATCGGATGGCTTGAGACGCCGATCTTGCCGGTGACCTTGAGGCCCTCGTTGCGCGTCGTCACGCCGGCAAAGGCGACGCCCTGCTCCATGACGTGCTTGTCGATACCGTCGAGCCCCCATAGGAAGTCGAGCTGCCACCACGAGCGACGGAACTCGCCGTCGGTGATGGATTGCAGGCCGACCTCTTCCTGCTTTTTGATGACGCGCTCGATCTCGCGGTCCTCGACCGCCTTGAGCGCGGCGGCGTCGATCTCGCCTTTGGCGCGTTGCTCCCGCGCTTTTTTCAGCGCCGCCGGGCGCAGCAGCGAGCCGACATGGTCGGCGCGGAACGGGGGCTTGGTGCGTTGAGACATTTGTCGTTTCCTTTTGTGTCTCGGACGCGGTGCAGCGCCTGAGCGATGCACCGCAGATCCGGGACCCAGCTTTCTTCGAGATCCGCCGGGGTCCCGGGTCTGCAGCGCACCACTACGTGCTGCGCTGTGCCCGGGACACGGGCTACTTCCCCCACACCTCGTCGGCGATTTCTACAATCATCTTCAGCTTCGCCCACTGCTCGTCCTCGGCCAGTACGTTGCCCTCCTCGGTCGAGGCAAAACCGCATTGCGGCGACAGACAAAGCTGGTCGAGCACGACGTATTTGGCTGCGTCCTCGATACGGCGCTTGATGTCGCCCTTCGGCTCGAGGCGACCCGACTTCGAGGTGACCAGCCCGAGCACCATTTGCTTCTTGCCCTTGGGGAAGGAACGCAGCGGCTCGAAGCCGCCGGCGCGATCTGAGTCGTATTCCAGGAAATAGCCGTCGAAATTGGTGTGTGCGAGCAACTGCTCGGCAACGAATTCGTAGCCGCCCGAGGCGATGAAGGTGGAGCGAAAATTGCCGCGGCAGGAATGCATGGTGATCGCCATGTCGGCCGGCTTGTCGCGCAGCGCATCTTGCGTCACGCGCGCGTAAATCGCCGGCAGGCTGTCGGGATCGTCGCCGCGTTCCCGCGAGTGCTCACGTTCCTTGGGATCGCAGAGCATCGCCCATGCGGTATCGTCGAACTGCAGATAGCGGCAACCGGCGTCGTAAAAGGCGCGAATTGCCTTGCGCCAGGTCGCGGCGACGTCGGCGAAGAACTCGTCGTAGCCGGGATAGGCTTGCTTGCTCACCATCGCCCGGCCTTGCCGGAAGTGAAATGTCGAGGGCGCCGGGATACACATTTTCGGCGTCGTCTTGCATACGCTCTTGAGATACTTGAAATGCTCGATCATCGGATGGCCGGTGAAATCGACTTTGCCGGTGATCTTGAGCGCTTCGGCCTTGGTGTCGACGCCGTGGAATTTGATCGGCGGCGCGCTGATCCGCTCCACGCCCTGCAAGCCCCAGAAGAAATCGAAATGCCACCACGCACGGCGGAATTCACCGTCGGTTGCCAGCTTGAGGCCGACCTCCTGCTGCTTCTTGACGATCTTTTCGATCTCGCGGTCCTCGACCGCTTTCAGCGCGCTCGCGTCGATCTCGCCTTTGGCGAATTTGGCGCGGGCGTCTCGCAACGGTGCGGTGCGCAACAGACTGCCGACCATGTCGGCGCGAAACGGCGGCGCGGTGCGTGGGGACATGAGTAATCTCTCTGGCTTTCTTAATCCCTCCCCTGAAAGGGGAGGGATAAGAAGCTACCCGCCCCACACCTCGTCGGCCAGTTCGACGATCATGCGGAGTTTCGCCCACTGCTCGTCCTCCGCCAGGATATTGCCCTCCTCGGTCGAGGCAAAGCCGCATTGCGGCGACAGGCACAGCTGGTCGAGCGCGACATATTTGGTGGCTTCCTCGATGCGCCGCTTGACGTCGTCGCGCGGCTCGAGCCGGCCCGACTTCGAGGTCACGACACCGAGCACGACGATCTTGTTGCCCTTGGGCAAAAAGCGCAACGGCTCGAAGCCGCCGGCGCGGTCGCTGTCGTATTCGAGGAAATAGCCGTCGTAGTTCAATTTGCCGAGCAGCGTCTCGGCCACAGGCTCATAGCCGCCCGATGCGATCCAGGTGGAGCGGAAATTGCCACGGCAGACATGCGTCGTGACGGTCATGTCTGCGGGCTTGGCCGTGAGCGCCTTGTTGATGCAGGCCGCGTAGCTCTCCTGCAGGTGATCGACGTCGAGCCCGCGCGCCTTCGCCTTCGTCAACTCCTCCTTTGAGCACAGATAGGCCCAGGAACAGTCGTCGAACTGCAGATAGCGGCAGCCGGCGTCGTAGAACGCCTTGATCGCCTTGCCGTAGGCTCCCGCTAGATCGTCGAAAATGGCGTCGCGGCTGGAATAGAAATCCTTGCTCACGGCGCCGGGCTCGAGCCGGAAATGCATCTGGCTCGGCGCTGGGATGCACATTTTCGGCACCGCCTTGGTGTGGCTTTTAAGGAATTTGAAGTGCTCGATCATCGGGTGGTTGGAAAAGCCGATCTTTCCCTTGACCCGGATGCTCTGCATCTTGGTCTGCACGCCTTGAAATTGGATGCCGTGATCGAGGTCGTAGAGTTCGACGCCATCGAGCATCGAGAAGAAATCGAAGTGCCACCACGCACGGCGGAATTCGCCGTCGGTGGCGAGTTTCAGTCCGACCTCTTCCTGCTTTTGGATGATCTTTTCGATCTCGCGATCCTCGACCTCTTTCAACTGCGCGGGCGTAATTTGTCCCTTCTCACGCTGCGCGCGCGCCTGCTTGAGCGGCGCCGTGCGCAGCAGGCTGCCGACCATGTCGGCGCGGAAAGGCGGCTTGGTTCTTTGCATGACTTGTCCTCCGCAATGGGCCCGCGGGGCCGTGCCGCCGCGGGTCTTGATCGAGCGTCAATTTGGCTGGGCCATAGCACGTCCGGCGACGGCGTGTCTTGCCGTCGCCGACGCGTAACGGGCGGTTGCGACGACGCCGCCAAATGAGAAGTAGTGCGGCGCTACGTCGCCAAGGTCGCCAGCCTCGCCAAGCGCGTCAACGATACGGTCCGGCCCGACATGGCCGATGAGGGTCGCCGCCGCGCCCGACATCAGCCCGCGCAACGAAGCATCGACGCCGCAACGTTTCGCATAGCGCAGCAGCCCCGGCACGCTTGTCGGCCCCGCCATGCCGACTTTGACCGGCTTGTTGATGCCGCAGGCGCGCAGCCGCTTGAGCCAGGCGAGGATCCGCTCTGGCGAAAACGAAAACTGGCTGACGATATGGACCGCAAGCCCCTGTGCGGCGGCAGCGGCGATCTTCTCGTCGAGTGCGGCTTCGAGCCGTCCCGCCGCAATGCGATGATGCCCTTCCGGATAGGCGCCGATGCCGATCTCCGTGATGCCGGATTCGCGCAGACGGCCTTTCTGGATCACCGCGAGCGCGTCGGGAAACGGTCCCAGCGGCTCAATGTCGCCGGCAATCACCAGGAGCCGGCGCACGTCGGCCTCGCCGCGCAAACCGGCAAGCAGGTTGGCCAGATCGGCGGCCGCGCCAATGCGCCGCGCCGCGACATGGATCACCGGCTCCAAGCCGCGTCTGCGCAGCAACGCCGCGCCGGCGATCAATTCCTGCTCCGTGATCGTCGGCACCGCGGAAAAATAGACCGGCGTGCCAGCCGGCAAAATCTCCGCCAGCGCGGCAATCTCGCCGGCATTCGGCCGCGTGGCCTCGAGGGAAAAGCGCTGCGCAAAATTCGGCATCGCCGCGCTACTCGCGCCGGTGCGAGATCACGAAGGATTCGTCGTAGAACCACAGTCCGCCCTGCTTCTGCAGCACCTCGCGAGTCGCATCGATATAGCGGCGGTCGGCATTGACGTCGGATAGGCGGTCGTCTTCGATCTGCGCCACGTAGATCGCCGCATTCCAGGCGGCGAGCAGTGTCGAGGTGCCGATCGAAGAGGAAATCTCCGACGGCAGCGTATGCATGTCATAGCGGAACAGCGAACGCTGATCGGCATAGGCATTGAAGTTGAGATCGCGGCCGGCCGAGCCCAATTCGTGCTTCACCTCCTTGAGCAGATCGTGGCGATTATGCACGAACGGGTTATCCTCGGGCCACACCTTGTGGATGATCTCCATGCCAGGATCGTGGCCGTAGGAATGAATCGCGATCATGCGTCCGCCGGGCCCAAGCGCGCGGGCGAGCGGCGCCAGCACGCGCTTGGCCTTGAACTCGAGGGAGGCGCGCGCGCGATAAGGCTGCGACGCGATCACCAGATCGTAATCGGCGACGGTGCCGCCGGGCTTGGGCACGATTTGGTCGAGCAGGAATTTGTGGTCGCTGCGATAGAGCACCAGAATGACTGGACGTTCATAGACCGGATTGCCGCTTTTCGCCGACACCCCCGCCTTCCAGTTCTCGGCGAGGAACGGCTCGAGCGCGGTGATCTGCTGCTCGAACGAATGCGCGGTGTTGCCCTCCATCGGCAGCTCTTTCCACACCAGGCTGGTGGCGGCGGAGACCGATTTCACGGCGAGCCACGGCGCTTCGGCATAGGCGAGGTTGGTGAGCACCAGCACGGTCGAAGGATGCTCGACAAAGCGGTCGGCCATCTTGTGCAGCGTGAGGCGGATATCTTCGAGGCTGATTTCCTTGCCGACCACGTAGAACGGCATGGTCGGAAAGCGGTCGTGCATGTTGCGCATGACGCGCGCGAGCACGGTGCCGTCGCCGAGCCCCGCGTCGAACACCCGTACCGCCGGCGGCCGCGGATGAATGTTGGCGAGCTCCATGCCAACGCGGTTGGCGATTTCCCACTTCTCCGAGCAGGTATTCACGAACAGCAGGTATTTCTGGCGGTTGTCGAAGAAGCGAAAATTGCGCGTCGGGTCATTGGCGGATTGTCCCGAGGCGACCGGCGGCGCCGGCGGCGTCACCACCGGCAATGCGGCGCCTGGCGCCTCGAATAGAACGCGGCGACGGGCGGGCGCGGCATCGGCATTGCGCGCCATGAAGCTGCGGATGCGTTCAAGCGTATCGGTGGTGATGCGGCCGCCATTGCGTAGCCGGTTGGCGAGCTTGCCGTCGTTGACCGCGCGGCGGCCAAAGGTGGACTCGGCCAAGCCGCGCTGGCGGCAGAATTCGCTGATCTCCTGAAGGATCTGATCGTTCATGGCGCTTCCCTGCGGCCGGCTCTGGCGGCTGGCTCGCCGCCAAACGAACCAAATCCAAATGCCTCTCGTCAAGATTTAAAAAGGTGGGCAGATTGGGTGGGCAATGCCCAAAGCATGTTTAATGGCTATTTTTAGATAATAATTTTTGAAGGCCTCGCTAGAGGTGAAATCATTGGGCATTTGCCCACAATAATCATTGAAGTTGGGGCAAGAGTGGGCGGCGATCGGCTCGCTAACGCCTTCAGATGTCGAAGAAAACGGTCTCGCTCTCGCCTTGGACGCGGATGTCGAAACGATACACCGGCGTCCCGCCGCTGGCCTGCTTGTGGGCAATGAGGGTGCCGCGGCGATCCTCCGGCACCAGCGCCAGGATCGGATCGGCGGTGTTGCCGGCCTCGTCCGAAAAATAGAAGCGCGTGTAAACCTGCCGCAGCATACCGCGCGAGAAGATGCAGACCACGATATGCGGGGCCTGCGGCTTGCCGCCCGGGCCCGGCACGATGCCCGGCTTGATGGTGTCGAAGCTGAACTCGCCGTTCTTGTCGGTCGCCGAACGGCCAAAGCCTGTGAACTTGGCGTTCGGCCGCGGGGTTTCGCCGCGCGCATGGGTGTAGCGGCCATGGGCATCCGCCTGCCAAATCTCGATCATCGCGTCGTTGATCGGCTGGCCATCGCCGTCCGTGATACGGCCCTCAATGCGGATCTTCGTCCCCGTCGCATCCGGCGTGATCAGATTGGCGCCAATCGTTTCCTTCCAACTGTAATTGCCGTTCGGATCCCACTGGCAACGGCTGTTCGGCGCGAGGCCGTAGGCGAAAAACGGGCCGACGGTTTGCGATGGTGTGATGATCTCAGACATCAGTGTTTATCCGTGTCCTGCGGCGTGGCCTCGCGGCCGCGCAGCACAATGTCCCAGCGGAAACACAGCGCCCAGTCGGGAATGGTGTTTTCCAGATCGAACGACGAGATCATGCGCGCCCTCGCTTTCTCGTCGGTCACCGAATTGAAGATCGGGTCGAACGGAAACAGGTAGTCGCCCGGAAAATACATCTGCGTGACCAGGCGCGACAGGAACGATTGCCCGAACACCGAGAAATGGATGTGGTTCGGCCGCCACGCATTGTGGTGGTTGCCCCAGGGATAGGCGCCGGGCTTCACGGTGATGAACTTGTAGTAGCCGTTCTTATCCGTGACGGTGCGGCCGGCGCCGGTGAAATTCGGATCGAGCGGCGCCGGATGCTGGTCGACATTGTGCACATAGCGGCCGCAGGCATTGGCCTGCCAGATTTCGACCAGCGTATCGGGGACCGGGCGCTTGTCCTCGTCGAGCACGTGGCCGTGCACGATGATGCGTTCGCCCAAGGGCTCGCCCTTGTGCTGCTTGGTCAGATCATTGTCGCCATCCTGAATGACGTCGTGGCCGTAGACCGGCCCGGTCAACTCCGAGAGCGTCTGCGGCACGATGATCAGCGGCTTCGACGGCGAGCGCTTCACCGTGCTCTTGTATCCCGGCGACAGGTGCTTGGGAAAAACGTTCAGGCTCTCTTTGGGAAATATGAGCGACATTTTTATTGTCCTTCTCAGCTCCTAGAGTCGTTCCAGCGCAAGCGAGACGCCCTGCCCGACGCCGACACACATAGTGGCAAGCCCGAG
>DASUGZ010000044.1:0-15173 GCA_036273755.1 Pseudolabrys sp.
ACCGGGTGCACGCGGTCGCCATCGCGGTGCGTATGGGCCTGATCAAACCGTCGGGCGGCGAAGGGTGACGCAGCGGCGCACTGGCCGCTACGTTTGCGTTTTAATAAAAGACATATCCGCCCGGCTTACGCCGCGTGGGCCTGGTCGGTGTCCTCGATGCCGCGCGCGGGCGCGCCCAATAGCGCAGCAATCAGATTCTGCACTTCGAGTTGCGCGGTGGCGTGCGACATGGTCGGCCGCGTGCCGAGCGTGAGCTCGTCGATATCGTCGATTGCGGTCAATCCGCGCGGATAGAACTCGCGGAACACCACGCGCTCGGCCAGGCCCTCGATGCAGCGGAAGCCGAGCTGTCGGGACAGATCGTCCAGCGCCTCGCCGACGAAGCGCTTGTTGCGCGAACCTAGGGTCGACAGGCGGTTGCGCAGCACGATCCAGTCGGTATCCGATTTGCCGGCCGCCTGGCGGTCGCGGCGCGCGTCGGAGACTGCGCCAGCATAGTGGCTGATGCCGGTGACGCCGAAAGTCTCGGCATCGACGTTGCCGAGCACGTCGAGGTCGACGAAGCTGTCGTTGAGCGGCGTGATCAGCGTGTCGGCCGCCGCGTGCGCCAACCGCGACAGCGGGTGGTCGTGGCCAGGCGTGTCGATGACGATATAGCTATGATTGGCGGACAAGGTTTCGATTGTCTTCAGGAACGCCGCCCGCCCTTCTCCCTCGTCGTCGGTGCCGGAGAGGTCGGCCTCATCGTCGAAGCAGACGTGGGTCGGCGCCGGCAGTTCCTTGCCGCGCTGCCGCGCCCAGGCCAACCTGTTGTCGATGTAGTGCGTGAAGCTGCGCTGCCGCGAATCGAGGTCGATGGTGGCGACGCTCTGGCCAAGCTTCAGCAAGGCGACGGCGATATGGACGGCAATAGTGGACTTACCCGATCCCCCCTTTTCATTGCCGACGACGATGACGCGAACACACGGCGCACTGGACGAAGAATCCTGAATCATTGCGGGCTCCATTGTCCGGCTGGCAAACGTGGCGATGTTTAGAGCGGGATCAGCTTGCTCTGATTCGCGCGGTTTCGGCCAGAGTGCGGCGTTTTTCCGGCGCAAGTTTTTTGGGCGAGATTTCCACCGGACTTTCAAAGAGATGAGTCAAACCGACTCGCAACGGCGCAAAATAAAAATGGGCTGAGTCTTTTTGACAACTGAAGCGCCCGACAGGGTCCTGGCGTCTTTAGGATGTGGTCGCACACTGGCGAACGGGTGTGAACAAACGCGAACGGCGGCGTGGTGCCCAGGGGCGGAATCGAACCACCGACACTGCGATTTTCAATCGCATGCTCTACCAACTGAGCTACCTGGGCGCCGAGTGTTGGTATAAGTCGTCGACTTGGCCCGCCGAACCAGGCGGACAAGCAGAGCGCCGCGCGTTATAGAGGCCCGCCTCCGGCGTGTCCAGAATGCTTCCCCGGCCTCACGCTTTGACCCCTAAAGCGGCGCGGAACCGCTGCTTGAGCACCGTACCGTCGCGCTCGGGCAGCACCCGCGGCGGCTCGTTGGCCTCAATCGCGACGCGCGCGAACAGGGTCCCGCACAGGCTTTTCAGGCGCGCGGCCAGATCGCGCAGGCCGGCCTCGTCGGCAACATCGAGACAGGTCGCGATGCCGCAGCCGCGGGCGACCCCGACGAGATCGACGCCGCTTTGGGTGTGGCTCGGCTGCATCCCGGTCTCGCCATAGACGCCGTTGTCGAAGACGATGAGGGCGAGATTGCCCGGCTTCTGAATGCCGATGGTGGCGAGCGCGCCGAGCCCCATCAGCATTTCCCCATCCCCCGTAATAACCGCGACGCGCTGTTGCGGCTGCGCCAATGCCAAGCCGAGGCCGATCATCGCCGCGCCGCCCATGGCGCCCCACAGATAAAAATTCTTCGGATTGTCGCCGGCGGCGGCGAGGTCATAGGTTGTCGAGCCGAGGCCGGGCACGACCAAAAGGTCGTCGGCACGGCCTTCGAGCAGCATCGCCATGGCGGCGCGGCGTTCCAGTCGTCCGCTCATTTCACCCACACCTTCTTGCCGATCAGCTGCTGCGACAGGATGACGGCGCCGATACGCTCGTCGCCGAACACGTGCTGGACCGCGCGCTCCGTCGCGCTTTCGACCTCTTCCGGCTTGGTGACGCGATAGACCTCCGCCTCGCACAGCTTGAGCACGGGGTCGACGATCGAGCCCATCGGAACCTGCCAGGGATTGAACTCCTCCCACTCACCCCGCATGGTGATAATCATCAACAGGGGAAACCGGCAGCTCCGCGCCAGCGAGAACATATTGACGCAGTTGCCGAGCCCGCTCGATTGCATCAACAGCGCGGCGCGCTCACCGCCGAGCGAGGCGCCGGCCGCCAGCGCCACGCCCTCCTCCTCGGTGGTGAGCGCGACGTCGCGGATGCCGGGGTCCGCGCTGCAGCGCTCGATCAGCCGCGCATGGCCTGCGTCGGGCACATAGCCGACCTGGGCGATACCAGCGCGCTTGAGCGTCGCGAACAGTATGTCGGGCCAATCGGCCAGTTGCACGTTCACGACCGCTCGCCCCCGTCGCCCTCGGCCGGCCGCTCGCCGTCCTCGTCTTCGTCCGCTTTCACCGGCACGGCATAGACGCCGGAGAGCCAGCGGTTGAGATCGATGTCGGCGCAGCGCTTGGAGCAGAACGGCTTGAACGCCTGCTGCGCCGCCTTGCCGCAAATCGGGCAGGCCTCGCCCGCCGCGCGCTCGACTGCATTCATTGCTTGGCCCTCGCCGCATCCATGGCGCGCAGTTCCGTTTTCAGTATCTTGCCGTAGTTGTTTTTCGGCAGCGCGTCGACAAAAACATAATCCTTCGGCCGCTTGAAGCGCGCAATGCGGGAAAGACACAGCGCGTCGAGTTCGGCCGCTGGAGCGGCGCCGACCACATAGGCGACCACCGCCTCGCCCCAGTCGCGGTCCGGCCGGCCGATCACCGAGACCTCGCGCACATGATCGTGCATCAGCAGCACCTCCTCGACCTCGCGCGGATAGATGTTGGAGCCGCCGGAGATGATCAAGTCCTTGGAGCGATCTTTAAGGTGCAGATAGCCTTCCTGGTCGAACACCCCGACGTCGCCGGTGTGCAGCCAGCCGCCGCGCAGCGAGGCTTCGGTCGCCTCTGGGTTTTGCCAATAGCCCGACATAACGACGCCGCGGCAGAGGATTTCGCCGGCCTCACCCTGCGCCACCGGCCGATCCTGCACGCCCGCCACCATCACCTCGACGCACGCATAGGGCTTGCCGGCGGAACCGAGCCGGTCGCGCCAGCGCGGGTGCTCGCGGTCGGCGATGTCTTCTTTGGACAGTGTCGTGATGGTCATCGGTGCTTCGCCCTGTCCGTAAATCTGCGCCAGTCGCGGCCCGAAGCGGTCGAGCGCCAAGAGCGCGTCCTCGACATACATCGGTGCGCCGCCCCAGATCAGCGTGCGGATGTGCTCGGCGTTGAGAGCGGCCGGCGAAGCGACCAGCCGCTTGATCATGGTCGGCGCCGCGAACATCGACAGGCGCGGCCAACGATTGAACAGCGCGGCGACCTCGTCCGGCTCAAAGCCGCCGCTCTCCGGAATGACCTGCACGCCGAGCCGCGCCACGTGCTGCATGATGTAGAGGCCGGAGCCGTGACTCATCGGAGCCGCGTGCAGGATGGCGTCGCCCGGCGCCACCGGATCGACCTCGCTGCCGTAGGCGAGGCTCGCCATCGCCAGGTTGTCGTGCGTAAGCATGGCGCCCTTCGGCCGCCCGGTCGTGCCGGAGGTGTAGAACAGCCAGGCGAGGTCATTGCCATTGCGCGGCGCCAGTGCGATCGGGTCGGCAGCGAACAGAGCCTCGTAGTCCTTGCTGCCGATCGCGATCAGCCGCTGCAGCGTCTTCGGCGCGTGCGCCGCGACGTCGACGCCTTCAGAGGCAAAGCAGACCCGCGCGCCGGATTGTTCGAGGATGTAACCGAGCTCGGCGCCGTGCAGCTTGGCATTGGCCGGCACCGCCGCCAGCCCGGCATGCCAGACGCCGTAAAGCATTTCGAGATAGTGATGCGAATTCTTAGCGGCGATGGCGACGCGGTCGCCGGGTTCGAGTCCGAAGCGGTGACGCAAAGCACCAGCCAAGCGCGCGGCGCGCGCGGCCAATTGGCCGTAGGTCGCAACGACGCGCGTACCGGTCGCCAACGCCGGCCGCGCCGGATGACTGAGAGCGGAGCGTTCGAGCCACGACGCGATGTTCATGGCGTATCCACGCCCAATCAGGTGGCGTTGAGCCAGCCGAAGCGGATCGGGTAGCCCTCGCCGCCGAGCAGGCTCATGGTCTCGTAGAGCGGCAAGCCGACCACGTTCGAATAGGAACCGACCAGTTTGACGATGAAGGTGCCGGCGATGCCTTGCGCGGCGTAGCCGCCGGCCTTGCCGCGCCATTCGCCGGAAGCGAGATAGGCTTCGATGTCCTCCTCCGACAGCCGCTTGAAGCGCACGCGCGTCTCCACCAGGCGCTGGCGGAAGCTCTCCTTCGGCGTCACCAGGCAGATCGAGGTATGGACGCGATGGTTGCGGCCGGACAGCAGGCGCAGACATTGCGCCGCCTGGTCGAGCAAGTCGGCCTTGGGCAGGATGCGGCGGCCGACCGCCACCACGGTGTCGGCGGCGAGGATGTAGGCGCCGCGCAATTCGTCGTCGAGCTTGACGTTGGCGAGCGCGACCTCCGCCTTGGTGCGCGCGAGGCGATTGGCGTGGGCGCGCGGAATTTCGCCGCGCTGCGGGCTTTCGTCGATGTCGGCGGGCTTGAGCGCGTCCGGCTCGATGCCGGCCTGGTTCATCAACGCGAGCCGGCGCGGCGAGCCGGAAGCGAGCACGAATTTGGGCCGGCCGATCATGGATTTAGTGGCTTTGTCATGGATGTGAAATCGGCGCGGAAACTAGCGGAACGAGGCTGCTTCCACAACTCATTCATTGCCCCCGCCTGCCTGGCCGAAGCGTGCCCTGATCTGCTTCATCAGTTCGTCGCGCACCATGCGATAGGCGTCGAGGCGCTGTTCGCGGCTGCCTTCGACCGAGGTCGGGTCGAATGTCGGCCAATATTCGACCTCGGCCGCGTTGACGCGCGTCAGTTCCAGCGCCCTGTGATGCGCCGGCGGTGCCAGCGTCACGATTAGATCAAAGTTGAGCCCTTCCAAGTCTTCGATATCCTCGAACGTCGCCGGCTTGTGCCGCGAGATGTCGATGCCGATCTCGTCCATCACGGCGACCGCAAAAGGATCGAGCTCGCCCTTCTGCACGCCGGCGGAGCCGACATGGAGCGACTGGCCGAACATCTGCTGCGCGAGCGCGGCCGCCATCGGCGAGCGCACCGCGTTCATGCCGCAGGCGAACAGCACCGATTGCGGGCGCGATGAGCGCGCGGCGGCCAAATCTCAACCTTTCCAATGCAGCACGCAGATCAGCGTAAACAGCCGGCGCGCGGTATCGACGTCGACCGCGACCTTGCCCTTGAGCCGCTCGATCAGAATGCGCGAGCCGTCGTCGTGGATCGCGCGCCGGCCCATGTCGATCGCCTCGATCTTGTCGGGCGTCGCGGTGCGAATCGCCTGATAGTAACTGTCGCAGATGATGTAGTAGTCCTTGACGATGCGGCGCAGCGGCGTCAGCGAGAACAGATGCGCCATCACCGGCGTGCCGTCTTCGAGGCGGATATCGAACACCAACCGGTTGCCGTTGATCGACAGATGCAGCGCGTAAGGCCCGCCGCCGTCGCCGACCGGCGCGAAGCTGTTCTGCTCGAGCAGGTCGTAGATCGCGACCTCGCGCTCGTGCTCGACGTCCTCGTTGGCGCGGCCGATCGATTCCTCGTCGAGCGTCACCTTGACGAGGCGCTTCTTGCCGCCCGCGGGCTTGGCGGCGTTCATCGGTTGAGGCGGATCGCCACCGACCGCGCATGCGCGTCGAGGCCTTCCGCTTCGCCGAGCGCGATGGCGGCGGGGCCCAGCGCGCGCAACTGGTCGGGGCCGCATTTGAGCAGCGAGGTGCGCTTCATGAAATCGAGCACGCCGAGGCCCGAGGAAAACCGCGCCGAGCGCGCGGTCGGCAGCACGTGGTTGGAGCCGGCGACGTAATCGCCGACCGCTTCCGGCGTATAGGCGCCGATGAAGATCGCCCCGGCGTTGCGGATTTTCGTCACCAGCGCCTCGGCGTTGTCGGCGGCGATCTCCAGATGCTCGGGCGCCAGCCGATCAACCAGCGCGACGGCGTCGGCGAGCCTCGGCACGACGATGATGGCGCCGAAATCCTTCCACGACGCTCCGGCGATATTGGCCCGCGGCAGCGTCTTGAGTTGCGCGACGACAGCTTTCTCGACGTCACCAGCCAACGCCGCATCGTCGGTGATCAGGATCGATTGCGCACTCGCGTCGTGCTCAGCCTGCGCCAAGAGATCGGCGGCGATCCAATCGGGATTGCCGGTCTTGTCGGCGAGGATCAACACCTCGGAAGGACCGGCGATCATGTCGATGCCGACCTGGCCGAATACCAGACGCTTGGCGGCCGCGACGTAGGCATTGCCCGGCCCGACGATCTTGGCGACCGGCTGGATCGTTTCGGTGCCGTAAGCGAGCGCGGCCACCGCTTGCGCGCCGCCGATGCGGTAGATCTCGTCGACACCGGCGAGCTTCGCCGCGGCCAATACGAGGGGCGCGAGCTTGCCGCTCGGCGCGGGCACGACCATGACGAGGCGCGGCACGCCTGCGACCTTGGCCGGCACCGCGTTCATCAGCACCGAGGACGGATAGGCCGCGGTGCCGCCCGGCACGTAGAGTCCGACCGACTCGATCGCCGTCCACTTGGCGCCGAGCTCGACGCCGAGCGCGTCGGTGAAGCGCTCGTCTTTCGGCTTCTGCCGCAAGTGATACGCCTCGATACGGTCGCGCGCGAGCTTGAGCGCGGCGAAAGCCTCGCCATCGCAGGATCCCGCCGCCGAGTCGATTTCGTCGGCGGCGACGCGTATACCAATTTTGCCGACGTCGACGTGGTCGAATTCGAGGGTCAGTTGCTGGACCGCGCGATCGCCGTAAGCCTTCACCTCGTCGATGATGTAACGCACCGACTGTTCCACGTCCTGCGCGGCCTCGCGCTTGACCGCGAGGAAAGCGGCGAAGCGCGTGGCGAAGTCGGAACTCTGGCTGTCCAATCGAAGCGGCATGGCCTCATCCTACCCGGATAGGTGAATGGGTGATGCGCAATCCCGCGTCAACCCATTCGCGGCCTCTGGCGCAAAGCGCAAAAAAGCAAAAAGGCCCCGCCCTGGGGCGGAGCCTTGCTGGCGAAAATCGAGTCCGCTTACTTCTTCATCTCTTTCTTGGCCTTCGCCTTCTTGTGGTGGTGGTGATGATGCTTCTTCGGCGCGACGTAGTCGCACGGCAGCAGGCAAACGCCGCCGGTGGCCCCACATTCGACCGGTCCCTTCGAACAGACCGCGGGCGCGCCGAGCTTGACGCAAGAGCAGCCAACCCAGGTGGCGTTAGCCGGCGTAGCGGAGCCAGTCGTGAACAGGGCGGCGCCGGCGAGGAGCCCCGCGACGATCAGGAATTTACGCATTGGTTTAGTCCCCCAATTTGCGAAACAGCGGCGCCACTACGCCATCGGAACCGCAAAATAGCAAGGGAGTTGGCGCCTTTTCGGCGATGGCCGGGCAGTTCTGATCAAGAATATGGCTAATAGGGGCGGGGTTTTGCGCTTCCTAACGGGTACCGGGATCGGCCGCCCCGTCGTCGGGCGCCTGATGGACCGGACAGGCCGCGGCCGGCCAGGACGGCCCGAGATCGGCCAGTTCGGCTTCCAGGCACTCGACTTCCAACCGCAGGGTGGCCCCGCCTGAAAACACAATGGTCACGACGCCGGCCGGCGCGTCGGTTTCCTGGAATTCGACCGCCAGCAGATTGAGGACGGCGTCCTTGCCGCCCGGGTTCACTCCGCGACATTTGCATGACAGCACGCGCTCGAAACGCAGCGCCGACCGCCGCCGGTGAAATTCGGGCTTGCGGGACTGGGCGGCTTCCCAGTCGAAGCGGTTGAGCGCCAGCACCAGCCGCTTTTCCTGCGGCCGCCAGCGCACATCTTCGACCTTGCCCACCGCGTCCTGCAGATGGGCGGAGGCAATTTCCAAGTCCTCCTCGTCGAGGACAACGAATTTAAGCTCGCCCATGCGCGCCGCTCCGGTCGCAAAGGTAGTTAGGAAGGGCCTCGACGCGCCGCAAGATCAGTATTTCACCGGAAAGCCGGTTCGAGGCCGGCCGCGGCCCAACGGTCGCGGGTCGCGGGATCGATGAGCGCCTTGAGGAAGGCCGCGGCGGCCGCAGGCTCCTTCGCCGCCGCATGGATCGCTGCCGTATAGGTGTTGGCGTTGTGCAATTCGCCCGGCAGCGTGCCAACGACCTTCAGCCCCTTCACCGGCAAGGCTTCGCTGATGAAGGTGGTGCCGATTTCGGCGCGCTTCTCCGCGATCTTGTTGGAGACGTCGAGGCCGCCCTTGCACAAGACTGCCTTGGCGTTGACCGCGTCGGCGATGCCAAGCTTCTGCAATAACGCCGCGAACATGATCCCACCCGTACCGCCCGCCTTGGGATCGGTGTAGGCGACGCTCTTGGCTTCGAGCAGCGCCCGCTTAAAGGCCTCGACCGTGGAAATATCCGGCATCCGCGAGCCCTCTGGCACGATGACGCCGGTGACCGTTCGCCCGAGATTTCGCGCGCTGCCGGGAACGACCAAGCCGAGCTTTTCGAGCTCGGCGACGATCGACTCCGACACGATCACCAGGTCGGCGGTCTCGCCGTTGACGATGCGCTCGCGCTGGGCGAAGGCGGGCGCGAAGATGACGTCGAGCTTGTTGCCGCTCGAACGCTCGTATTCCGGGCCGATCGCTTCGACCATCGACCGCACGGCGCCGGCGCTCAGGACTTTCACATTGGACATGGTTCTCTCTTTGTTATCGACCCCAGACCTCGTCGGCCAACTCGACGACCAAGCGCAGCTTGGCCCATTGTTCGTCCTCGGCCAATACATTGCCCTCCTCGGTCGAGGCGAAGCCGCATTGCGGCGACAGGCAGAGCTGGTCGAGCGGCGCGTATTTCGCTGCCTCTTCGATGCGGCGCTTGATGAAGTCCTTCTGCTCGATCCGGCCGGTCTTGGTGGTGACCAAACCCAGCACCGCCGTCTTGCCTTTCGGCAGGAAGCGCAACGGCTCGAAACCACCGGCGCGGTCGCTGTCCCATTCGAGGAAATAGGCGTCGACGTTGACACGATTGAACAATAGATCGGCCACCCGCTCGTAGCCGCCCGAGGCGATGAAGGTCGAACGAAAATTGCCGCGGCAGACGTGCGTGCTGACGACGAGGTCGCGCGCCCTGCTCTCCAGCGCCGCATTGATCATGCCGGCATAGATCTCGCCTTGCTTGTCGGGATCGTCGCCGCGCTTGGCCAGCATGTCGCGCTGCGCCGGATCGCACAAGTAAGCAAAACTGCAATCGTCGAGCTGCAAATAGCGGCAGCCGGCCGCGTAGAAGCCCTGGATCGCCTGTTTGTAGGCTTGGCCGAGATCGCGATAGAATTCGTCCATCGCCGGATAGACCGCGCGATCAATCATCTTTCGCCCGCCACGGTAATGCAGCATCGATGGGCTCGGGATCGTCATCTTGGGCGTGCGCTTGGTGTTCGCCTTCAAGAATTCGAAATGCGCGATCTGCGGATGGCGGCGCGAGCCGAGCCTGCCGTTGACGTAAGGCGCCTCGGCCTTCGACGTCACGCCGGTAAACTTGATGCCCTCGGCCTCGACCATGGCAACGCCGTCGAGCCCGGCGAGAAAATCGAAATGCCAATAGGCGCGCCGCAACTCGCCGTCGGTGATCGAGCGCAGGCCGATCGCTTCCTGTCTGGCGATGAGGGTCTTGATCTCGGCGTCCTCGATCGCGACAAGCTCGTCGGCGGTAAGCTGGCCCGCCGCGCGCTTGATGCGCGCTTGCTTGACCGCAAGCGGCCGCAGCAGCGAACCGACATGATCGGCGCGAAACGGCGGTGTGTCACGCTGCATACAAGTCGACCGCGGACTAGTTCTTGATCTTGGTCGGGTCCTTGAAGTCGCGAATTGTCTCGAATTCCACGTTGTACAATTCGCCGTTCACCCGCTCGACCTTTCGGATATAGATGTTCTGGATCACCTCGCGCGTCGCCGGATCGATGGTAACTGGGCCGCGCGGACTGACCCAACTCATGCCCTTCATCGCCGCGACGATCGCACCACCGTCGGTCGAGCCTTTGGTCTTCTTCAGCGCTTCGTAAATCATGTGCATGCCGTCGTAGGCCTGCATCGCCATCAGATTCGGCCGCATGCCGGCGTTCGCTTTCTTGAAGGCCGCGACAAAGGCCTTGTTCTCGGGACTGTTGTGCGCGGCCGAATAGTGCTGCGACGTGATGATGCCGAGCGCCGCGTCGCCGATATTGTTGACGACGTCATCCTCGGTCAGGCTGCCCTCGGCGATGAACTTGATGCCCGATTTGTCCAGCCCGCGTTCGATGTATTGGCGGATGAAGATGGGGCCGATGCCGGCCGGCACGAACACCATGATGGCGCCCGGCTTGGCGTCGGCCACGCGCTGCAATGACGGCGCGAAATCGTTGCTCGACAGCGGCACGCGCAGGGATTCGAGCACCTTGCCGCCTTTGGCCTCGAACTCCTTCTTGAACGCGGTCTCGACGTCGATGCCCGGCGCGTAGTCGGAGACCACCGTGACCACGGTCTTGATGCCATTCGCCGCCGCCCAATTGGCCAGCGGCACGACCGTCTGCGGCACCGAGAAACTGGTGCGCACGATGTAAGGCGAACGCTCGGTGATGATCGACGTCGCCGCCATCATGACGATTTCCGGCACCTTGGCTTCGGTCGCGATCGGCGCGGTCGCCAGCGCGCCGGGCGTCAGGCCGAATCCGGCGAGAAACGCGACCTTGTCGTTGACCACCAGCTCCTGCGCCAACCGCTTGGTCATATCGGCGTTGCCGGTATCGTCCTTGACGATCAGCACGATCTTTTTGCCGGCGACGGTGTCGCCGTGCTGCTGCATGTAGAGCTTGGCGCCGGCGGTAAGCTGCTTGCCGGTCGGCGTGAACGGTCCCGTCAACGGCACAAGGAGTCCGATCTTCACGGTGTCCTGGGCGACGCATGGCGTGGCGAGCAAGGCCGCGGTCAGTCCAATGGCGACATGGCGGGCGATGGACATGAGCGTTTCCCCCTGTGGTGCTTTTGCGCACCAGCAGATTACAACCGGGATCGCCGGTCAACGGCGCCGCAATTGCCCACTGCGCCCACGCAGGTGGCGAGCGAACCCGGCCGACTTCGCCTGCCGCTGGATCGCTAGTTACGCCGGTCGCGCCGCACCTCGCGCCTGCACTGAAGATAGGCCTCCGATCCCACCGGCCCGCGTACGCGGCAGCGCTGGTCGTCCATGCCAGATAGGTCGTTGTCGTACTCGCTCATCATCTTGCCTGCCGTTCCCGCGGGACAATCCGACCGCGCGACAGTCTCCGAGCACTTTTTCTCCAAGTCGTTGGAGGCGCAGCCGTTGAGCAAGGCCACGGCGCAAATCGCCAAGAGGATTGTTTTTCGCATGGTGCGTTCCGATCGGCGGTCGAAAGCGAATCGCTCGATGGAGATTAGCCGATCGGCCCGTCGGGCGCGCGTGGCGCGCACATAAAATCCGCCGGAGCGCGAAGACCGCTACCCGCTGATCCGCTCGATCTGCGCGCCGCAGCGCGCGAGCTTGTCCTCGACGCGCTCGAAGCCGCGGTCGAGGTGATAGACGCGGTTGACCATGGTCTCGCCTTGCGCGGCGAGCGCGGCGATGACCAGCGACACCGAGGCGCGCAGATCCGTCGCCATCACCGGCGCGCCGGTCAGGTGCTTGACGCCCTCGATGGTGGCGGTCTCGCCGTCGAGTTGGATGTGAGCGCCGAGCCGCACCAGCTCCTGCACGTGCATGAAGCGGTTTTCGAAAATGGTCTCGGTGATGCGCGAGGTACCGGAAGCGCGCGTCATCAGCGCCATCAGCTGCGCCTGCAGGTCTGTCGGGAAGCCGGGGAACGGCGCGGTCGACACGGTGACCGGCTCGAGCGCCGCGCCGTTACGCGAAACGCGGATGCCCTCGTTGGTCGGCGTGATGGTCGTGCCGGCTTGCGCCAGCGTGTCGAGCGCGGACTGCAGCAGTTCGGGGCGCGCGTTCTGCAACAGCACGTCGCCGCCGGTCATCGCCACCGCCATCGCGTAAGTGCCGGTCTCGATGCGGTCGGGCAGCACCTTGTGGCGCGCGCCGTTCAACTTCCCCACGCCCTCGATGACGATGCGCGCGGTGCCGGCGCCGGAAATCCTGGCGCCCATCTTGTTGAGGCAGTCGGCGACGTCGCCGACTTCGGGCTCGCGCGCGGCGTTGTCGATCACCGTGGTGCCGCTGGCGAGCGCCGCCGCCATCATCGCGGTGTGGGTGCCGCCAACCGTGACCTTGGGGAATTCGATGTTGCCGCCGCGCAGGCCTTTCTTGGCGCGGGCGATGACGTAGCCGGCTTCGATCTCGATCTTGGCGCCCAATTTTTCCAGCGCCATGATGAGCAGATCGACCGGCCGCGTACCGATGGCGCAGCCGCCCGGCATCGAGACTTTCGCCTCGCCCATCCGCGCCAACAGCGGTGCCACCACCCAGAAGCTGGCGCGCATCTTCGACACCAGTTCGTAGGGCGCGGTGGTATCGACGATCGTCTTCGCCGAAATGTGCAGCGTGCGGCCGGAGTTGGGGTCGTCACCGGGCCGCTTGCCAGCAATGGTGATGTCGACGCCATGATTGCCGAGAATGCGCTGAAGCTGGATGACGTCGGCGAGCCGCGGCACGTTCTCGAGGGTGAGCGTGTCCTCGGTCAGCAGGCTCGCGATCATCAGCGGCAGGGTGGCGTTCTTGGCGCCGGAAATCGGGATCGCGCCATTGAGGCGCTGGCCGCCGACGATACGAATTCGATCCATGGCGCCCCGCTGCCGGCCCCTGTCGGCCGCTCAATACCTAAGAACCGCTCCGGCCATCCCGCAAGGGCTTACACCGCGCAGGGTTACTAGCCTTTCGGCCTGTGCGGGGCAATTTCAGAGGCAATTCCGGCGGAATCGTGCTCGGCCACCTTGCCGCCGGTCTGCGCGCGGGCTTTAACCTGCGCCTTACGGCGCCGCAGATTGTCGCGCAGCGCCGCCTTGAGGCGTTCGGCACGCCTGGAATCGCCGGATTTGCCGCTTTTGCCGGTCATCGCCGGCAACAGATAGAAGCCGGGCCGACGCTCGGCAAGCTTCGCTCGACAGCGGCGGAATTGTCGGATATTCGCTCGCCGGGCAATCGCTGCCGTAGCTCAGTGGTAGAGCACCCCCTTGGTAAGGGGGAGGTCGAGTGTTCAATCCACTCCGGCAGCACCATTTAGGCTCCGCACTCCATGCTCAGCCGACGAACCGTTCTCATCGGCGCCGCCTGCTCCGCCCTGTCCTTCGCGGCGCTCGCGGCCGAGCAATCGCCGCGCGATTTCGTGACGGCGATCTACGCCACCTACAAGGGCAAAGACAGCAAAGGCATCATCCTCGGCAAAGCGGCGACCATCCGCCGCTATTTCGAGCCCGCGCTCGCGGCGAAAATGATCAAGGATCAGACTGCAGCGGCCAAGCGCAGCGAGGTCGGCGCGCTCGACGGCGATCCCTTCATCGACGCGCAAGACTGGGAGATCAAGGATTTCGACATCGCGGTCGCCGACACCGCGCCGGGCAAGGCCAGCGCCACCGTCAAGTTCACCAACTTCGACAAAGCGAAAACCGTCCTGCTCGACCTGGTCAAGGTCAAGAACGAGTGGCGTGTCGAGGACATTACCTGGCGGCGCGACGGCAAGGACGAAACCCTGCGCGCGTTGTTCCGCTAAGCCAGGACCTAGCTGACCGCCTTGAGCCTGGGCCGCGGCGAGCGGCGGCCGACGGCATCGGCATAGTCGGCGATCGGCCTCGGCCGGCCGATGTAGTAGCCCTGGATCTCGTTGCAGGATTCGGCGGCGAGGAATTCAAGCTGCTCTTTCGTCTCCACGCCTTCGGCCACCACCGGCACGTTGAGACCACGGCCGAGCCCGAGCACCGCGCGCACGATGGTGGCGGACTGCTCGCTCTGTCCGAGGTTGGTGATGAATGACTTGTCGATCTTGATCTTGTCGAACGGGAACGACTGCAGATAAGACAGCGAGGAATACCCGGTGCCGAAATCGTCCATGGCGATGCGTACGCCGAGCGCCTTGAGCCGGCGCAGAATCGAAACGGCGCGGTTGAAGTCGCCGATCAGCACGCCTTCGGTGATCTCCAGCTCGAGGCGCGCGGCCGGCAGCCCGGTTTCGAGCAGGATCTGGTGCACCACCTTCGGCAGGTCTCCGGAGTGGAATTGCACCGGCGAAAGATTGACGCCGATGCGCAACGGCAGCGGCCAAGACGCCGCCTCGTGGCAGGCGGTGCGCAGGATCCACTCGCCGAGCTCGATGATCATCCCGCTCTCCTCGGCGAGCGGGATGAAGACGCCCGGCGACACCAGGCCCTGGCGCGGATGATGCCAGCGCACCAGCGCCTCAAAGCCATTGATCTCCCCGGATATGAGCGCCTGCGGCTGGTAGTGCAGTTCGATCTCCTCGCGCGCGATCGCCGTGCGCAGGTCTTGCTGCAGCGCGCGCTTGTCGCGCAATTGCTGGTCCATCGCCGGCTCGAAGAAACGGATCGAGCCGCGCGCTTCCGATTTGGCGCGGAATAGCGCGGCGTCGGAGTTGGCGATCAACGATTCCACGTCGGTGCCGTCCTGCGGGAAGACGGCGACGCCGACGGTCAGCTCGACACGCAGCGGCACGCCTTCGATGTCGATGTCGGTGGCAAGCGCGGCGATGAGCCTGCCGGCCAGCGCCTCGGCGGTCGCCGGCTGCGGACCGGTCGGCGTGATGGCGTAGAATTCGTCGCCGCCGACGCGGGCGAGGAAGGCGCCCTCGCAAGCCTGCTCCAGGCGGATCGCGATCTCGCGCAACAGCGCGTCGCCGACGTCGTGACCGAACACGTCGTT
>DASUGZ010000045.1:0-5504 GCA_036273755.1 Pseudolabrys sp.
TGCGTCATCAGGCGCGGCGTGCCGACCGGCTTGACGCCGGAGCCGAGATCGATGCCGACCGGCAGGATGTTGCCCTGCGCCGAAGTTTGCGTGCCGATGCGGCTGACGTGGTCGTAGAGCAGATCCTGGAATTCGGCGCGCTGGCGCTTGTAGCCCGTCGTCGTCATGTTGGCCAAATTGTTGGCGATGACCTGGACGTTGAGCTCCATGGCCATCATGCCGGTCGAAGCAGTGCTGAGCGCGCGCATGGGTCTAACTCTCCGTCAGGGTCAATTGGGGACTTCGGCGAGCTTGTCGATCGCCGACTGGGAAAGATCGTTCTGCTGCTTCAGCAGATCGTCGATCTGGGTGTAGTTGCGGGTGATCTCGATCATGCGCGACATCTCGACCACGCCGCGCACGTTGGACTTTTCGATCCCGCCTTGCACCAGGCCGGATGTCGGTGGTGCGGGCTGAGCGGTTGCACCGCCGACCGGGCTGAAAGTGCTACTGCCTTCCTTGCGCAACTGCTGCATGTTGGTGAAGGTGACCAGCCGCAGCTTGCCGCGCGCGGAATCGACGTTCGAGGTGCCTTCGCGCACGCTGATCGTTCCGTCCTTGCTGATCGAAACCTGACGGTCGCCTTGCTGCAACGTGATCGGGCCGCCGTCGCCGAGGACCGGATAGCCGTCGCCGGTGACGAGTTGGCCGGTCGGGTTGATCTGCAACGCGCCGTTGCGGGTGTAGCGTTCGCCGGCCGGAGTCTGCACCACCAGAAAGCCGGGGCCGTCGATCGCAACGTCGAGCGGATTGCCGGTGCGCTCGAGCGGACCCTGACTCATGTCGTGCCAGATGCCGCGATCGCGCACGAAGCTGACGCGGCTACCGGTCTCGTCAGCGCGCGCGGCGGAGTTGAGATATTCCTCGAACAGCGAACTATCGGCCTTGTAGCCGGTGGTGTTCATGTTCGCGATGTTGTTCGACACCACGTCCATCTCGCGTGCGAGACCGATTTGGCGCGATAGTCCGACTAGAATCGCATTCTGCATCGGCAGTCTCCCCATCTCGTCCGGCGCAACCTGAGCCCTCCCGAGGCCGGCTCCGCTGAACGGTCGCCGCAGGCTCTCCCAAGCCGGCAGCTGCCAGGGGCTTTGCAGCCGCCGTGCCAACAGGTAAAATTTAATGAAATCAAATACTTATAAAAAACTCAAGCAGCCGTCCGGGGCAAAAACCGCCGTTTTACTGCCCTGACCCGGCAAAACATGCCGAGTTAAGCCCGCGCGGAAAGCATCTATTAACCATACCGACCTAGGCTTGCCGCCATTGGGGAGCGCGTGGACCGCGCAGCCGCGGTGTCTCGCAGGGGACGCGCGATCGGTCCATTCCGTTGCATCGGGGTCACTATGGCAGCCAAGCCGAAAGACGAAGAAGAAGAGCTCGACGAGGAAGTCGAGGAAGGCGAAGAGGGCGCGGAAAAGCCGAAAGGCAAATTCGGCTGGCTCAAGCTGCCGTCGCTGAAAATGCCCTCGCTCAAGATGATGATCATCATCGCGGCCGGCCTCCTGGTGGTCGGCGGCGGTGGCGGCGGGGCCTACTTCTTTTTCTTCAAAGCTCCACCCGAGCACAAGGAAGCAGCAAAGCCGGCGACCAAGCCAGTGATCTTCGTCGATCTGCCCGACGTGCTGGTCAACCTTTCGAATGCCGCCAACGAGCGCACGCAATATCTCAAAGTGAAGATCGTGCTCGAACTGCCGACGTCCGAGGTGGCGACGGACATCCAGCCGCTGATGCCGCGCGTCATGGACTCTTTCCAGACTTATTTGCGCGAATTGCGGCCGACCGATCTCGATGGCTCCGCTGGTCTGTACCGGCTCAAGGAGGAGTTGACCCGCCGGGTCAACGCGGCCGTCGCCCCCAACCGCGTCACCGCAGTCCTGTTCAAGGAAATCATCGTCCAGTGACGATCTGACCGATGCCAGCCGATCAAGACATCAATCAAGACGCGCTCGCCGCCGAATGGAGCGTGGCGCTGGAAAAAGAAGCGCCCGCGGCCGAATCCGGCGAGAAAGCAGCTGCGTCCGCCGCCGACGAGGCTGCCGCGCAATGGGCGGCGATGGCCGGCGAGGGCGGCGGCGGCAGCAAGGGCGGCGCCGAGCGTATCCTCAATCAGGATGAAATCGACAGTATGCTCGGTTTCAGCCTGACCGATGTCTCGCTGAACGATAATTCCGGCATCCGCGCCATCATCGACTCGGCGATGGTGTCGTATGAACGCCTGCCAATGCTGGAAATCGTCTTCGACCGCCTGGTGCGGTTGCTGACGACGTCCCTGCGCAATTTCACCTCCGACAACGTCGAAGTCTCGCTCGACCGCATCACCTCGGTACGTTTCGGCGACTACCTCAATTCGATCCCGCTGCCGGCGATTCTCGCGGTGTTCAAGGCCGAGGAATGGGATAACTACGGCCTCACCACCGTCAATTCCAGCCTGATCTATTCGATCATCGACGTGCTCCTCGGCGGTCGCCGTGGCCAGAACACAGTGCGGGTGGAGGGACGTCCCTACACCACGATCGAGACCAATCTGGTCAAGCGCATGATCGAGTTGGTCCTCGCCGACGCCGAACAGGCGTTCAAGCCGCTGTCGCCGGTCAAATTCAACATCGATCGGCTGGAGACCAATCCGCGCTTTGCCGCGATTTCGCGCCCGGCCAACGCGGCGATTCTGGTGCGGCTGCGCATCGACATGGAAGACCGCGGTGGCAACATCGAATTGCTGCTGCCCTACGCGACGATCGAGCCGATCCGCGCCGTTCTCCTCCAGATGTTCATGGGCGAGAAGTTCGGCCGCGATCCGATCTGGGAAGACCATCTGGCGACGGAAATCGGCCAGGCGCAGATCGCCGTCGATGCCGTGCTCTATGAGGCGCGTCTGCCGCTGCGCAAGATGATGAAGCTCAGCGTCGGCGATACGCTTCCGCTCGAGCTCAAATCCGACTCGATGGTCACCGTGCGCTGCGGCGAAGCGGTGCTGACCGAAGGCCGCATGGGCAAAGTCGGCGGCCGCGTCGCGGTGCGAGTGGCCAAAGCTTTACGCAAACCGCGGACCACGTTCGCCATGTTCGAGAAGGCGGACGATCCGACCAACAGGGTGGAGACAACGTGAGCTATCATTATGGATTTCTGGTCGAGAGCATGGTTTCGGTCCTGCTGCTGCTTACAATTCTTTATTGTGTGCGGCTCAACCGACAGCTTCGCCTGCTCAAGGCCGACGAGCAAACGTTGCGCGCCACTATTTCCGAACTGATCACCGCCACCGAAATCGCCGAACGCGCCATCGCCGGGCTCAAGACGACAATGCGTGAAGGCGAGCAGAGCCTGGCGGGGCGGCTGGAGCGGGCGGAAAGCGTGTCCGCCGACATCGAACGCCAGCTTGCTTCCGGTGAGGACCTGCTGACCCGGCTCACTCGAATTACCAGCGCCGCACGGCCGGCGAGCCCGCCAGTCGCAGCGCCGGACGCCAAATCGGTCGCCGCCGCGGCGCAAGCCTTTGCCGAACGAGCCAGCGCGCGGCTGCGCGGGCAATCGAGCGGTCTTGCCGCATGATCCGCTTTGCGCGCGATTTCAGGCTGATCCCGGTCGTCCTCTTGGCGACCGTCTGCCTGTTCGCGCTCAAAGTATCGGGCCTGGTGTTTGACGGCGGCTATACGCTTGGCGATCGAATTCAGCAGAGTATCGATAGGGCCACCGTCAAGGTGGCCTCGCGCGAAAGCATACCTGACTACCCGAGAATCGTCTTCGCGAACGGGCAACGGATGCCTGGGACGGCTGTAATGCCGGACAAGCGGTTGTTGGCGCAAGGGATCGCGGGCGACTCGGACGACATCACCGGTTCGGTGGAAGGTGACAAAAAGCCGGCCGCGGCCGGTCCGCCGCTTAAGACTTCGACAGCCAAGCAGCCGGATCAGACCAAGGTCAAGGTGGACGACGTGACAGTGCCGATCGAAGCCGGCAAGATCGCCTCGGCCGGCGAACGCGCCGTCCTCGGCCGCCTGCAGGAACGCCGCAAGGAGCTCGACGACCGCAGCCGTGAGCTGGAAATGCGTGAAAACCTGCTCAAAGCGACGGAAAAGCGCTTGGACGCCAAACTCATCGAACTCAAGGACCTGCAAGCCAAGGTCAAACAACTGCTGGGCACGCGGGAGAAAAACGAGGCGGAGCGCTTCAAGAGCATTGTCTCGATGTACGAAAACATGAAGTCGAAAGATGCTGCCCGCATCCTCGAACGGCTCGACATGCGCATCCAGGCCGAAGTCACCAGCGACATCAAGCCGGCCAAGATGTCGGAAATCATGGCGGCGATGACGCCGGAGGCGGCGGAACGGCTCACCGTCGAACTCGCCCGCCGCGCCGACAGCAAGTCGCAAAGCGCCGACCAATTGCCCAAGATCGAAGGCAAACCGCCCGGCAGTTGAGCGTTCCGCCCACATTTAATGCCACGCAAAACGTCACGGTTAACGGGACTTTAAAGGCCGATCCCTAGGCTATCGCCGCCGGCAGTGTCGCCGGCAGGAACGGCTCTGCGATGACGGCATCGCCTTTGAATCCGATGACGTCCCGCGCGCGCGAGCGCTTGCGGGCGAGCCCGCTATGGCGCCGGGGTCTGTTGGCGGCCGTCGCTTTGCTGCAACTGCTCATTCTTGTCGCAACGCCGCTTGGCGGCCGCGCGTTCGCCGAAGACCGGATCAAGGGCGAAATGAAGATTTCGACCGAAGGCGGATTTGCGCGTTTCGCCTTCCGCTTCGAGAAAGAAGTGCCGGCCACGGTCGAACTCGCTTATCCGATCATGGTGGTTTCGTTCAAGAAGCCGGTCGCCATCTCGGTTGAGAAGCTCAGCATCGCCGCTGCCGGTTACGTCAGCGCCGCACGGCTCGACCCAGATGGCATGTCGATCCGCGTCGCCTTGTCGCAAAAGGTGAAGCTCAACGTCATCCCCGCAGCCGAGCGGCTTTACGTCGACCTGCTGCCGGAATCGTGGAGCGAGGGGATGCCGGGGCTGCCGCGCGAGGTGGTCGAGGAACTGGCCAAGCGCGCGCTTGATGCCGAACGCCAGCTTCGCTTGCAACGGCTCACCGCCAAGCCGGAGAAGAACCCGCCGATCCGCGTCAAGGTGGCAACCCAGCCGACCTTCACCCGTTACGTCTTCGCCATGCCGACTTTGGCGAACGTCGTGCCTGAGAATTCGGATGGCAAGCTCACGCTTGAATTCGATCAGCCGATCAAATGGGATCTCGCCGACGCCAAGATGGCGCTGCCTGCAACGTTGCGATCGATCGATACCGAAGTCGACGAGGATTCGGCGACCGTCATCTTTGCCTTCAACGGCGACCCGAAAGTACGCACCTTCCGCGAGGACCGCAGCATCGTGGTCGACATCGACCATGCCGTTGCCAAGCCGAAGGTGGTCGAGCAGGGCGCCGAGTCGAAGGCGGCCGTGGAGGAAAAGCCCAAACCGGGCATCGCCG
>DASUGZ010000046.1:0-41024 GCA_036273755.1 Pseudolabrys sp.
CTTGGCTTTGCCACATAGGCCGGTGCTGCTGCACGGACCACGATTTCCCACGCGAGCAATATGACCGCGCCAGTCAACAGGCGCGGCAAAAGGCTGCTGGCCGGCGCAGCAGTTTGCGACTTTGCCGCCGGAGCGACTGAAGCCGATGAGGCGATGGTGGTCTCGGCCATCGCTACTGCCTCCACCGCGCGAAATGCCGCTCGATGATGAAACCGAGCCGGGTGAGGCCGATACCGATCACGCCGATCACCAGGATCGAGGCGAACACGCCGGCGGTGTCGAAATCCTGCGACGCGCCCATGATGAGCTGGCCGAGCCCTGTCGCCGAGAGAAAGAATTCAGCCGCGATCATGCCGACCAGGGCGCGGCCGATCGCCTGGCGCACGCCGGTCATCATGTAGGGCAGGGTGTAGGGCAGCATGACCTCGCGCCACAGCGACCACTCGCTCGAGCGATAGGATTTCGCCACCTCGATCAGTTCGGGTTTGATGCTGCGCGCGCCTTCGACGGTGTTGTAGAGCACCGGGAACACCGAGAACAGGAACACCACCAGCACTTTCGGCCCAAAACCGAAGCCCATCAGCGACAGGATGAAGGGGATCAACGCTACCATCGGCGTGGCGTAGAGAATCATAAGGTAGGGCTCGATGCCGATGCGCAGGAGGCGCACGCGTGCGAGCAGCAGGCCGAGCGGGCCGCCGACGATCAGCGCCAGGCCGAAGCCGGTGAGGAATAATTCGCTGGAATCGATAAATTGCGGAATGAAATCGCCGGCCGCGATCATCTGCCAAAGCCGGCGCACCGTCTGCGACAGCGGCACCAGAAAGGCCGGACTGGTATTGCGGCCCGCGACCTCCCACAGGACGAGGCCGGCGAGGACGCTGAGCCAGACCGGCAGGTGGCGGCGGAGAGTGGTCAGGTGCATTTTACGTTTCTAGCTCGTCATCCCGGGCGCGCCCCGTTGCGCGGGCGCCCCGGAATGACAGAGTGTCACTTCACCATCGCGTTGGCATCTTTCCAGACGCTGGCGTCGACGAAATCGTCGTATTTCACCGGCTCCTTATCGGCTTTGATCGAACCGATCTTCTTCATCAGCGCTGCCACCGCTTCGATTTTATTGCGCGGCAGGCCGTCATCCTTGGCGGCCCAGAAATCGATGGCGAGGAAATTCTTGAGCGCCGCTTTGTTGACCTCTTTGTTGTGGCCGGTCACGGAAGCGGCTTCAGCCACCGCATCGGCGTTTTTGGGGTCCTGCATGAAGTGGGCGGCCTCAATCATGCCGGCAAGCGCGCGCACATAGGCGTCGCGGTTGGCGGCAAGCTTGTCCTTGCGCGCGATCAGGATGAGATAGTGGCTGGTCGGATTGGTGTTTTTCATCGCCAGCAGGATATTGAGCTTCTTACCCTGGTGTTCGATCTCCGCGAGATCGTCGAGATGCAGCACGGCGAAATGCAGGCGGCCGGCGAGCAGCGCCGGACCCGGACTCGAGCCGAGCGCGATCTGCTTCACCTGCTCGATTTTGATATCCTTGCAGCCGCCGGCGATCATCGAGCGCAGCGCGATCGAGCGCGCGCCGTTGATCGAGTCGACGCCAAGGTCCTGGCCAGCCATGTCCTTGCAGGTCTTGCCAGGTTCGGTGGTGCCGACCACCCAGTCCGGATTGGGCATGCCATAAACTGCGACCAGCGGCA
This sequence comes from Pseudolabrys sp., assembly GCA_036273755.1. GTDB lineage: Bacteria > Pseudomonadota > Alphaproteobacteria > Rhizobiales > Xanthobacteraceae > Pseudolabrys. The sequence continues at coordinate 1,692 of DASUGZ010000046.1, forward strand.
CGCCCGCGTTCGACACCTGATTGATCACAGGAGGCGTCGGCGACCACGACATGTCGATGTCGCCGGCGACCACCGCGCGCGCGGCGGCCGTGCCATTGTCCATCGGACGGATGTCGACCTCAACGCCGTGCTTCTTGAAGAAGCCCTGCTTCTCCGCGACGTGGGCGATGGTGACGGAAAAAATCGGCGGAATACCGGGAAGGCCAATTGTGAGCTTCTTGCCTTGCGCGATGGCCGGATGCGGCGCGATCAGCATCGCGGCGAGCGCCGCGCAGGCCATTAAGCCGAACACTCTGCGAATCATGAAATCCTCCCTGTTTCGATTGAGCTTTTTGTTAGCGTTCGAATCTTAGCGTTCGAGTACGAATTCGGCTTCGCGCGCCTCCCGCATCAGTGTTCCCCACACCCGCTCGCGCAATTCGGCGAAGCGCGGCTCACGCAGCGTGTCGCGTGTGCGCGGGGTCGGCAGATCGATAGTGATGGTCTCGTGGATGCTCGAGGGCCTGCCCTTGAGCACGATGACGCGATGGCCGAGCAGCACCGCTTCTTCAATGGAGTGGGTGACGAAGACCATCGCGGTCGGCCGCTCGTCCCAGATGCGCAGCAGTTCGAACTGCAGGATCTCGCGCGTCTGTGCGTCGACCGCCGCAAACGGCTCGTCCATCAGCAACACGTTCGGCTCGATGGCGAGCGCGCGCGCCAGGCCGCAGCGCTGCTGCATGCCACCGGACATCTGATAGGGGAACGCATTCTCGAACCCGGAGAGGCCGACCAGCTTGACGAACTCCGGCACCTTGCGGTCGATGTCGGCCTTTGCGGCGCCAGCCATACGCAGCCCGTAGGCGACGTTGTCGAACACCGTCTTCCACGGGAACAGCCCGAAATGCTGGAACACCATGGCGACCCCGGCGATCGGCTCCTCGACGCGCTCGTTGCCGACCCAGATATCGCCGGCATCGTGCGGCAGCAGGCCATCGATGCAGCGTAACAGCGTGGTCTTGCCGCAGCCGGACGGCCCGACGATGGCGACGATCTCGCGCTCGGCCACCTCGAAGTCGATGTTGCGGAAGACTTCAAGCGTGCCGTAGCACTTGGCCAATCCCTTGACGCGAATGCGCGCTTGTCCCGTTGCCGCAAGAGACGCGGAGACAGGCCGCGCGGCGGATGCCGGCTGCTGGTTTGTCACTCGGCGGCCTGCGACGCTGGTTTGGGGTTGATCTTGGCCCAGTAGTCGGTGGCTTGTTTGGATTGCTGCAATGCGTCCATGGTCTCGAAGCCCGGCGCCATCGAGCCGTCGGTGCCGGCGAGAATCTGATGATGCTCGATGTTGAGCGTGCGAAGCCAGCGCTGCTGGCCCATGGTGATGGCGACGAAATAGCCGATCTCGACAAGTTCCGGCTCGCTGAAGTGCTTGTGCAGGCGCGTCCACAACTCGTCGCCGGCGGGCAGATCCCAGGTGATCGCCTCGGCGTAAGCGAGTGCGGCTTTTTGCCGATCGTCGTAGCGCGTCGAACTCTCGAAATTGATCAAGTCGGAGTAGTCGTCTTCCTTAAGACCGGACTTGGCCGCCTTGATCGAGCGCTGATTGCCGCAGAACTCGCACAGCACCGAGCGCGAGACGTAAATGCGGCAAAGCTCTTTTATTTTGTGGTCGGCGACGCCGTTCTTGAACACATCGCGCCAGGTGTTGGCAAAGGACCAGAACGTCGCCGGCACGTGGGCGCGGACTGCCTGGCTTTCCGGCCGCGGCGTTCCCTCCCGCGCGCAACGCTCGAACTCGGCCACCATGGCCGGATCCGTCACCGTCGCTGGGTCGATATAGCTAATGCGCGGTTTAGACATCGATGACTTCCTTCCGTAGAGCGGTTATTGCGCCGGCCAGTGGCGCGGCTTTGTTCGTGACCGGCATGTTGCCGCAACCGGGCGGCAGGGGCAACGCCGGGAAACGGTCCCGGTAACCAATGCAACGCGGTTACTGTCCCGTTGCGACGCCGCGCCGGCTGCCGCCGGCGGGGCAGGAACCCACTGGCGGCGGGCTTTTCGAAGCCGGCACGAGGTCGTTAGCCAGAACCAAACGTTACAGGTCAAGCGCCACTGCCGCCCAGTATTGTTAACGCGCAGGCGGCTGACCGCGAAATTGTCCTGATCGGACACCGATCGTAAACAATAGTAATTCAGTGGCCCTTCAGCATAGGAACAATTGAGTCCACTAAATTAGCAATTGAATACTTAGTCCCTCTTAGTCTCGTGGCCATCGAGTTTCATTCGGCGTCAAACGGGACAAAAAACCTTGCGTGCCAGCACCTTCGTCATGATCGGTTTCGCCGTTGTGTTCGGCCTGCTCGCGGTTTTCATCGCGCAGGTTTGGCTCAACAACCAGGCCAGCAAGCAGGCGAAGCACTTTGAGTCGCAGCCGGCGGTGGCGATGAAAACCATCGTCGTCGCCAAGCAGCCGCTGCGCTTCGGCACCGAGCTCAACGCCGCCGTGCTCAAGGAAATTCCGTGGCCGGAGACCTCGATGCCGACCGGCGCCTTCCACACGATCAATGAACTGTTGCATGGCGGGCGCCGGGTGGTGCTCACCGCGATCGAGCCGGACGAGCCGGTGCTGTCGCTCAAGATCACCGGGGCCGGCCAGCGCGCGACGCTGTCGGCGCTGGTCAAACCGGGCATGAAGGCGGTCACCATCCGCGTCAACGACGTCGAAGGCGTCGGCGGCTTCGTACTGCCGGGTGATCGTGTCGACGTCGTGCTGACGCGGCAGATCGAAAAGGGTTCGGCCACTACGGAAGTCGTTCTGCAGAACACCCGCGTGCTTGCGGTCGATCAGGTCGCCGACGAGCGGGCCGCGAAGGCGGCCGTCGCCAAATCGGTCACGCTCGAGGTCAGCACGGTCGAGGCGCAAAAGGTCTGGCTCGCATCGTCTGTCGGCAATCTTTCGCTGCTGTTGCGCAAGGCCGGCGACACTGCGGAATCGCACACCCGCAAGATCACGCTAGGCGATTTGAGCGGCGGCGAAGTTGTCAGCAAGGGCAAGGACGCGAGCACGACGGTGGTCGTGACGCGTGCGGCTGCCAAACAAGAATACACCGTGCCGGTCGAAGGTAGCCGTGGAGATATGACCGGTCAGGCGTTCGAGGCCCGGTAGATTCGGGTCGGGGGTTAAACAAGGCGGGGGAGTGTATCGTGAATAACAACAACGGAATTGCCGCCGGGTTCGCTTGGCGGCGCTCGGACAGGACTACCGGTTGCTGGCTGCGCGATCTGGCGATCGCCTTGGCCGCGGCGCTGATCGCGGCGCTGCTGTTCATGGCCGGCGATGCCTATGCGCAGGACCGCGTGATCCAGATCAGCGGCAATACGCACACCGCCATGGTGACGGTCACCATCGGCAAGTCGCAGGATGTGCGCACCGGCTCGAGCTTCGTCGACGTCATGGTCGGCGATCCGGACGTGGCCGACGTCAATCCGCTGACCGATCACACGTTGTCGATCCTCGGCAAGAAAATCGGCACGACTCGCGTGTCGGTCTACGCCGAAGGCAAGAAGCTCATCGGCATCTTTGACGTCGAGGTCAACTATGACGTCAGCCGCTTGACCAATGAACTCAAGCGCAATTTCCCCGGTTCGCGTCTGCATGCGTCGTCGGTCAACGGCCGCATCATGCTGTCCGGCGAGGTAACCGATGCTGCCACCCTCGACCGCGCGGTGGTCATCGCCAAGCAGTTCAGCCCGGACATCATCAATACGGTGTCGGTGATGTCGCCGCAGCAGGTGATGCTGGAAGTGCGCTTCGTCGAACTGTCGCGCACCGCCGGCCGCGAATTGGGTGTGCAATGGAACGTGTTCAACAGAAACGCGGTGGTCAACGTAGGCTCGCAGCAGCCTGCCTCGAGCTTGCCGATTACCTCAGCGGCCGGTGAAGTCGCTGCTGGCGTGCTCTCTGGGACGTCGCCGTTCGGCTTTGCCATCGGCCGGATCCTCAGCGGCAGCACCACCATCGACGTGGCGCTCAACGCGCTCGAGCAGAAGGGCCTCGCCCGCAGTCTGGCTGAACCCAATCTGGTCGCGCTGTCTGGCGATACCGCGAGCTTCCTTGCCGGCGGCGAATATCCGATCCCGGTGGCCGGCACCCTCGGCCAGGTCTCGGTCGATTACAAGAAATACGGCGTCGGCCTTGCCTTCACGCCGACCGTGCTCAATCGCGGTCTGATCAATCTGAAGATCGAACCCGAAGTGAGCCAGATCGACACCACGCATAATGTCGCGGTGGCCACCGGCATCGCCGTCCCGGCCTTGATCGTGCGCCGCGCGTCGACCACCATCGAGCTGCGCGACGGCCAAAGCTTCATGATCGGCGGCCTGCTGCAGACCAACAACCAGAATCAGCTCGATCAACTGCCGTGGCTCGGCACCGTTCCGGTGCTCGGCACGCTGTTCTCGTCGAAGTCCTATCAGCAGAATCAGACGGATCTCGCCATCATCGTGACGCCGCATCTGGTGCGGCCGACGCGGCCAGGCGACGAACTGCGGACGCCTGCCGACGACACGCTGCCACCGAACGATGTCGACTATTTCCTGCTCGGCAAGACCGAGCTTACCCGCAAACAGGCGGCCGCTCTGGCCCCGGTCTTCGAGCGTGTCGCGGCCGCCGGCGACCGTCCTTTCACCGGTCATATGCTCGATTTGCCCAAGGGAGACGCCAATGCGGCCGTCCAGTAATATGCTGCGCGCCCTAGCACTCGGCACGCTTGCCGCTGCGCTCGCGGGCTGCTCGGAATATCTCGATCGTCGCGACACCATTGCGCTGAGCGGCGGCAATGCGGTTGCGACCAACGAGGTCAGCCAGATGGTCGATCCCTGGCCGCGCGCGAGCGCCGACAAGAACATCGGCTTCAGCGGCGTGAACATGGAAGCGGCGGTCGAGCGGTATCGCACCGGCCGCGTGATCCACCCGCAGGGCATCGGCACGTCGAACAACTACCAGCAGGGTTCGAACAACCAGAACAACACGACCCCGGTCGGGCCGACCGTCGCCCAGTCTGCGGCGTCGGTGAAATGAACGGGTTCGATTGAAGTCATGCGTCTAGGTCGTAATCCAAATGCCGATTCACATCGGACTCACGTCGTCGTGCTCACCGCCGACGCTGAGTTCGAGCATTCGGCGCGTGCCACGTTTGGGGCCAGCAACGCGATCCAATTGACCATCGTGCCGGGCCGCGTGGCGGATCAGGGCGACACGCTCGACGCCGCGGATGCGACCGTCCTGGTGGTCGATCTCGATGCCGGCAGCGACACCGAAATGCAGGCGATGGCGCGGCTGATGGCGCGCGTGCATGCGTGGCCGCCGGTCGTGGCGGTGACGCAGAGTTTCGACGAGGGGGTCGCCCGCACGCTGCTGCAAATGCGGGTTGCCGACTTTCTGGTAAAGCCGGTGGCAGCGATCGATCTGGTGCGCGCGTGTGCCCGCGTTTCGCAGACCCACACCGCCGCCGCGACGCCGACCGAGGCGCAAATTTACACGTTTCTGCCCGCGGTGGGCGGCGCCGGCGTGACCACGCTCGCGGTGCAGACCGCGATGACGATGCTCAACAGCGGCGGCCAGCGCACCAAGCCCTCCACGTGCCTGCTCGACCTGAATTTCCAGAACGGGACCGCGGTCGACTATCTCGATCTCGAGCCACGCCTCAATCTTGCGGAAATCGAGCCGCGGCCGGACCGGCTCGACCGGCAACTGCTCGAGGTCATGCTGTCCTATCACGCCTCCGGCCTTGCCGTGATCGCGGCGCCGAACCGACCGGCGGAAATGCGCTCATTCGATCCCGATGTGGTGACGCGCCTGCTCGATTTGGTGTCGGCCAACTTCGACTACGTTGTGTTCGACATGCCGCGTACCTGGTTCTCCTGGACCGATAGCGTGCTGCTCGGCTCGAATAAACTCTACATCGTCAGCGAAACAACGGTGCCTAGCCTGCGCCATGCCAAGCAATTGGTGACGGCGATCAAGGAGCGGCTGGGCGACGGACCCAACCCGCAGGTCATCGTCAACCGTTTCGAACAGCGCATGTTCTCGTCCGGCCTGCGCCATGGCGACCTGGTGCAGACACTCGGCGATGCCTTCGTTGCCGCGATCCCCAACGACTACGCATTGGTGCGCGAAGCGATCGACCGCGGCGTGCCGCTCGACGAGGTGAAGAGCGGAAACAAGGTCAGCGCGAGCCTGAAAAAGCTGCTGTTGGATGACGCGGCGAAAAAACCGCAGGGCGAAGCCAAAGCTGCGCCGACCGGCAAGCTTTTCAAACGGTCCGCCGCCTAACAAGGGATCGAAGCGATGGCCAGCCGATTCACATTCCGACGCGCTGCGGCTCCGGAACCGCCGGTGAGCGAGCCGCCGGCGCCGGAGCAGACAACGCCGGTCTGGTCTGCCCTCCCGGAAGTGTCCGCCGAACAGGCGCCGATCCAGCCGCAGGCGGCCAATCCGCTGCTCAGCGACAAGTTGCTCGACGCCAAGGTCCGCCTGCACCGCCGGTTGATCGAGGAGATCAATCTTTCCGCGCTGGAAAAGCTGCCGGAAGACGAAACCCGCCGGCACGTGACGCAACTGGTGTCGCAATACGTTTTGGCCGAAAGGCTGGCTTTGAACACCCAGGAGCTGTCCGATTTCGTCTCGGAAATCCTCGACGAAATGACCGGCTTGGGCCCGCTGGAGCCGCTGCTCAAGGACGAGAGCATCAACGATATCCTGATCAACGGTCATGAATGCGTCTACGTCGAGCGGCGCGGCGTGTTGGAACCGCTGTCGGTGCGCTTCAAGGACGAGCAGCATTTGCTGCGTATTATCAACAAGATCGTTTCCGGTGTCGGCCGCCGGGTCGACGAGTCGCACCCGCTGTGCGACGCGCGCCTGCCGGACGGCTCGCGCGTCAACGTCGCGGTGCGCCCGATTGGCGTCGATGGACCGCTGGTCTCGATCCGTAAGTTCTCCAAGAAGCCGCTCAACCTCTCCAAGCTGGTCGACGTCGGCGCGCTGCGTCCACCGATGGCCGACCTCCTGGCAGCGGCGGTGAAGTCGCGCATCACCACCATTATTTCCGGCGGCACCGGCTCCGGCAAGACGACGATGCTCAACGCGCTCTCCGCCTTCATCTCGGAGAAGGAGCGCCTCATCACCATCGAAGACGCCGCCGAATTGCAATTGCAGCAGCCGCACGTCGGCCGCATGGAAACGCGACCGCCAAACATCGAAGGCAAGGGCGAAATCCGCCAGCGCGAATTGGTCAAGAACGCGCTACGTATGCGGCCCGATCGCATCATCCTCGGCGAGTGCCGCGGCGAGGAAGCCTTCGACATGCTGCAGGCGATGAACACCGGCCATGAAGGCTCGATGGCCACCATCCATGCCAATACCCCGCGCGACGCCATCTCGCGTCTGGAACAGATGATCGGCATGGCCGGCCTGCCGATGACGGTGGCCTCGATCCGTGGCCAGATCGCCGGCGCCATCCAGCTCATTGTGCAACTGCAGCGCCAGTCCGACGGCAAACGCAAAGTCACGTCGATCGCCGAGATCACCGGGCTCGAAGGCGACATCATCCAGATGCAAGAGATCTTCAAATTCGTGCGCACCGGCACCGCGCCGGACGGCGCAGTGCAGGGCAATTTCCAGGCGACCGGCGTGCGCCCGCGGTTCCTCAGCCATTTGCTCAATCAGGGCGTCAAGCTGCCCGGCAATCTGTTCGACCCCTCGCAGCCGCTCTAACGTCCATGTCGCACCTGTTCGATTTCAATCCGGTCTATCTGATCTATCTGCTGGTCGGGCTGTCAGCCGCGACGTTCGCGGAAGGTTTCTATCTGTTGTTCTGGAACAAGGCGTCGTACCGCCAGAACATCAACCGCCGCCTGCAGGTGATGGATAAAAAGCCGGATCGCGAAAGTGTGCTGGTGCAGTTGCGGCGCGAGCGCGGGCTGACCGCAAGCGGCGACTACCGGCTGCCGCTCGTCAATTTCAATCAACTGGTGCTGCAGTCCGGTCTGAGCATCGGCCTCAATCGCTTCATTCTCGTGGTCGTGCTCGCGATGGTCGGCGCCTTCGCCGCCACCATGATCTTCGAGGGCCGCGCGCTGCATGCTTTCGGCGCCGCGCTGTTCTGCGGGTTGGTGCTGCCGTTCCTGGTGCTCAAATTCCTGCGTTCGCGGCGGCAGAAGATGTTCGCCGCGCAATTTCCCGATGCCATCGACATCATCGTGCGTTCGCTGCGCGCCGGCCATCCGGTGCCGATCGCCATCAATATGGTGGCGCGCGAGTTGCCCGACCCGATCGGTAGCGAATTTGGCACGGTGACCGACGAGATTACCTACGGCGCCGATCTGGAAACGGCGATGCGCAATCTCTATTTCCGCGTCGGCACCGATGATTTGCCGCTGTTCGTCACCGCGGTCGCCATCCAGGGCTCGACCGGCGGCAACCTCGGCGAAATCCTGCAAAACTTGTCGTCGGTGATCCGCCTGCGTTTCAAGATGCGCCGCAAGATTCGCGCGCTCGCCGCCGAAGGCCGCGCCTCGGCGCTGATCCTGTCGTCGCTGCCGATCGGCATGTTCGCGGTCATCAATTTCCTGGTGCCGAGCTTCTATGCCAGCGTCTGGCACGAGGACCTCACCAAGATCGCGCTGGTGCTCGCCGGCTGCTGGATGGGCGTCGGCAACGTCATCATGTACCGCATGGTCAATTTCAGGATTTGACGATGCATATGGTGACCTCAGCGTTCGGCGGCATTTTCAACGACAATGCCAATCTGCTGTTGGCGATGTTGGTGTTTCTGGCCGCCGGCACCCTGGCGTTTTCAGCGATGGCGTTCGCCCGCGTGCGCGGGTCTGTCAAACGGCGCGCCACCAACCTGCTCGATGAAAACCAACGCGGCGGCAATTCGAAACGTTCGCTGCGCTATTCCAGCCTGAAGGCGGTGACGCATCTTATCGAATACACGACCAAGCACTATTCGGGGACCAACGACGACAACATGCGGGTGCTGCGGCAGCGCTTGGTCCAGGCCGGCATCTTCGATCCGCGCGGTGTCGCGTTCTTTTTCATCGGGCGCACCGCGCTCGCCATCGGTCTCGCGGCCATGGTGTTCGTGGCGCGGCCGATGATCGCCTCTCACGGCACGACGTTTTTTTGGCTGATGGTGATTGTCGGCGGCATCGCCGGCTACGTGGCACCCAGCATGTATATCGACCGGCGCATCAAGGGCCGCAGGGAACAGCACCGCGCCGGGTTTCCGGACTTCATGGATCTTCTGGTGGTGTGCGCGGATTCAGGCTTGTCGATGGAAGCGGCGCTCGAACGCGTCGGCCGCGAGCTTGGCGACAGCTATCCGTCGCTGTCCGCCAATATTCACATGACCAACCTCGAGACCCGGGCCGGCCGCGCCCTCAAGGACGCGCTCGAGCACTTCGGCGATCGGCTGGCGCTCGAAGAGGCGCACGCCTTCGCCACGCTGATCAACCAATCGATCGACCTCGGCTCGAGCATTACCGATGCGCTGCGCGTCTACAGCGACGATATGCGGCATAAGCGTCTCTCGCTTGCCGAGGAAAAAGCTTATGCGTTGCCGGCCAAGCTGTCGGTCCCGATGATGGTCTGTATCTTCCCAGTGCTGTTCGTGGTCATCCTGCTACCGGTATTCGTACGCCTGCACGTCAATCACATGTTCTGAACGGCTCGCGTATATCAGAGGGTGAAGAATTTCTTAACTAACCTCTCCTAGCTTAACCCCAGCCCCCGACTTGGGCGGTTCCGCAGGTTGTGTCATGCGTCATGGAATTGTCCGAGCCTTTTGTCTTGCCGCGGCCGGTTTGTGGCTCGCCGGCTGCAGCGGCGGCAAACTCACCAATCCGTTCGAAACGGCGACGCCCGGCGTGGACGCCTTTGCGTCGGCGCCCGCGAACGACGACGCGCAAGCATCGCTCGGCGCGCCGGCCGGCGAAGGCGGGCTGCTCGGCAGCGACCCTTACGACGACCTGAGCCTCGGCAAGAAACAGTACCGCGCTGGAAATTTCGGCGACGCCGAAAAAAAATTCCGCCACGCCACCGAAATGCACCCGCGCGACGCCGAAGCCTGGCTCGGCCTCGCCGCGTCCTACGACCGCCTGCGCCGCTTCGATCTCGCCGACCGCGCCTACGCACAGGCGGTGGGCATCCTTGGGCCGACCGCGGAAATTCTCAACAACCAGGGCTATTCCTACATGCTGCGCGGCGACTACAAGCGCGCGCGCGAGAAGCTTGCCGAGGCGCAGCGCAAGGAACCCGACAACAAATTCGTGCTGAACAATATCCAGCTTCTGGAAGACAGCTACCGCACGGGCAAGGCGATACGGTAGCGGCTTGTGGCCGCTGCGGACATTTCCAGCCGTCGAATTCGACCCCACATTGCCGGCTCTCTCGGTACCGACGTTTGAAAGCGTCGCGGCCGCCTCGACCCGATTGCCAGGCGCCGCGGCTGTGCGAAATAATGTCAAACGCGTGGGGTTGATTGAAGGCCGGGACGACGCGCCACGCCACCTGCTATCGTTCCAGTCCGGCCGATCGCTCAATCATCACATCGATTTCCCGAAATAAGGGAAACGACTGAAATCAGGGAGGAAGTTGCCATGTCTACGGGATTGCGAAAATCGGGGGTGTCGCGGCGAACGCTGCTCAAGGCGGGGGCGGCGATCGGCGTATTTCCGGCGCCACGCGTCTTCGCGCAATCGCCGGAGCCGCTCAAGATCGGTTTTCTCACGGTCCTTACCGGCCCGCTCGCGGCGGGCGGCAAACAGCAGGAGGAAGGCGCCGCGCTGTTCCTCAAGGAACGCAACGGCATGATCGCCGGTCGCAAGGTCGAGCTGATCACGCAGGATACGGCCGGCCAGCCGGCGCTCGCCAAGACCAAGCTGCAGGAGCTGGTCGAGCGCTCCAAGGTGCATGTGACGATCGGGCCGCTTGCCACCAACGAAGCGTTGGCGATGGACGGCTACGTGCGCGAATCCAAGGTGCCGCTCATTACAACCACTTCGGCTGCGACCGTCGATCTCAAGGCGCGTCAGCCGCATCCTTACGTGCTGCATGCCTTCGGCACCGCGCCGCAGGTGACCTATCCGCTCGGCGACTACGCCGCGAAGGAGCTCAAGTTCAAGAAGATCGCGATCGTCGCCGAGGACTTCACTTACGGCCACGAGGGTGCCGGCGGATTTCACCTCGCCTTCGAAGCAGCCGGCGGCAAGATCGTGCAGAAGCTGTGGCCGCCGCTCAATGCGCCGGAATACGCACCCTACCTGGCGCAGATCAAGCCGGACGTCGACGCGATCTACACCGGCTTCGCCGGCGGCAATCCGCTGCGTTTCCTCAAGCAGTTCGCCGACTATGGCTTGAAGGGCAAGGTCGCCGTGCTCGGCAACACCACCATGACCGACGAGGGAATTCTCAAGGTGATGGGCGAGGAGGCGGTCGGCGTCTACAGCGCCGGCTGGTATGCCGCCGGTCTCGATACGGCGGACAACAAGAAATTCGTCGCCGGCATCAATGCCGAACACAAGCATGACCCGGGCTTCTATACGGCGGGCCCCTATACCGCGCTGCTCATCATCGAGGAAGCGCTCAAGACCACCAAGGGCAAGACCGACGATGCGGCCGCCTTCCTCAAGGCCATGCACGACGTGCGGCTCACGCACGGCCCGATCGGCCCGATCAAGCTCGACGAATACGGCACGCCGATCCTCGACATTCACATCCGCAAGGTGGCGCGCGTGAACGGCAAGCTTACCAACACCATCATCAAGACCTATCCGCAGGTAAGCCAGTTCTGGACGACCGACCCCAAGGAAGCCGTGAAGCAGCCGGTCTTCTCGCGCGATTTCCCGCCGAGCAAGAATCTCGAATAACCGGATCAATAGGCGCCGCGGCCGTCCGGGCTTTCGGGCGGCCGCTGACGTTCCTAGATAACGTCATGGGCGCACCGCGGGGGTGAGGAAAACGTCGGTCATGTTCAATGCATTGCGTAAGTTGATGGCCGACCTCAACGAGGGCGGCAAGCATCCGGTCGGCTTCGAGGAGGACGATTACCGCGTGGCCGCTGCCGCGCTGTTGGTGCACGCAGCGGCCATTGACGGCTCCATTTCTGAAGCCGAGCGCGTCAAGCTGCACGGCTTGATCAAGCTGCGCTTTAGCCTGGACGATGCAGCGACCGACGAGTTGGTCGCCGCCGCCACGGCGGCGGAGCAAAAAGCGGTCGATCTTTATCACTTCACCGCCAAGCTCAATCGCTCGCTCGATGAGGCGGGCTGCGCGCGCATCGTGGAAATGATGTGGCAGATCGTCTACGTCGACGGCGTCATCACCGAGTTCGAAGATAACCTGATTTGGCGCGCGGCAGATCTTCTCGGTGTCTCGCAAGCCGAGCGCATCGCGTTGCGCGAGCGTGTGTCGGCGGCGCGCACAGAGGGGAGCAAAGCCGCGCCATGAGCGGCTTACAGCCGGTCACGGTGATCACCGGCGCCTCCGCTGGCATCGGAGCCGCTTTGGCGCGCGTATTCGCGCGGCACGGTCATGCGCTGGCGCTGGTGGCGCGGCGCAAGGATCGCCTGCATGCATTGGCCGACGAGATCGCGGCTACCGACGGCGTTCGCCCGCTTGTGATTGCCGCCGACCTGCAACGCGCCGACGCGGTGCGCACGATTGCAGATGTCCTCGCCGCCCAAGGAGTAGAGCCGCAATACATGGTCAACAATGCCGGCTTCGGGTTGGTCGGCAGCGCCGCCGTACTCGATCGCGCCGAACAAATGGCCATGATCGACCTCAATATGCGCACGCTCGCCGAGCTTTCGCTCGCTTTCGTCGACAGCGTGGAGCGCCACAAGGGCGGCATCCTCAACGTCGGCTCGATGGCCGGCTTCCTGCCCGGGCCGGGCATGACTGTCTACTACGCGACCAAGGCCTTCGTGCTGTCGTTCAGCGAGGCGTTGCACAGCGAGCTCAAGCCGCGCGGCGTGCGGGTAACGGTGCTCTGCCCCGGCCCGGTGCCGACCGAATTCGCCGCGCGCGCCGGCATATCGAGCGGTGTTATGGCTCCCGACATTCTCACCTTGAGCGCCGAACAGGTGGCGGAAGCCGGCTATCGCGGGTTGATGCAAGGCCGCCGTACCGTGGTGCCGGGACTGGTCAACAAGGCGGTCGTCACGGCGATCCGCTTCGTTCCGCGCCGGATACTTTTGGCGCTGATTGACGCGCGGCAACGCCGGCGCATGTCGGCGCGGCGCGCATAGCGGCCGGCCTGCGGTTCACATTGCAAAGAGCACGAAAAGTCCGTCTTCGCCCTGTGGCTCCGGCGGGCAGCTTTCGCGGATCAAGGGTGGCTTGCCAACCGAAGCGGCATTAGCCGCGAAGGTTGGTGGAGCCGAGGGGATTTGAACCCCTGACCTCCTCATTGCGAACGAGGCGCTCTCCCAACTGAGCTACGGCCCCGCCATTTCGGCGCACATTTTCGCGCGTTTCGGCGAGTGGGCGCCATTTAGGGCCAGGGTCTTGGCCTGTCAAGGACGCCCCTTTTCCTCGGTCAAACAAGCGGCTATTCGTCAAGCCGGCCATCCGGACGGAGCGCGCGATGAACCCTTTTCTCTGGCTGATCCACACCCTGATCTGGCTGTATATCTACATCCTGATTGCTACCGCCATCCTGTCCTGGCTGATCGCCTTCAGCGTCGTCAACATGCACAACGACATTGTGCGCAACATCAGCTACTTCCTCTATCAAATCACCGAGCCGGCGCTGCGTCCGATCCGCGCGCTGCTGCCCAATCTCGGCGGCATCGACATTTCGCCGGTCATTCTGATCATCGCGTTGATGTTTCTCGACCAGTTTGTCTTCTGGGTTTACGCCAAGCTGTTCCTCGGCATCTGACTTGACGGCGCAGCCCTGGCATCTCGCCGGTAGGGGCGTTCTGCTCCCGGGACGGCTCACGCCCAAAGGTGTGGGCATCCTGGCGCGCGACGTCGCGCTTACGGTAGGCGCCAGGTCCCGCATCAAGCGGCTGGCGGCGCCGGGCGACGGCTGACGTTGATCGCGACTCTGGAGAAGATTGCGGCAAAAGGCTAACAATCGACCATGTCCGCACGCATCATCGACGGCAAGATGATCTCGGCCGATCTGCGCGGCAAGGTGACCGATGCCGTGCATCGTCTGCGGCGCGACCGCGGCATTGTGCCGGGCCTCTCTGTGGTGCTGGTCGGCGATAATCCGGCCAGCAAGGTTTATGTCCGCAACAAGACCAAAGCGGTGGCCGAGGCGGGGTTGCGCTCGTTCGATCAGGCTCTGCCCGAGGACGTCAGCGAGAGCGAACTGCTCGACCTGATTGCGCGCCTCAACATCGACGACAACGTCAACGGCATTCTGGTGCAGCTGCCGCTGCCGCCGCAGATCGACGCTGCCAAGGTGATCGAGGCGATCGCTCCGGACAAGGACGTCGACGGGTTCAATCCGCTCAATGCGGGACGATTGTCGCGCGGCTTGCCCGGACTTGTGCCGGCGACGCCGCTCGGCTGCGTGCGGCTGGCGAAAAGCGTGCACCCTTCTCTCGCCGGCCTGGAAGCGGTGGTGATCGGCCGCTCGAATATCGTCGGCAAGCCGCTGGCGAAATTATTGCTGGCGGAAAACGCGACGGTTACGATCGCGCACTCGAGGACCGTTGATTTGCCTGCCGTATGCGCGCGGGCGGACTTGCTCGTCGCGTCGATGGGCCGCCCGGAGATGGTGCGCGGCGCCTGGATCAAGCCGGGCGCGACGGTGATCGACGTCGGCGTCAACCGTGTCGTCGACGAGCACGGTCATGCGCGCATCGTCGGCGACGTCGCCTATGCCGAGGCGAAAACAGTCGCCGGCGCGCTCACACCGGTGCCGGGCGGCGTCGGGCCGATGACCATCGCTTGCCTGCTGCTCAATACGCTGACCGCGGCGTGCATCCAGAACGGCCTGCCGGCGCCGACCATATGATCCTCATCCTGAGGAGCCCGCGTAGCGGGCGTCTCGAAGGATGAGGCCTGCCAATCCCCGGCTTATGGTTCGAGACGCGCAGCTTCGCTGCGCTCCTCACCATGAGGAAAAAAGATTCAAATTTTCGGAAAACGCCTCACTGCCAGGCGTAGGCGACTTTATCCAGCGTCTTCGAGCCGAAACGCTCCGAAGAGCGCGCCACGGCGCGGCCGCCAAGCGCGCGATAGAATTCCACCGCCGGTTCGTTGTCGGACAGCGCCCACACCACCAGGCTCTTCATGCCGCTCTGCGTGAGGTCCTTGCGCGCGGCGGAGAACAGGCGGCGGCCAAAGCCGAGCCCTTGGAACTCGGGCCGCAAATAAAGCTCGTAGACTTCGCCGTCGTAGAACAGGCTGCGCGCGCGGTTACGCCCGTAGTTGGCGTAGCCGGCGACCTGCTCGCCGAACTGCAGGATGGTGATGCGGCTACCCTTGCGGATCGCCGAGTCCCACCAATCCGGTCCGCGCCGGTTGATCAGCTTGTCGAGCTCGTTGCCGGGAATGATGCCCTGATAGGCGGTGCGCCATGCCTGGTCGTGCGTCGCGGCGACGTCGGCCGCGTCGGCGGACTTGGCTCGGCGAATCTCTATGAGGGTCGTCGTCATTTCGGAAGTGAAGCAATGAACTTTGCGGCCTTCAAGCCCTATAATTAATGATAGCTTAACGGTGTGGATTACCGGCCACAGGTCGCCCAATAACAGGCTGTGGCGGCTGCAAAACCGCGCCTGCAACGCGCGATACCGTACATCGGTGAGCTTGCGCGCGGCATTCGTGGCGCGAACGCTTCGCCGCGAAGTCGGCAACTGATTCGGTTTTACCGCAGACCAGTCCCAATATAGGACACCGCTACCGCCGCTTGCCCGGACTCAGAGCGCTTCCGCAGCTGCCGCGCGCGCCCGGTCTTCCCGTTTGCGGTCGGTCTCGTCCAAGAGCTTCTTGCGCAGCCGGATCGACTTCGGCGTCACCTCGACGAGTTCGTCGTCCTCGATGTAGGCGAGCGCCTTTTCCAGCGTCATGCGGATCGGCGGGGTGAGACGGACCGCTTCGTCCTTGGAGGTGGTGCGGATGTTGGTGAGTTGCTTGCCCTTGAGCACGTTGATGACGAGGTCGTTGTCGCGGGTGTGTTCGCCGACAATCATGCCTTTGTAAACCTTCCAGCCCGGCTCGATCATCATCGGTCCGCGATCTTCCAAGTTCCAAAGCGCATAGGCGACCGCCTCGCCCTGGTCGTTGGAAATGAGCACGCCGTTGCGGCGGCCCTGGATCGCTCCCCGGTGCGGCGCATAAGAATGGAACAGCCGGTTCATGATGGCGGTGCCTCGTGTGTCGGTGAGCAACTCGCCCTGGTAACCGATCAGGCCGCGCGTCGGCGCGTGAAACACCATCCGCAGGCGGTGACCGCCCGACGGCTTCATTTCCAACATCTCGGCTTTGCGCTCCGACATTTTCTGCACGACGATGCCGGAATGAACCTCGTCGACGTCGATCACGACCTCTTCGATCGGCTCTTGCAATTCGCCTTTTTCCTCTTCGCGCAGCAGCACTTTCGGCCGCGACACCGACAGCTCGAAACCCTCGCGCCGCATGGTCTCGATCAGGATACCGAGCTGCAATTCGCCGCGGCCGGCGACCTCCATCGAATCCTTCTCGTCGCTCTCGCGCACGCGCAGAGCCACATTGCCTTCCGCCTCGCGCAGCAACCGGTCGCGGATCATGCGGCCGGTGACCTTGTCGCCTTCGGTGCCGGCGAGGGGGGAATCGTTGACGCGGAACATCATCGCCAGCGTCGGCGGATCAATCGGCTGCGCTGGAATCGGTGTTTCGACCGCCGGATCGCAGATCGTCATCGCTACCGTCGCGTTGGGGAGTCCGGCGATAGCGACGATGTCGCCAGCACTCGCCTCGTCCACCGCCACGCGCTCGATACCGCGAAACGCCAGCAACTTGGTGATGCGGCCGCTTTCGATCAGCTTGCCGTCGTGGTCGAGCACCTTCACCGATTGGTTCGGCTTCGCCGATCCGGACGTAATGCGGCCGGTGACGAGGCGTCCGAGATAGGAGTTGGCTTCCAGAATGGTGCCGAGCAGGCGGAACGGTCCTTGTTCCACTACCGGCGGCTTGACGTGATCGAGGATCAGATCGAACAGCGGCTTCATGCCGTCGTCGTGCGAACCGTCCAGGCTCTTCGCCATCCAGCCCTGCTTGGCCGAACCGTAGAGGATGGGGAAATCGAGCTGTTCGTCGGTGGCGTCGAGCGCGGCGAACAGGTCGAATACCTCGTTGATCACTTCGACCGGCCGCGCGTCGGCGCGGTCGACCTTGTTGATGACGACGATGGGTTTGAGACCCATCTTCAGCGCCTTCGACACCACGAATTTGGTTTGCGGTAGCGGGCCTTCGGCGGCGTCGACCAGCACCAAGGCGCCGTCCACCATGTTGAGAATGCGTTCAACCTCGCCGCCGAAGTCGGCGTGGCCAGGGGTATCGACAATGTTGATGCGCACGTCTTTCCAGACCACCGAGGCGGCCTTGGCCAGGATGGTGATACCGCGTTCGCGCTCGAGGTCGTTGGAATCCATAGCGCGCTCGACCACGCGCTGGTTCTCGCGATAGGCGCCGGATTGCTGCAGCAGCCGGTCGACCAGGGTGGTCTTGCCGTGGTCGACGTGGGCGATGATGGCGACGTTTCGCAGTTGCATTCAGGGGTCCAGAAACCAAAGCGCGGGCCCGGATAGGCCCGCGACGCGACGCTTTTGCGGCGCAATATAGTCAGCAAGCGGCTTTAAGCAACCGTCCAAAGCGGCAACGGTTAAGCCGCCGGGGATGAGGGCGGCTGCGTCCAGGGGCCGATTGCGACGCCTTTTGGTAGAGGTGCCGTGGAGGTAGTATCGAAGCGGACCCTTTGCGAGGTCCGCGCGTTCGCCACGCATGATCCGGAAACATCATGCCCGCAAAACGAAGGCTTCGTCATGGCACAGAAATTGACCGCAGATGCCCGCAAAGCAACCCTGGCCAGGCTTTCCGGCTGGGCCGAGGTAGCCGGTCGCGACGCCATCGCCAAGAAATTCATTTTCAAGGATTTCAGCCAAGCCTTCGGCTTCATGACGCGGGCGGCGCTGGTCGCGGAGAAGATGGACCACCATCCGGAGTGGTTCAATGTCTACAAGACCGTCGACGTGACGCTGTCGACGCACGATGCCGGCGGGGTGACCGAACTCGACATCAAGCTCGCCGAGGCGATGAACCGGCTCGCCGGCTGAGCATGGACAAGACCACGCTCGCCGCCTACGACGCCGCCGCGCCGGCATTTGTCGGGCGCTGGCTGTCGGAAAAAGCGCCGGCCGACATGTATGCGCTATTTCGGGAATTTTTCCGCCCCGGCCTCACCGCCGACATCGGCTCCGGCAGCGGACGCGACGCGGCCTGGCTCACCGCCAACGGCTATCAGGCCGTCGGTTACGACCCGTCCGATGCTTTGCTGGGGCAGGCGCGCGCCCGTTTTCCGCGCATCGAATTCAGGAAGGCTGCGCTGCCTGAGCTGGCTGGAATTCCGGCGGAGCATTTCGAGAATGTTGTCTGTGAGACGGTGATCATGCATCTGCCGGCCGATGAAATCGAACCGGCGGTTGCTCGAATGCTCGAGATCCTCAAGCCGGCCGGCACGATTTATCTGAGCTTTCGCATCACCGAGAATGCCGACCGCCGCGAAAAGGACGGTCGTTTGTTTACCGCTTATGTCGGCGATCACGTGCGGCGCGCGCTTGCCGGACAAGAAATTTTGTTCGCCGCAACGGTCCCGCGTGCGGCCGGCGGCATCATCCAGCGGCTGATGGCGCGCGCCGCCTAGGCTCGAGCCGCTTGCGGCATTCTTCTCAAGCGGATTGGCCTTTGTGCGCAAAGGATTTTGCCGCCGCAGCGAGGCCGCTCGGATTTTATTTTCCAATAAAATCATTGGCTAACCGGCGCGCCCGGCCGTGGCGGACGCAACCGCAATTGAACTTTGAACCTTTTCAACCGGCCTCCGACCAAAGCCTATCGCCCGTTGGGGGCAGCCACTCTAAAGGAGACGGCCACGTTCAATGCCTCACGACGACGACCCAATTCGCCACGTCAGACGAGACTTCGACGGGCCTACTGTTGGGCTCGCTGACGGTGATCGCCTGCCTGCTCACCATCATTCTCGCCATGACCAGCCCCTCGATTGCAGACTCGATCGCATTGCTGGGAACGATGTAACGGCGCGGCGGACCTTGTGTCCGCCACGTTCGCCTCCCAGATAAACGCCATGGCTTTGGCAGGCATGGCGTTCTCACGCGCCGACGACGACGGCGCGCTCAAACGCAACTTCTGGCGCAAGCTCAAGCGCGTGACGGCACGGGTTCCTTTTGCCGAGGAATTGCTCGCCGCCTACTATTGCGCTTTCGACAAGGATACGCCGCTCAGCGCCAAGGCAACTCTGGTCGCGGCGATCGGCTACTTCGTGCTGCCGGTCGACGCCATTCCCGATGTGCTGCCGGTCATTGGTTTCACTGACGATGCCGCGGTTTTGGCGACGGCGATCAAGCTCATCGCCGACAACATCCGTCCGGCGCACCGCGAGGCGGCGCGCAACGCGCTGGCACGGCTTTAGAGTCTGCGCTAAGGCCGCAGGATTGCCTTGCCCATGACCTTGCGCTCGGCGATCGCCCTGAGCGCCGCGGCCGCCTCGTCCAGTGGATAGACCGCGTGCACGTGCGACGACAGCTTGCCTTCCGCGGCCCATGACAAGAGTTGCGCTGTATTGGTGCGGTGGCCGGCCAGGTCGCGCGCGATCCAGGCGCCCCAGAACACGCCGAGCACGTCGCAGCTTTTCAGCAGCACCAGATTGAGCGGCAGCTTCGGGATGTCGCCGGCGGCAAAGCCGACAACGAGCAAGCGGCCTTCCCAGGCAATCGAACGCAACGCGGTTTCAGTGTAGGCGCCGCCAACGGGGTCGTAGATAACGTCGGCGCCTTTGCCGCCGGTCAATTTGCGCAGAGCGTCCTTGAGGTCGTCCTTGCTGTAGTCGATGCCGTCGTCGGCGCCGTGCTTTCTCGCAAACGCAAGCTTCTCGTCCGACGACGCACACGCGATCACGCGCGCGCCCATCAGCTTGCCGAGTTCGCAGGCGGCGAGGCCGACGCCGCCCGACGCGCCGAGTACGGCCAGCGTCTCGCCGCTCGCCAGCCGCGCACGGTCTTTCAGCGCGTAGAACGTGGTTCCATAGGTCACGCAGACGCCGGCGGCGCGGTCGAAGTCGAGTCCAGGCGGCATCTTGACCAGCTTCTCCGCGGCAACGGCGATGCGTTCGCGCGCGGCGCCGTAGCCGACATATCCGAGCACGTGGTCGCCTACCGCGACCGCCGTGACGCCGTCGCCGACGCTCTCGATCTCGCCGGCAAACTCCGCGGCGGGCGAAAACGGCATCGGCGGTTTCGTCTGGTACTTGCCGGCGATGATCAGCGTGTCGAAAAAATTGAGCGCCGCCGCCCTGACGCGCACCACGACTTCGCTCGGTCCGGCCGTTGGTTCGGGGATGTCGGCAAGTTCAAGCCCGTCGGGGGCGCAAAAATGGGTGCAGAGCAGGGCTTTCATGGCGCCTCGGTCGGAAGGAAAGTGTCAACCTGTGTAGCACGGGCCGGGCGGGTTTGGCGTCGTTGCAATTCGGCCTATAGTTTCGGGGGGCGACCGATTGCCGCCTCGCGCCTTGTCGAATTTCGTCCCCAATCGTCTAGTATCCGGCGGTGGAGGGGGCGGCTTCGATGCAGTCATTCACTTCAACCGGTAGGGCCCGATGACGAAGACGCTAATGCAAAGCTGCGCCATTGCACCGTTGACCGTCGCCGTCGCCATCAGTTGCACGGCCGCCTTCGCGCAAACCGCACCGGCGGCGAAAAAGCCGGCCGCCGTGGCGCAGGCCAAGCCGGCGGCCAAGAAACCGGCCGCGAAGCCCGCGCCGACCGAGCAGGCGGTGCTGCTTGGCCAGTTCGGCGAGTGGGGCGCCTACAAGGCAACGCCCGGCGGCAAGAAAGTGTGTTTCGCCCTCTCGAAGCCGACTTCGGCCCAGATCGTGCCGTCCAACAAGAAGCGCGATCCGTCCTATGCCTTCGTCTCGACGCGGCCGGCCGAGAAGGTGCGCAACGAAGTGTCGCTCATCGTCGGTTATCCGCAGAAGCCGGGCACCGACGCCACCGCCACCATCGGATCGGCGAATTACGTGCTCTACACGCAGAATGACGGCGCTTGGGTGAAGAACGCCGCGGAGGAGGCGCAGATGGTCGACACCATGCGCAAGGGCGCTGAACTGGTGGTGAAGAGTCAGTCGCACACCGGCGCCAAGACCACCGACACCTATTCGCTCAAGGGCCTCGAACAGGCCCTCGACAAGGTGGCCGAGGAGTGCAAATAGGGCCTCCGCGGCTTATATTGCGGCGAGACCGCAAGGCGCGGTGACAACGGCCTCATTGATGGTAACGGCAATCGAAATTGCACCGGCCTCGGTGCCCTTCTCCGTCGAGAAGACGCCGCTCGAGCGTTATGTGGCGCCGGAGAAGCCGTCGCTCGCAGGGCTCACGCGCGCGCAATTGAGCACGCTGCTCGGCGCCGTCGGCGTGCCGGAAGGCCAGCGCAAGATGCGCGTGCAGCAGCTCTGGCACTGGATCTATTTCCGTGGACTGACGTCATTCGATGCCATGACCAGCGTCTCCAAGGAGCTGCGCGCCGAACTGGCACAACGCTTTACGCTCGATCGTCCCGAAGTCGTGGCCGAGCAAGTCTCGGTCGACGGCACCCGCAAATGGCTGCTGCGGCTGCCGGGCGAAGTGCAGGGTGAGCGCCCGCACGAAGTCGAGTGCGTCTATATCCCCGACAGCGACCGCGGCACGCTCTGTGTGTCCAGCCAGGTCGGCTGCACGCTCACCTGTTCGTTCTGCCACACCGGCACGCAGCGCTTCGTGCGCAATCTGACGGCCGACGAGATCGTCGGCCAGGTGTTGGTGGCGCGGGATCGTCTGGGGGATTGGCCCGGGGCGACGCGCCCGACCGATGGGGCGGTCCCGTCGAGCGAGCGATGCATCACCAACATCGTCATGATGGGCATGGGCGAGCCGCTGTACAATCTCGACGCCGTGCGCGACGCGCTGCTCGTCGTCGCCGATGGCGACGGCATTGCCATCTCCAAGCGCCGCATCACGTTGTCGACCTCCGGCGTGGTGCCGATGATCGAGCGCGCCGGCGCCGAAATCGGCTGCATGCTGGCGGTGTCGCTTCACGCGGTGCGCGACGACTTGCGCAACGAGCTGGTGCCGCTCAACCGCAAATATCCAATCGCGCAATTGCTCGAAGCCTGCCGTAGCTATCCCGGCGCTTCCAATGCCAAGCGTATTACCTTCGAGTACGTCATGCTCAAGGGCGTCAACGATTCGATCGACGAGGCCAAGGCGCTGGTGCGATTGTTGAAGGGCATCCCGGCCAAGATCAATCTCATCCCGTTCAATCCCTGGCCAGGCAGCAAATACGAATGCTCGGACTGGGAACAGATCGAGAAGTTCTCGCAGGTCGTGTTCGACGCCGGCTACGCCTCACCGGTGCGCACGCCGCGCGGCCGCGATATCCTGGCCGCCTGCGGCCAGCTCAAGAGTGCGAGCGAAAAACTGTCGGCGCGCGAGCGCATGGCGCTGCGTGCCATGGCGATGACGGAATAACCGTGGCGCTTTTCGGCCGCATCATCGTCATTCTGTTCGGCTTGTTCATGGCGACGGCGATGGCCGGCATCGCCGCCGCGGTCGGCTTGCTCGGTCTCGAAATGCACATGCTCGGCCCCGATCCAGCCGACCATATTATTTTCTGGGGCACCGCGGCTTTCGCTTCCGGCGTTACCGTATTCGTCGGCTTCCTGCCGATCTTGATCGCTGTCGTCGTGGCCGAGGCCTATTCCATCCGCTCGCTGTTGATCTATGCGTTCGCCGGCGCCGCCATTTTCCTGCTCGGCTACTACAGCGCCGGCTTCACCTCGGCCTATGAGGAATCGATCGACCATCCGCCGCCGCCGATTTCGCGCCAGGCCGAAATCGCCGCCGCGGTCGGCGTGGTGTTCGGCTTTACATATTGGCTGATTGCGGGCCGCAACTCCGGGCGCTGGCGCGGCCGCTGACTTCCCTTTGCCGTCTTGCTCGGCTAGACCGCCCCCGGCGGGGAACCCATGAACCGGACCGGACTGATTGTCGCGCTTGGTCTCGCCACGATTGTCGGCGTGGTCTTCGGCCTGTTTCCACAGCTCGACCTGATGATCTCGGCACCGTTTCAATTTCGTGACGCCCACCACAATGGCTTCGCTCTGCATCTTTATCCCAGCGTGCAGTTGGCGCGAGACATCGGGCTGTGGGTTGGGACCGTCATTATCATTCCTGTCGTGGCGGCGCTGCTGCTCAAGCTGCTGCTGCCGCGGCGGCGGCTGCTGATTCCGGGCCGCGCCGTGATATTCCTGATTGCAACGTTGGCGCTCGGTCCCGGCCTCTTCACCAATGTCGTGCTCAAGGATCATTGGGGCCGGCCGCGGCCGATCGACGTGACGCAATTCGGCGGCGATCAGCATTTCGTCGCCTGGTGGGATCCGCGCGGCGATTGTCCCGGCAACTGTTCGTTCGTTTCGGGCGACGTGTCGGGGGCGGTGTGGACGATTGCGCCGGCGGCACTGGTGCCGCCGCAGTGGCGCGCGCTCGCCTACGGCGCGGCGCTTGCGCTTGGCGCCGGCATGGCCGCCCTGCGCCTCGTATCGGGCGCACATTTTTTCAGCGACGTCATCTTCGCCGGCGTGTTCACGTTCCTTATCATTTGGGTCGTGCATGGGTTGATCTATCGCTGGCCGCGCACACGGCTCACCGATGAGGCCGTCGAGGGCGCCGTCGAGCGCCTCGCGCTGCCGGGGCACGACTATCTGATCCGATTGCTGCGCAAGCGAAAAACCGAGCTTTGACGGCCGCCTTCGCACTTTTCATCGCTTTGCGGCCAACCATGCATTAACATCAATCGGGAACTTTGTTCCGCCCTGCTCATTGCTGGGGTAGCGCGCTGGGCAGGATCGATAAAAAATCACTTATTTTGTAACGCTCGGAGCAGTTTGTGCACGGCCCGTCCGTCAGATTTTATCCGCCGGCTCCGGTGCCCCGGGACAAGCCCCTCGGGCTGCTGGCGCTGTTGCGCGTGCTGGCGAAGAACCCGCTGGAAGCATGGACACAGGCGCATTTCGAACAGCCGATCGTCATGGGCGGACTGTCGATCGGACGGGTCGCGCTCGTCAGCGATCCGGTGGCGATCCGCCGGGTGCTGATGGACAACACGCAGAATTATCAAAAGGACTGGTTGACGCGACGCGTGCTGTCGGCCGGCTTGAATAACGGCTTGCTCACCGCCGAA
The DNA here is from genome assembly GCA_036273755.1 of Pseudolabrys sp. Classification (GTDB taxonomy): domain Bacteria; phylum Pseudomonadota; class Alphaproteobacteria; order Rhizobiales; family Xanthobacteraceae; genus Pseudolabrys. The sequence goes on from DASUGZ010000046.1 coordinate 26,182, forward strand.
GGCCAGCAATGGAAAATGCAGCGCCGCGCGCTGGCGCCGCTGTTCGCGCGGCGGACGGTCACGAGTTTTTCCGCCGGCATGGTCGAGGCCGCGGCGGGGTTGGTCGAGCGCTTAAAAAAGCGCGATGGTGAGATCACTGACATCGCGGTCGAGGTCACGCGCGTGACGCTCGAAGTGCTCGAGCGTACGATGTTCTCCGACGGCCTCGGCCGCAATACCGAGGAGATCCGCGTCGCAATGAAGCACTACTTCGACGCGATTGGAAAGCTCGATCTGTTCGACGTGCTCGGCCTTCCCGCCGCGGTGCCACGGCTCAGCCGCTGGAAGGTGCGCCCGATGCTGCGGTTGTTCGATTCCGCCATCGACGCGATCGTCGCCACCCGGCGCCGCCGTCTCGCCCAGGAACCCGACGCGGTGCCGCGCGACATCCTCACGCTCTTGCTCGAAGCGCGCGATCCGGAATCCGACGAGGCGCTGAGCGAAGTTGAAGTGCGCGCGAATATTCTCACCTTCATCGTTGCCGGACACGAAACGACGGCGAACACCATCGCCTGGACGCTGTTTCTATTGTCGCAGTCGCCTGAGTGGCGCAGCCGCGTGCAGGCTGAGGCCGATCGCGAGCTCGACGGCGATATCGGCGGATTGGCCGAGCGTCTCGTCGAGACGCGTGCCGTGATCGATGAGACGATCCGGCTCTATCCGCCGCTTGCTGCCATCAGCCGTGCGGCGCGCGGGCCGGATGAACTCGCCGGACAGCCGATCCGCCGCGGCACGATGGTCGTCATCGCGCCCTACGTGCTGCACCGGCATCGCGCGCTTTGGGGCGATCCAGACTGCTTCGATCCGAGCCGTTTCCTAGGCAGCGCGCGCGAACGTATCGATCGTTTCGCCTATTTGCCCTTCGGTGTCGGACCACGCGTGTGCATCGGCGCGGCGCTGGCTCTGCAGGAGGCTGCCATTGTGGTGGCGAGCGTGATGCGGAGTTTTACCGTGGAGCTTGCGCCCGGCCACGCTGTCTGGCCGATGCACCGCGTCACCGTGCGACCCCATGGCGGCTTGCCAATGATCGCCAGACGGCGATGATTGCTGCATCTGTTACCCGTCTGCGCGATACTGCCCCTCGCGCCGATTCGGGTGCGGGGAGGAACTCGTGGCCGACCCTGAAGAGGAACGCCTGAAACGGGTGTTGCAACTGCGCATGCGGGCGCTCGGCGAGCCGGCGCAAGTGCTGGCACTGATCCGCAGCGCCGCGCCCTTTTATCGGACCATCGGCGGCACCGGCTTCCGCATCCTGCAGAACGTCGACGACCCAGCCCAGATCCTGATCGAGATCGAATACGCCGCCCATGCCGCGCTGGAGCTCAACCGGCACAAAGTGGCGAGCGACCCCATGGTGCGCACGTTCCTGCAAGGCTGGCGTGCCATTCTGGCCGGCAGCGCGGACATGGACGTCTACGAGGACGTAACCGAGTGACTCCCGCCTCTTGACCGCCGCCGCCATCCTGAGTTCAACAATCCGGTGAGGGCGCCCGCTCCCGGGCCGGCCCGGCGGAAACAGCTTTATGCCAGGCGAGACCAAGAAAACGCCGAAGAAAGTCGTGCTCGCCTATTCCGGCGGGCTCGATACCTCGATCATTCTGAAGTGGCTGCAAACCACCTATGGCTGCGAGGTGGTGACCTTTACCGCCGATCTCGGCCAGGGCGAGGAGCTGGAGCCGGCGCGCAAGAAGGCGTTGCTGCTCGGCATCAAGCCGCAGAACATCTTTGTCGAGGATCTGCGCGAAGAATTCGTGCGCGACTATGTCTTCCCGATGTTTCGCGCCAATGCGCTATACGAGGGGCAATATCTGCTTGGCACCTCGATCGCGCGGCCGCTGATCGCAAAGAAGCAAATCGAGATCGCGGAGAAGGTCGGCGCCGATGCGGTGGCGCATGGCGCGACCGGCAAAGGCAACGATCAGGTGCGATTCGAGCTGACCTACTACGCGCTGAAGCCCGACGTCACCGTGATTGCACCGTGGCGAGAATGGAATCTGACCTCGCGCACCAAACTGATCGAGTTCGCCGAGCAGCACCAGATCCCGATCGCCAAAGACAAGCGCGGCGAGGCGCCATTTTCGGTCGACGCCAATCTGCTGCATGCCTCCTCGGAAGGCAAAGTGCTGGAGGACCCGGCGCAAGACGTGCCGGATTACGTCTATTCGCGCACCGTCGATCCTGAAAAGGCGCCGGACAAGCCGACCGTTATCAGCGTCGACTTCGAGCGCGGCGACGCGGTGGCGATCGACGGGCAGAAGATGTCGCCGGCGACGCTGCTGGCCAAGCTCAACGAGCTCGGCCGCTTGAACGGCATCGGCCGGCTCGATCTTGTGGAGAACCGCTTCGTCGGCATGAAGTCGCGCGGCATGTACGAGACGCCGGGTGGCACGATTCTTTACGCCGCCCACCGCGGCATCGAGCAGATCACGCTCGACCGCGGCGCCGCGCATCTCAAAGACGAACTGATGCCGAAATACGCCGAGCTGGTCTATTACGGGTTCTGGTTCGCGCCGGAGCGCGAGATGCTGCAAGCGGCTATCGACAAGAGCCAGGAGTTCGTCACCGGCCGGGTGCGGCTGAAGCTCTACAAGGGCAGCGTCGCTGTAGTCGGGCGAGAGAGCAAATATTCTCTCTACGACCAGGATTTGGTGACATTCGAGGAAGGTGCGGTGGCCTACGATCACCGCGACGCCGAAGGATTCATCAAGCTCAACGCGCTGCGGCTGCGCACGCTCGCGCAGCGGCGCAAGAAGCTCAAGCTCGATTGAGGGGGCACAATGCGACAGCCGGTCGGGAACTGGTTGCTGATGGCGCTCACCGCCGCTTCGCTCGCAGCCTGCACCAGTAGCAAGGAAGTGCCGGTCGATCCGAATCTATTTCCCGCCGACTACAAGAAAGAAATCTTCGACCTGCTGTCGACAACGCTGATCGATCCGACCAATATCCGTGGCGCCTTTATCACCGATCCTGTGCTCAGCGCGGTCGACAAGGACCAGCGCTATACAGTCTGTGTTCGCTATTCCGCTCGAGACGCGAGCCGCCAGTACATCGGCAGCACAGACCGCATCGCATATTTCTATGGCGGTCACCTCAATCAGTTTATCGAACCGACCGGCGGGCAGTGCGCCAAGGCGCCTTACAAACCGTTTCCCGAACTGGAAAAGCTCTGCAAGTCCGAACACAAGTGCGTCTGATCGCGGGACGGCGGGCAGACCGCGCGTCGAGCCGTTGCGCACGCATGTCGACGCCAGTGCCGACCAAATCGGCAGCGCGGATATGAGTTCCGTTCAGAGCTGCCGGTCCACCATTGCCTTTTTCAGCACGGCGATTTCCTTGGCCGGATTAAGGCCCTTCGGGCAGGCTTTCGAGCAGTTCATGATGGTGTGACAGCGATAGAGACGGAACGGATCTTCCAGGTTGTCGAGCCGGTCGCCGGTCGCTTCGTCGCGGCTGTCCTGCACCCAGCGATTGGCCTGCAGCAGCGCCGCCGGACCGAGATAGCGGTCGGGATTCCACCAGTAGCTCGGACATGAGGTCGAGCAGCAGGCACACAGGATGCATTCGTACATGCCGTCGAGTTTGGCGCGGTCCTCGTGGCTCTGTACCCATTCCTTCTCGGGCGTCGGCGTCGTGGTGTGCAGCCAAGGCTCGATCGAGGCGTATTGGGCGTAGAAATTGTTCAGGTCGGGCACCAGATCCTTGACCACCGGTTGGTGCGGCAGGGGATAAATGCGCACCGGAGCCGTGTTCTCATCGATCGCTTTGGTGCAGGCGAGCGTATTGGCGCCGTCGATTTTCATGGCGCAGGAGCCGCACACGCCTTCGCGGCAAGAGCGGCGGAAGGTAAGCGTCGGATCGACGTTGTTCTTGATCCAGATCAGCGCGTCGAGAACCATAGGTCCGCAGTCGTCGCGATTGACGTAGTAGGTGTCTACGCTCGGATTGGCATCCTCGTCTGGATTCCAGCGATAGATGTGAAACTCGGTCTCGTTCGCGGCGGCCTGCGCGTGCGGCCAGGTCTTGCCCTGGGTGATCTTCGAATTTTTCGGCAGCGTGAATTCGACCATGTCCGGGTTCCTCGCGTCAGTAGACGCGCGCTTTCGGTTCGATATAGGCGACGTCGTTGGTGAGCGTATAGGTGTGCACCGGGCGGTAGTCGATCGTCACATTGCCCTTCTCGTCCAGCCATGACAGCGTGTGCTTCATCCAGTTCTTGTCGTCGCGCTCGGGGAAATCCTCGCGCGCGTGGCCGCCGCGGCTTTCAGTACGGTTCTTCGCTGAATCCATGGTGACGACGGCCTGCGCCATCAGGTTATCGAGTTCGAGTGTCTCGATCAGATCGGAGTTCCAGATCAATGAACGGTCGGTGACGTGCACATCGGCCAATGCCGTGAAGAGGTCGTGGATACGCTTCGATCCTTGCTCGAGAACTTCGCCGGTGCGGAATACGGCGCAGTCCTCCTGCATCACCTTCTGCATATTGAGTCGCAGCTTTGCCGTCGGCGTGCTGCCCGACGCATGGCGCAGCTTGTCGAGCCGCGACAGCGGCATGTCCGCGGAATCCTTCGGCAGGTCGGGCTGCTTGTCGCCCGGCGTCAGAAGCTCGGCGCAACGATGGGCGGCGGCGCGGCCGAACACGACAAGGTCGATGAGCGAGTTCGAGCCGAGCCGGTTGGCGCCGTGCACGGACACGCAGGCGGCCTCGCCCAGCGCCATCATGCCGGGCACCACCGCGTCGGTGTTGCCGTTCTTCTTGGTCAGCGCCTCGCCATGATAATTGCAGGGAATTCCACCCATGTTGTAGTGCACGGTCGGCAACACGGGGATCGGCTCGCGGCTAACATCGACGCCGGCAAAGATGCGCGCAGTTTCACTGATGCCCGGCAGCCGCTCATGCAGTATTTTGGGATCGAGATGATCGAGGTGGAGGAAGAGGTGGTCCTTTTCCTTACCGACGCCACGGCCTTCACGGATCTCCAGCGTCATCGCGCGCGACACGACGTCGCGCGAGGCGAGATCCTTGGCCGACGGCGCGTAGCGTTCCATGAAGCGCTCGCCCTCCGAGTTGACCAGATAGCCGCCTTCGCCGCGGGCGCCCTCGGTGATCAGGCAGCCCGCAGGGTAAATTCCGGTCGGATGGAATTGGACGAATTCCATGTCCTGTAGCGGCAGGCCCGCGCGCAGAACCATCGCATTGCCGTCGCCGGTGCAGATATGCGCGGAGGTGCACGAGAAATACGTGCGCCCGTAACCGCCGGTGGCGAGGATTGTCATGTTGGCGCTGAAGCGGTGGATGCTGCCGTCATCCATGTTGAGCGCCACGACGCCGCGGCAGCGGCCCTCGTCGTCCATGATCAGGTCGATAGCGAAGTATTCGACATAGAACTCGGCGGAATGGCGCAGCGCCTGGCCGTACATGGTGTGCAGCATGGCGTGGCCGGTGCGGTCGGCGGCGGCGCAGGTGCGTTGCGCGGTGCCCTTGCCGTAATGCGTGGTCATGCCACCAAACGGACGCTGATAAATCCTGCCGTCCTCTTCGCGACGGGAGAACGGCAGGCCCCAGTGCTCCAACTCGTAGACGGCTTGCGGCGCGTTGCGGCAGAGATACTCGATGGCGTCCTGGTCGCCGAGCCAATCGGCGCCCTTGACGGTGTCATACATATGCCAGCGCCAGTCATCCTCGCCCATATTGCCGAGCGCGGCGGCGATGCCGCCTTGCGCTGCGACCGTGTGCGAGCGAGTCGGGAACACCTTGGTGATGCAGGCGGTACGCAGGCCCGCCTCGCCGCAACCGACCACCGCGCGCAAGCCGGAGCCGCCGGCGCCGATCACCACAACATCGTAGCTGTGATCCGTAATCGGGTAGGCCTTGCCGTTGATCGCGGGAGCGACGTGCGGTTTTCCATTCGTCGCCATGGTCTAGACCCCGAACGATAATTTGAGGATGGCGAAGGCGGAAGCGAAGCCGATGGCGAAGCAAAAGAATGTGTTGGCCAGCAAGGTCGCGATCTTGAGCTTATCTTCGTGCACGTAGTCGATGATGATCTCCTGCATGCCGATCCACATGTGGTAGACGATATCGATGATAAACAGCAGCATGATGACCGCCACGAGCGGCGATCCGAGAATCTGCACGACGGCCGCGTGGCTACGTCCGAGCAGGCCGACCGCGATCGCGATCGCTGCGATACACAGCGGGATGCCGGCAACCGACGAGACGCGCTGATGCCAAAAATGGTTAGTGCCCGAGTGCCCGGCGCCAAGGCCGCGTACGCGGCGCAGCGGCGTGCGCATCGACGTCTCCTTCATCGCGGGCCTCCCGTGGCGAGATAGCCGATCACGCAGACGACAATCGTCAGCGAAACCGAGCCGACGATGGTCGCCATCGCCAGAAGTTCGCGCTCGGCCGGCTCGAAGCCGTAGCCGAGATCCCAAATCAGATGGCGGACGCCGCCAAGGGTGTGATGAATGAGAGCCCAAGTGTAGCCGATCAGCACCAACCGGCCGATCAGGCTACCCATGAACCATTCGAAATAGCCGTAAGCATTGGGGCCGGATGCCGCGGCGATCAGCCACCAGGCGACAAGCAGCATGCCGAAATACAAGACGGCGCCGGTGACGCGGTGAAAGCCCGACATCAGGAAGGTCAACGTCAGCTTGTAGATTTGCAGATGCGGGGAAAGCGGACGGCGCCGCTGCGGTCCTGTCGTCGAACCCGCCTGGATCTCGCTCATCGTCATTCTCCAGAACGATCAAGCCGTGTCGCTTCGGTCGCGCGGTAACTAAACCGAAGTGCGCCAGCGTCGCAACGCATCATTCCGCCGGCGCCGCGATCTGGCGTGGACAAAATCATCGCGGCGTCACATGGCCGATGCCGCTTCGCTGGTCTTAATCCGTCGCTGTGCACAGCCGTATGCGCTTTCCTAAATCGCCGCCCGGCATGTACTTTAACAATTGCGAAAGCTTGCACCTTCATTTATCATGAGACAATCCGCTTTTTGCATAGCCTGCCTTCGTAAAATAAGAAGGATATGGGATGCGGTTTGACTTCACCGATCTCAACCTGTTCCGCCACATCGTCGAGGCGGGCAGCATCACACATGGCGCGGCGCGCGCGAATTTGGCGCTTGCCGCTGCTTCGACCCGCATCCGTAAAATGGAACTGACGTTCGGCACCGAATTGCTGGTGCGCGGTCGCCAAGGCGTGGTGCCGACGCCCGCCGGGCGCACCCTGCTGCAGCACGCGCGCGGCATCCTGGAGCAGACCGAGCGCATGCAGGAGGATTTGACGCCCTATGCGCGCGGGCTCGCCGGGCAAGTCCGGGTGCTGTCGAATACCAACGCGCTCACCGAATTCCTGCCGGAGACCCTGAGTTCATTCCTGATGGCCCATCCCGACATCAGCGTCGACCTGGAAGAGCGCCTTTCCGACGAGATCGTCGGCCTGATGGCGGAAGGCTCAGCCGATATCGGTATCGTCGCTGGCACCGTCGACCACGGTAACCTCCACGTCTTCCCATTCCGCAGCGACCGCTTCGTGCTGGTGGTCGCGCGCAGCCATCCTCTCGCCAGCCGCTCGCGCATCGGTTTTGCCGAGGTGCTGGACTACGACATGGTCGGTCTCGATCGCGCCAGCGCCATCCAGCGCTTCCTCGCCGACAAGGCCAATCGCGTCGGCCGGCCGTTACGGCTGCGCGTACAGTTGCGCTCATTCGACGCCATCTGTCGTCTGGTCGAGGCTAATGTCGGCGTAGGCATCGTGCCGGAGACGACGGTGAAGCGAACCGAGCGCAACATGGCGATCAGCGCAGTGCGGCTGACGGACGCCTGGGCCATGCGCGAATTGTCGATCTGTGTGCGCGACATCAAGACGCTGCCGCCTTACGCGCGCCAGCTCGTCGATCACTTGCGCGCCAGCGCCTGAACAAACTACGTCTTGCCGGGCTGCGCGTTGGCTTTTTGCAACAATGCAATGAGCTGTTTGACCGAGTCGGACAGCGCCAGGACTTCCTTCTCGCGCAGTTCATCGATCTTTTGATGCAATAGCTCGATCTCGAGCTCCGCCTTCACGTTGACCTGATAGTCGTGCTCGGCCGCCTTGCGGTCGATGTCCTGCTGCCGGTTCTGGCTCATCATGATGAAGGGCGCGGCGTAAGCAGCCTGGAACGAAAGCGCGAGATTGAGCAAAATGAACGGGTAGGGATCCCATTGCTGTACATAGGCCGTTATGTTGAGGACGATCCAGACGAAGAGGATGCCCGACTGAATGAGGATGAAGGTCCACGAGCCCATCATCGCCGCGACATCGTCGGCGATCCGCTGGCCGAGCGTGAGCTTGTAGGCGTCCTTGCGTCCGCCGCGTTGCGAACGGCGTACCGTGCGCAGTTCGGCCAGCAGACGTTCTTCAGTGTCATGCAGTTTGTGTATCGCGCGCGTCCCGCCGTCCATATCGTCCTCCAGAGGATTGATGATTAAAGCGCCAAGGCGATCGTCTCACTTCGGCACCAGCACCCAGTAATCGAGATCGAGAATTACCGCCGGATCGTAGTCGTCGCCGGTCTTGTCGGGAAAATCATTGCACGGCCGATCCTTGGTGGCGATGGTGCGCAGCCGAAGCGCGCCGACATCGTTGCGGCCGGGCAATTCGGCGGTAGCGAGGACTTCCGACCAGGCGAACACCGTGAGCCCCGCGAAAAGCGGCGCGACGTGCCGTCCGCCGTTGATCGCCGCGACGTGGAACGCGTTGCCGAGCCCGTTGAACGACAGCGCGCGCGCCAATGAAATGACATGGCCGCCGTAGATCAGGCGACGGCCGAAGCGGCCTTTGCTGGCGGTGAAATGGTCGAAATGAATGCGCGCGGTATTTTGGTAAAGCCGTGTCGCCATCATGTGCTCGGCATCTTCGACCGTGATGCCGGCGAGATGGTCGATTTTCTCGCCGGCTTTGTAGTCGCCGAAGCGGAGCCCGCTGCCGGCGAGTGCCGTATCGTATTCGGCGGCGTTGATCGGCGGGCAGGCCGCGCCGAGTTGCGCCGGCTCGACGCTCTTCGGCAGCTCGGGCACCTTGTCGCCTGGCGCTGCCGCGCTCTCGTCGCGTTTGCGTACCATCACCCATCGCGCGTAGTCGAGTATGACGTCGCCGCTTTGATTGAAGCCGCGTGAGCGCACGTAGACGATGCCGGTCTGCTTGTTGGAATTCTCTCTCAGCCCAATAACCTCCGACTCAGCGTTGAGCGTGTCGCCGGGATAGGCCGGCTTGAGAAAACGGCAATCGGCGTAGCCGAGATTGGCCACCGCGTTGAGGGAGATGTCCGGCACGGTCTTGCCGAATACCACATGGAAAACCAGAAGATCGTCGAGTGGCGCGCGGGAATAACCAATGCTCGCTGCGAAGGTGTCGGACGACTGCACTGCAAAACGCGGCCCGAACAGGCTGTTGTAAATCGCGACGTCACCAACGGTGACAGTGCGTGGCGTGGCGTGGCGGATTCGCTGGCCGAGGCGGAAGTCCTCGAAGAAATTGCCAGAATTGGTTTTTACCGACGACGTTTGGCTCACAATACGGTTTCCCTCGTCCATCTCAGCCCGGGCCTACCATTCTCACAAAACCGTGAGCCGAACGCCAGCTTCCGACAACGGGAAACTGATGCGGACGTGTCTAAAGCTTGTGTTAGCGAGGAGATCGCAACGTCCATTTCCTCTTGAGGGAGACACCACATGAAGAAGAACATTCTGCTTTCCGCGCTGATCGCGGCCGGTCTGACCATGGCCCAGCTGGCGCCGGCGGCCTACGCCGACGACATGAAGAAGGACACCATGTCGAAGGACGAAATGAAGAAAGACGACGGCATGAAGAAAGATGGCATGTCGAAGGACAGCATGAAGAAGGACGACATGTCCAAGGACAGCATGTCCAAAGACAAGATGGGCAAGTAAGTCCGATGAGTGGCCGGGCTTCGCGCATCTGCGGGCCCGGTCGCGCCATAGGCTCATTCGGTGCGTACGCCGGGATGGCTGGCAACCCTGGAGGCAGCGATGAAAACGACACTGGGCTTAATCTTACTGGCCATGCTTGCGGGCGGCCCCGCGGCAACCGCATACGCAGATGACGCGGCGAAAGAGCGCATCGTGACGCACGGCGTCGTTGCTACGACGGCTCATAAGCGTCACGGAATCAGGCTACCGTTGGCTCGCCCGAACCCGCACGAGACTGAGGCCTTGCAGCTGAACAACAACGCGAACCAGCCGGACTACTATACGATTCAGCGCGAATCGTTGATGAAGAACAGTATGTAGACCCAAGATCAAGCGAAGAAGAAACAAAAGCCATGGGCGTGGAAACAACGATTGACGTCGGCAATGCTGAAGCGGAGACAATCATTCATCCCGGTTGGGTCCACGTGTGTCACTGGATAAACGCCGTTGCAATGCTGGTGATGATCGGCTCCGGCTGGCAGATCTACGACGCTTCGCCGCTGTTTCGCGGCCTCGAATTCTCCAAGCATATCGCGCTCGGCAACTGGCTCGCCGGGGCGTTGCTTTGGCATTTTGCCGCGATGTGGGTGCTGGTGATCAATGGCATCGTCTATGTGACGCTCGGGCTCGCCACCGGCCGCTTCCGCCGCAAGCTTCTGCCGATCACGCCGTCCGCCGTGCTCCGCGACGCCAAAGCGGCGCTCACTTTCAGGCTCGCGCACGACGATCTCTCCCACTACAACGCGGTGCAAAAGCTGCTCTACGCCGGGGTCATACTTACCGGCATTGTCATCGTGCTGTCCGGCCTCTCGATCTGGAAGCCGGTGCAATTCCAGGAATTGACTACGCTGTTCGGCGGCTACGATTTCGCCCGGTATGTGCACTTCGTCTGCATGGCGATTTTCGTCGCTTTCCTCTGCGTCCATGTGCTGTTGGCGCTACTGGTGCCAAAGAGCCTGCGCGCCATGGTCACGGGAAGGTAACGTCATGCGCGCCCGCAAAATTATTCCCGGCGTCGATCCCAAGCTCCTGATCAAGGATGCCGCCAAGCTGATGCCCGACGCGTCACGGCGCGGCTTTTTACGCGGCGCGGCGAGCCTCGGCGCGCTCGCCTTTCTTACCGGCTGCGACATCATCGACGGCGATACCGCCGAGAATGTTCTGCGTAAGGTGTCGTCCTTTAACGACGGTGCGCAGGCCGCGCTGTTCAGCAGGACCAAGCTGGCGCCGACGTTTTCGGAACAAGACATCACCCGGCCGTTCCCGTTCAACGCCTATTACGACGAAGATGAGGCGCCCGAGGTCGATGGGGGAAGCTACAAACTCGAGATCGCAGGCCTGGTCGACAACAAGAAGCCATGGACTCTCGCCGAATTGCATGCCCTTCCCGAAGTCTCGCAGATCACGCGCCACGTCTGCGTCGAGGGTTGGAGCGCCATCGGCTCTTGGCAAGGTGCGATGCTGTCCGACTTCCTCAATCGCATCGGCGCCGACACGCGCGCTAAATACGTCTGGTTCAAATGCGCCGAGGGTTACACCAACACCATCGACATGCCGACCGCGCTCCACCCGCAGACGCAGATGTCGTTCAAGTACGATCACAAAATCTTGCCGCGCGCCTACGGCTTCCCGATGAAGATTCGCATCCCCACCAAACTCGGTTTCAAGAATCCGAAATACGTGGTGGCGATGGAAGTCACCAACACCGACCGCGGCGGCTATTGGGAGAACCAGGGCTACAATTGGTTTTCCGGGCTGTAGCTATTTCTTCTGGTTTATCTCCCTCATTTGCTCGGCGCTGACGAACGGCGTCGACGTCGCCGGCCCCATGCCGACGATCAGGATCACCGCGTCGACGTCCTTGGCGCCGTCCCAGTGCACCTGCTTGCCGTAATGCGTGACGAAAGAGCCTGGGGGCATCGGCACGCTCTTGTTCATCGGGTCGAACTCCGGTCCGCTGCCGATCCACCACGTGCCGGAAATCACGGTGATGAAGCGGTCGTTAGGGTGAAAATGCGGTTTGCTGAAATGATTGCCGGCGGTCCAGCGGTTAAGCACGCCGTAGAGGCCGGGCTTGTTGGGGTCGCCGAACAGCACCGCCTGCTGGTTGCCCGCAGGCGTCACCGGCCCCCATTTGATCTGATCGGGCAGTTTGAATTCGAGGACCTTCGGATCGAGTTCGACGGCGTGCGCCGCCGCCGGTAACGCCACGGCCAGCACCGCTGCGCACAATATTTTCGTCAAAGCACGAGTCATCGTCGCCTCCCTGTCCGGATTTTGAAATTGTCCGGATTGGTTCAGTGTCGCGATTTCGCGCGGCGGCGTCCAGCGCTTGGCCGTAACACACCGTTACTTTTTGGAATCCGGTTCGGTGATGAGCCGCGCGCCGCGCTGGAAGGTGACGTAAGTCCACAGCCAACTGAATGCGACGATAAAGCGGTTGCGCACGCCAATCAGAAAATAGATGTGCACCGCGGCCCAGAACAGCCAGCCGATGAAACCTTGAAGCTGCAGCCGGCCCAATTTGACCACCGCGGCGCGGCGGCCGATTGTCGCCAGTTCGCCAAGATGCGCGTAGCGGAAAGGGTCGGGCACGCGCTGCCCGGCGATGCGTGCCGCAATGCGCTTGGCAACGTAGTGGCCCATCTGTTTAGCTGCGGACGCGATACCCGGCACCGGCCGGCCGGCTTGATCGGCGATGGCCGCGGTGTCGCCGATGACGAATATCTCCGGGTGTCCGGGCAGCGACAGATCGGGATTGACCTTGACGCGCCCGGCACGGTCGGCATCCGCGCCGAGCCAGCGCGCTGCAGGCGATGCGACGACACCGGCCGCCCAGATCAACGTACCGGCGTCGATGCGCCCGCCATCGATGTCGACGCCGTGTGGATCGCAATTGGTCACGCGCGTATCAGTCTTGACGTCGACGCCGGCGCGCATCAACGCGGTGCGGACAAAGTCGGATTGTTCGGGCGCGAAGGTCGGCAGCAGCCGGGGGCCGGCTTCGATAAGGACAATGTGCGCCGCGCGGGGATCGATACGGCGGAAATCGGCGGCCAACGTCTGCCACGCGATCTCGGCGATAGCGCCGGCCATCTCGACGCCGGTAGCGCCGCCGCCGATGATGACGAATGTCAGCAAGCGTCGTCGTTCGTCGGAATTGGCTGTCAGCTCGGCCATTTCGAAGGCGATCAGGATGCTACGGCGAATGCGAGTCGCGTCCTCAATGCGTTTGAGGCCCGGTGCATACGCGGCCCATTCGTCGTGGCCGAAATAAGCGTGTGTGGCCCCGGTCGCGAGCACCAGATAGTCGTAAGAAACCTCGCCGAAATTGGTGCGTAGCTGGTTTCGCTGCACGTCGACGCCGACGACCTCTTCCATCAGCACCGTGACGTTGCGCTGGTCGCGCAGGATATGCCGCGTCGGCCAGGCCACGTCCGCCGGCGACAGTGCCGCGGTTGCGACCTGATAGAGCAGCGGTTGGAAGCAATGATGATTCTGCCGGTCGATCACGATCACGTCGGCTGGCGCACGCCGGAGCGCCTTGGCGGCCTCCAGCCCGCCAAAACCAGCTCCCACGATCACCACTTTCGGTCGTTGCTCGGACATAGGTATTTCCTGGCCGCGTCCGCCAGTGTCCATCCGTGATACCCGGTTGCCAAGTCCACGGTGAGGTTCTAGCAATCCGCGCGACAACATCCTGCGAGGCATTGCGTATGGCGACCCACAATCTTCTGCTGCTCCCCGGCGACGGCATCGGTCCCGAAGTGATGGGCGAGGTTAAGCGCGTCATCGATTTCTTCAACAAGAAAGGCCCAAATAGGTTCACGGCGGAAGAAGCCTTGGTCGGCGGCTGTTGCTACGACGCCCACGGGGTTGCCGTTACCGACACCACGGTGGAGAAGGCAAAAGCCGCCGACGCTGTGATTTTCGGCGCGGTAGGCGGACCGAAATGGGACAAGGTGCCTTTCGATGGGCGGCCCGAAGCCGGCCTGTTGCGCCTACGCAAGGACCTCGCGCTCTACGCCAATTTGCGTCCTGCGGTGACCTATCCCGCGCTTGCCGATGCCTCCTCGCTCAAGCGCGAGTTGGTCGAAGGGCTCGACATCATGATCCTGCGCGAGCTCACCGGCGGCGTCTATTTCGGCGAGCCGAAGACCATTGCCGATCTCGGCAACGGCCAGAAGCGCGCCATCGATACCCAGGTCTACGATACTTACGAGATCGAGCGCATCGGCCGCGTCGCCTTCGAACTGGCGCGCAAGCGGCGCAACAAGGTCACCTCGATGGAAAAACGCAACGTCATGAAGTCGGGCGTGTTGTGGAACGATGTAATGACGGCGCTGCACGCGCGCGAGTTCAAGGACGTGCAGCTCGAGCACATGCTTGCGGACGCCGGCGGCATGCAGCTGGTGCGCAATCCGAAACAGTTCGACGTCATCGTCACCGACAACCTGTTCGGCGACATGCTGTCTGACGTCGCCTCAATGCTCACCGGCTCGCTCGGCATGTTGGCGTCGGCGTCTCTGGGCGAGGTCGATCCGAAGACCAAGAAGCGCCGCTCGCTGTTCGAGCCGGTTCACGGTTCGGCGCCTGACATTGCCGGCAAGGGCCTCGCCAATCCGATTGCGATGATTTCCTCGTTCGCGATGGCGCTGCGCTATTCGTTCAACATGGGACGCGAAGCCGACGGCAGCATGCCGAGCGAACCGGTCAGCATCGCCGCGATATCGGACAGCATGTCGCCGAACAGGTTGTCGGTGACGATGACGTCGAACTGTTTCGGCGCCTTCACGAGATTCATGCCGCCGGAATCGGCAAGCTGATGC
>DASUGZ010000047.1:0-23857 GCA_036273755.1 Pseudolabrys sp.
ACAAGCTCAACCGCCAGATCACGTCGGGCGGCCGCAACCCGAAGATCGGCGTCATCACCGTCGGCAAGTCCTATCTCGACGTGCGCCAGGCGCTCGATGAGCTCGGTCTCGACGACGAGATTCGCTGCAACGATGCCGGCATCCGCCTGTTCAAGCTCGCCTGCGTATGGCCGATCGGCCGCCAGGAGCTGATGGAATTTGCCAAGGGCCTCGATCTCATCATCGTGGTGGAAGAGAAGCGCGCGCTGATCGAGGTGCAGGTCCGCGAGGAACTCTACGGCACGCCGAACCAGCCGCTGTGCATCGGCAAGAAAGACGAGCACGGCGAGTGGCTGTTCCCGGTCAAGGGCGCGCTCGATCCCAACGACATCGCGATTTGCATCGGCGAGCGGCTGCTGAAATACGGCAGCAATGACGAACTGGCCGCCAACGTCGCGAAGTTGAAAAGCGTGCAGCGCGCGCTCAGTGAGACCGCCGACGTGGCGCAGCGCATTCCGTATTTCTGCTCGGGCTGCCCGCACAACACCTCGACCCGCGTGCCGGAAGGCAGCCGCGCCTATGCCGGCATCGGCTGCCACTACATGTCGCAATGGATGGAGCGCAAAACTCTCGGCTACACGCAGATGGGCGGCGAGGGTGCCAACTGGATCGGCGAGGCGGCGTTCTCGAAACGCGATCACGTGTTCCAGAACCTCGGCGACGGCACCTATAACCACTCGGGTTATCTCGCTATCCGTGCCGCGATCGCGTCCGGCACGACGATGACGTACAAGATTCTGTTCAACGACGCGGTGGCGATGACCGGCGGCCAGGCCAACGAGGGCGGGCTGACGGTACCGCAGATCGCGCGTCAGGTCGCCGCCGAAGGCGCCTCGCGTGTCGTCGTCGTCAGTGACGAGCCGTGGAAATACCCCAACGACACCGACTGGCCGCGCGGTCTCACGGTGCACCACCGTGACGATCTCGACGCCATGCAGCGCGAACTTTCGACGGTGCCTGGCGTGAGCGTGCTGATTTACGACCAGACCTGTGCCGCCGAAAAACGCCGGCGCCGCAAGCGCGGCACCTTCCCCGATCCCGTCAAGCGCGTGGTGATCAACGACCTGGTTTGCGAGGGCTGCGGCGACTGCGGCGTCAAATCGAACTGCGTCTCGGTGCAGCCGCTTGAGACCGAGTGGGGCCGCAAACGTACCATCGAGCAGTCGAGCTGTAACAAGGACTATTCCTGCATCAAGGGCATGTGCCCGTCTTTCGTCACCGTACATGGCGCCACGCTGAAGAAGGGCAAGACGGTGGCCGAGCCGGCCGATTGGGCACCCTTGCCGGCGCCAGACATACCGCTGCTCAACCATCCCTACAGCATCATCGTCACCGGCGTCGGCGGCACCGGTGTCGTCACCATCGGCGCCATCATCGCCATGGCCGCCAATCTCGAAGGCAAGGGCGTCGGCATCATCGACATGGCCGGGCTCGCGCAGAAGGGCGGCGCGGTCTACAGCCACATCCGCATCGCCAATACGCCCGAGGAAATCCACGCCATCCGCGTTGCCGCCGGCACGGCCGATCTGGTGTTCGGCGGCGATATCGTCGTTGCCGGCACCAAGAAAGTGCTCAGCGCCATCAAGCCGGGCACGAAGGTCGTCATCAACACCTTCGAGTTCATGCCGGGCGATTTCGCCCGCAACGCCGATTTTTCATTGCCGGTCGAGCGGATCAAGCGCGCGGTCACGCAGGCGGCAGGCAAGAACGCCCCGCATTTCGTCGATGTGGCAAAGATCGCCAGCGAACTGCTCGGCAGAACCTTGCCCAGCAACATGGTGGGGGTCGGCTATTGCTATCAGATCGGCGGTCTACCGGTGTCGGCTGAAGCTATCGAGAAGGCGATCGAGCTTAACGGCGAGGACGTGGCGATGAATATCGCCGCTTTCCGGTATGGCCGCCGCGCCGCCGCGGATCGCAAGGCGATCGAGGCGCTGATGAAGCCGGCGCCGGAACTCGACAACGACTCGCTCAATCTGTCGCGGTCGTTCGGCGAGACGGTCGAGCGCCGCGTCGCTTTTCTCACCGCCTATCAGAACGTTCGCTATGCGGCACGCTATCGGCGCTGGGTCGAAAAGATCCAAAGCGCGGAAGCGAGCAAGGCGCCGGGCGAATGCGCGCTGTCGGAAGCGGTTGCGCGCTATCTGTTCAAGCTGATGGCCTACAAGGACGAGTACGAGGTGGCGCGGCTCTACGCCGACACCGGCTTCGTCGAACGCGTTCGCTCGACGTTCGACGGCGACAATCTGCGGCTTCAATTCCATCTGGCGCCGCCGCTGTTCGCGCGACGCGACAAGATTACCGGCGAGCCGAGGAAGATGTCGTTCGGACCGTGGATGCTCAAAGCCTTCGCGGTGCTGGCGAAGCTCAAATTCCTCCGCGGAACTCCGTTCGATATCTTCGGCTACACCGCCGAGCGAAGAACAGAACGGCAATTAGTTGTGGAATACGAACATCTTCTCAGTGAGGTTGCCGAACATCTCACCCCGGAGAACCATAGTTCTGCCGTTGCCCTGGCCTCGTTGCCGGAAAAAATCCGCGGCTATGGCGTCGTGAAGGAGCGGCATCTTGCCGCCGCCAAGGCTGAAGAAGCCGCGCTGCGCGAGCAATTTGCCGCCGGTGCCGCGCCATTTCTCAAGGCCGCGGAATAATTTAGCCATTCCGTACGACCAATTACCCGCCCCGTGCAGGCTTGACCGCTCTGCGCCGGTGTTTTCATATCGTGGCACAAGACCGCCAAAAGGCGGCGAGGGGGACTAAGACGGCACATCTGCCTCTAGCGTGACCGTCAGGGAGGATCAGGCTGTGGCGAGCATCGCCGCCGCGCGAGCGGACACATTCCCGAAGCTATTGATTCGTAACGCCGAATCCTTCGGCGTGCGGCCGGCAATGCGGCAGAAGGATCTCGGCATCTGGCAGACTTGGAGCTGGAGCCAAGTGCTCGAGATTGTGCGCGCCTATGCGGTTGGCCTGCATCGTCTCGGTCTCAAGCGCGGCGAAACCATCGCCATCGTCGGCGCCAACCGGCCGAAGCTTTATTGGTCGGTCATGGCGGCCCAAATGCTCGGCGCTATCCCCGTACCGGTCTACGCCGATGCGGTCGCCGATGAGCTCGCCTTTGTGCTCGCGCATGCCGAAGTGCGCTTTGCCGCGGTCGAGGACCAGGAGCAGATCGACAAGATCATGTCGGTCATCGACCGCCTGCCGAAGCTCGAGGAAATGGTCTACGACGAGCGGCGCGGTCTGCGCGACTACGACCACAGCCATCTGCATCCGATCGACGATCTTATCGCCGAGGGCCGCAAGGCGCTTGCCGATCCGGCTGTCGCGTCCTGGCTCGACGCCGAGATCGCCGCCGGCAAGGGCGGCGATCCGTCGATCATTCTGTACACCTCCGGCACCACCGGCACGTCTAAGGGCGTGGTGCTCACCGGCGAGCGTTCGATTAAGGCGGCGACAGATACCGTCATATTCGACAAGCTCAACGAAAATGACGTCGCGCTCGCCTACCTGCCGCTGGCCTGGGTCGGCGATCATTACCTGAATTATGCACAAGGCCTGGTCGCGGGATTCTGCATGGCCTGCCCGGAAAATGCCGATACCGCGATGTCCGATCTGCGCGAGATCGGTCCGAGCTTTTATTTCGCGCCGCCGCGCACACTCGAGCTTCTGCTCACCCGCGTGATGATCCGCATGGAGGATGCCGGCTACCTCAAGCGCAAGCTGTTTCACTATTTCATTGGCATCGCGCGTAAATACGGCGAGCGCATTCTCAACAAGCAGCCGGTGCCGCTCTCCGGACGGCTGCTTTATTGGCTCGGCGAAATCCTTGTTTACGGTCCGCTCAAGAACGTGCTCGGCTTTTCGCGCGTGCGCGTGGCCTATACAGCGGGCGAGGCGGTCGGGCCGGAGTTATTCGGCTTTTATCGGTCGATCGGTCTCAATTTCAAGCAGCTCTATGGCCAAACCGAAGCGTTCCTCTACGTCACCGCGCAGCCGGACGGCGAAATCTATTCCGATACCGTCGGTCCGGCTTGCCCGAACGTCGACATCCGCATCGCCGAAGACGGCGAGGTGCTGTTCAAGTCACCCGGCATGTTCTCCGGCTATTTCAAGGACGACAGCAAGACCGCCGAGGTCATGACGCCGGACGGCTATGTGAAGACCGGCGACGCCGGCTTCTTCGACGAGAAGACCGGCCATCTGAAGATCATCGACCGCAGCAAGGACGTCGG
Organism: Pseudolabrys sp.; assembly: GCA_036273755.1. Lineage (GTDB taxonomy): Bacteria > Pseudomonadota > Alphaproteobacteria > Rhizobiales > Xanthobacteraceae > Pseudolabrys. The sequence goes on from DASUGZ010000047.1 coordinate 4,275, forward strand.
CAAGCTCAACGACGGCACGTTGTTCCCACCGAAATACATCGAGAACAAGCTCAAATTCTTTCCGAACATCCGCGAGGTCGTGGCCTACGGCGACAAGCGCGGCTTCGTCGCGGTGATGATCAATATCGATCTGACCGCGGTCGGCAGCTGGGCCGAGCGTAACAACGTCGTCTACGGCTCGTATCAGGAACTCGCCGGCCATCCGCTGGTCTATGACATGATCGAGCGGCACGTCGCCGAGGTGAACCGCTCGCTGGCGCAAGACAAGGTCATGGCCGGCGCGCAGATCAAACGCTTCCTGATCCTGCACAAGGAACTCGACGCCGACGACGGCGAATTGACGCGCACCCAGAAGGTTCGCCGCGGGTTCATTGCCGACCGCTACGGCCCGCTGGTGCGGGCGCTTTACGACGGTTCCAAGGAAGCCGACATCGCGACGGAAGTTACCTTCGAGGACGGCCGTAAAGGCACGATCGCCGCGCGCGTCAAAATCTGCGACATGCAGACCGAGCCAGCGTCGGCCGCGATGGGGAATGCGGCATGAGAGCACCTACCGTCACGGGACCCGAAGTGGCGGTCGGCGACGTGCTGCTTTCGATCGAGAACGTCTCGCTGTCATTCGGCGGCGTCAATGCGGTGAGCGGTGTCTCCTTCGACATCCGCAAAGGGGAAATCCGCGCCATCATCGGACCGAACGGCGCCGGCAAGACGTCGATGCTCAACATCATCAACGGCTTCTATCACCCGCAGCAGGGCCGCATCACCTTCAAAGGCGAGACCCGGGCCAAGATGCGACCGCATGACGCCGCTTACGGCGGCATCGCGCGAACCTTCCAGAACGTCGCGCTGTTCCGCGGCATGACCGCGCTCGACAACATTATGGCCGGCCGCACCCTGAAAATGCACAAGAATTTCTTCTGGCAATTGCTGCGCGTCGGGCCGGCGATGGCGGAGGAGGTCGAGCACCGCCGCCGCGTCGAGGAAATCATCGACTTCCTCAAAATCCAGGAAATCCGCCGCATCCCGGTCGGCCGGCTGCCTTACGGACTGCAGAAACGCGTCGAGCTCGGGCGCGCGCTTGCCATGGAGCCGGACCTTCTGCTGCTCGACGAGCCGATGGCCGGCATGAACCTCGAGGAGAAGGAGGACATGTCGCGCTTTGTGCTCGACGTCAACGACCACTACGGCACGACCATCGCCTTGATCGAGCACGACATGGGCGTGGTCATGGACCTGTCCGATCGCGTCGTGGTGCTCGATCACGGCATCAAGATCGCCGACGGCACGCCGGATGAGATAAAGGGCGATCAGGGTGTGATCGACGCCTATCTCGGCGTGGCGCACTGAGGGCACCGGATGCACCTTCTATACCAGATCTTCATCGACCCCTTCGTGCAGATGGGCACGGCGCCCGATCTGCTCGTGCAGACATTGTGGGAAGGCCTGGTGTCGGGCGTGCTCTACGCGCTGATCGCGCTCGGCTTCGTGCTGATCTTCAAGGCCTCCGGCGTGTTTAACTTCGCGCAGGGCATCATGGTGGTATTCGCCGCCCTGACGCTGGTCGGCCTCTACGCGCATGGCGTGCCGGCTTTTCTCGCACTGGCTCTCACGATCGGCGTGATGTTCCTGCTGGCGCTGGCGATCGAGCGCTTCGTGTTGCGGCCCTTGGTCAACCAGCCGGACATCATCCTGTTCATGGCCACGTTCGGACTGACTTATATCCTCATCGGCTCCGGCGAACTGATCTTCGGCGGCGACCCGAAGGTGATGATCGCCGACCAATTGCTGCTGCCGAGCGGTGCCTACACCGTCAAGATGCTTGGCGGTTTCGTGCAGATGCAGAAGATCGACATCGCCGCTGCGGTGATCGCGTCGCTGATGGTGGCCTCGCTCGCCGTCTTCTTTCAGAAGACGCGCATCGGTCGCGCGCTGCGCGCCGTCGCCGACAGCCACCGCGCCGCGCTCTCGGTCGGCATCTCGCTTGAATATATCTGGGTGATCGTCTGGTTCGCTGCCGGCATCGTCGCGCTGGCGACCGGCATCATGTGGGGCGCGCGCTCCAATGTGTCGTTCGCGCTGGAGATCATCGCGCTCAAGGCGCTGCCGGTGCTGATCCTCGGCGGCTTCACGTCGATCCCGGGCGCCATCATCGGCGGTGTCATCATCGGCCTCGGCGAAAAACTTGGCGAATTCTACTGGGGCCCGCTGTTCGGCAGCGGCATCGAAGATTGGTTCGCCTACGTTATCGCACTCGTGTTCCTGCTGTTCCGGCCGCAGGGCCTGTTCGGCGAACGCATTATCGAACGGATCTGAATCGTGTTTTACCGCGAGGCCGGCCAATACAAGACGAACTACCGCGCCGACCAGGCGCTGTTTCCGATCCGTCAAGACCAGATCGGCATCTTCCTGATTCTTGCGATCGCCTATGTCGCGGTACCGCTCGGGGCTTCCGATTTCTTTATCGATTCGGTGCTGACGCCGATCCTGATTTTCTCGCTGGCGGCGATCGGGCTCAATCTGCTCACCGGCTACACAGGATTGCTGTCGCTGGGCACTGGCGGCTTTATGGGGGTCGGTGCTTTCGCCTGCTACAAACTCGCGACGTATTTCCCGGGCGTCAATATCGTGGTGCTGGTGATCTGCTCGGGACTTTTCTCGGCGGCAGCGGGCATCGTCTTCGGCCTGCCGAGTCTGCGCATCAAAGGTTTCTATCTCGCGGTGGCCACGCTCGCCTCGCAGTTTTTCCTGTCGTGGTGCTTCATCCGAATTCCATGGCTCTATAATCACAATATTTCGGCATCGATCGAGGTGCCGGCGCGGACGCTGTTCGGTGTCGCGATCACCGGCCCGAATGCGACGCCGGCGACCCGCTACCTGATTGTGCTTACGATTGTCGCGGTGATGACCTTGCTCGCTTCCAACCTGATCCGCGGCCGCATAGGCCGCACCTGGATGGCGGTGCGCGACATGGACATCGCCGCCGAACTGATCGGTATCAAACTTTACCCCACCAAGTTGCTCGCCTTCGCCGTGTCGTCGTTCTACTGCGGGGTTGCCGGCGCGATGCTGGTGTTCCTCTGGCTCGGCAATGCCGAGTCCGAAAGCTTCAGCATCAATCAGTCGTTCCTCATTCTGTTCATGGTGATCATCGGCGGGCTCGGCAGCCTGCTCGGCTCGTATTTCGGCGCTGCCTTGATCTACGGCCTGCCGATCCTGCTGCGCATGGCCAAAGACATGTTGGGTCTGCCGATGACCTCGGCGACCGTCGAGCACATCAACTTCATCACGCTGGGGGTGTTGATCATTTTCTTCCTGATCGCAGAGCCAAACGGTCTGGCGCGGTTGTGGCAGATCGGGAAGCAGAAACTGAGGGTGTGGCCTTTCCCGTATTGAAAGGGCACACTCAGCACAATTCCTCTTTTCGGGCCCAATGACCGGTAAGGAGGTACCCTCTCGATCGAGGGAATGACGTAAAGGCCGGAGCGACCAAGCGCCGGCGAAAACAAAAGGGAGAAGCACAATGCGCTTTAAGCACATCGTTCTCGGCGCAGCGCTCGCGAGTCTGGTCGGCGGTTCCGTCCTGGTTTCGCAGGCTTCGGCCGAAACGGTCATACCGCTGTTCACCTATCGCACGGGTCCCTTTGCCAATTCAGGCATCCCGATCGCCAACGGCATGCACGACTACATGACCATGCTAAATGCGCGCGACGGCGGCATCGGCGGGTCGAAGATCAAGTTCGTCGAGTGCGAGACCGGCTACAAGAACGAGAAGGGTGTCGAGTGCTATGAATCGATCAAGAACCAGCACCCGGCGGTGATCACGCCCTATTCGACCGGCATCACCTTGGCGCTGATCCCGAAGGCGGCGGTCGACCACATTCCGGTGCTGTCGATGGCCTATGGCCTCTCCGCCTCGGCGGTGGGCAAGGACTTCCCGTGGATCTTCAACCCGCCGGCCACCTATTGGGACGGCCTCTCCATCATTCTTCGCTACATTGGTACCAAGGAAGGCGGCCTCGATAAGCTCAAGGGCAAGACCATCGGCTATATCTACTTCGACGGCGGTTACGGCCTCGAGCCGATCCCGCTGCTCGATCAGCTTGCAAAGGACTACGGCTTCACCGTCAAGAAATACCCGGTGCCACCGGCCCAGATGCAGAACCAGTCGAGCCTGTGGCTCAGCGTTCGCCGCGATCGCCCGAACTACATGATCATGTGGGGTTGGGGCGCGATGAACCCGACCGCGGTGCAGGAAGCCGCCAAGACCGGTTTCCCGATGGATCACTTCATCGGCATTTGGTGGTCGGGCAGCGAGGATGACGCGCGTCCGGCGGGAGCGGCCGGCAAGGGCTATCTCTCGCTCAACTTCAACGCGGTGGGCGCGAATTATCCCGCCATCAAGGACATCCAGAAATACGTCATCGGCAAGGATAGCCAGACCCCGGCGGCCCAGGTCGGCGAGAACTTCTACAATCGCGGCGTGATGAACTCGGTGGTCATCGCCGAAGCGGTCCGCAATGCGCAGCGGCTCACCGGCAAGAAGGACATCACCGGCGAGGAAATGCGCCGCGGTCTCGAATCGCTGCAGATCACGGCGGCGCGTTGGAAGGAAATCGGTCTGCCCGAATTCGGCGCACCGGTTTCGGTGAGCTGCACCGACCACAACGGCCATCACTCCGCCTACGTGCAGCAGTGGGATGGCGCCAAATGGGTCAAGATCTCCGACTGGATATCGCCCATGAAGGACAAGGTCATGCCGATGCTCGATTCCGCGGCGCAGGACTACGTTACCAAGAACCAGCCGTGGCCGAAGCGCACGGAAGCTTGCGACAAGTCGTCATAAGCCTATCGGAGTAGCCCCTCTCCCCGCCGAATTGCGGGGAGAGGTTCTTATTTGGAGCGTTCATGTCGACGATGACGCAGGCCGAGACGAGCGCATCCGCCGCGGCGGAGAAAATCCTCTCGGTCAACAATATCGAAGTCATCTACGACCACGTCATCCTGGTGCTCAAGGGCGTTTCGCTCGACGTGCCGAAGGGCGGCATCGTCGCGCTGCTCGGCGCCAACGGCGCCGGCAAAACCACGACGCTGAAGGCGATCTCCAACCTGCTGCACGCCGAGCGCGGAGATGTTACCAAGGGCTCGATCCTGTTCGAGGGCGCGGAGGTGCAAGACCTGTCGCCGAACGAACTGGTGCGGCGCGGCTGCATCCAGGTGATGGAGGGCCGCATGTGCTTCGCCCACCTCACCGTCGAGGAAAATCTACTCACCGGCGCTTTTACGCGGCGCGACGGCCGCGCGGCGATTCGGCGCGACCTCGACCTGGTCTATTCTTATTTTCCGAAGCTCGCCGAGCGGCGCGACGCTATTGCCGGCTATACCTCTGGCGGCGAGCAGCAGATGTGCGCGGTCGGGCGCGCGCTGATGTCGCGGCCGAAGATGATCCTGCTCGACGAGCCGTCGATGGGGCTTGCGCCGCAGATCGTCGAGGAGATTTTCGAGATTGTCGGCAACCTGAATAACAAGGAAGGCGTTTCGTTCCTGCTCGCCGAGCAGAACACCCACATGGCGCTGCGCTTCGCCCGTTACGGCTATATCCTGGAGAACGGCCGCGTGGTGATGGACGGCGACGCCAAGTCGCTCGCCGAGAACGAAGACGTCAAGGAATTTTACCTCGGCATCGCCGAAGGCAAGCGCAAGAGCTTTCGCGAAGGCAAGCACTACAGGCGCAGGAAGCGTTGGCTGGCTTGAGTCATGCCCGAACGCTACGACGCGCTTGAAGCCCGCGATCCCGCGCAGCGCGCACGCGACGAGGCCGCGGCGTTGCCGGACATCATCGCCCGCGCCATGCGCGCGCCGGGTTGGGCCCGGCATCTTTCCGGTGTCGATTCGAATTCGGTGACCTCGCGTGCGGCGCTCGCCAAGCTTCCGGTGCTGCGCAAATCCGACCTCGCCGCTCTGCAAAAGGAAAATCCACCGTTCGGCGGCTTCAATGTGACGCCGCCGGGCAAGGCCAAGCGTCTGCATATGTCGCCGGGCGCGCTGTTCGAGCCGCAGGGGCAGGGCAAGGACTTCGGTGGTTGCGCGCGTGCGCTGTTCGCCGCCGGTTTTCGCGCCGGCGACATCGTGCACAATTCCTTCTCGTATCATCTGACGCCCGGCGCCTACATTCTCGAAGAGGGCGCCCATGCGCTCGGTTGCGCGGTCATTCCCGGCGGCATCGGCAACACCGAGCAGCAGCTCGAGGCGATCGCGCAGTACAAACCCTCGGGCTACGTCGGCACGCCGGATTTCTTGAAAATCCTGCTCGACACCGCTGAGAAGACGGGCAAGGACGCCACTTCGATCAAGCGGGCGCTGGTGTCGGGCGCGGCGCTGCCGGCATCGCTGCGCGATGAACTTGGAAAGCGTGGCGTCGCCGTGCTGCAATGCTACGCGGTGGCCGAACTCGGCGTGGTCGCTTACGAAAGTGAGGCCCGCGAAGGCCTTATCGTCAACGAGACCGTCACCGTCGAAATCGTGCGGCCGGGCACCGGCGATCCGGTTGTCGAAGGCGAGGTGGGCGAGGTCGTCGTCACCTCGTTCAACCCGGACTATCCGATGATCCGGTTGGGCACCGGGGACCTCTCCGCGATCATGCCGGGGATGTCGCCGTGCGGCCGCACCAATGTGCGCATCAAGGGTTGGATGGGCCGCGCCGATCAGACGGCGAAAGTAAAAGGAATGTTCGTGCATCCCAGGCAGATTGCCGAGGTGGCGGCGCGGCATCCGCAACTCACGCGCCTGCGCCTCGTCGTGGGCCGCGAAGCGGAACAGGACAGCATGACACTGCTGGCGGAATGCGCTTCGCCCGATGCTGCGCTGGAGACTGCGGTCGCCGCCACGCTGCAATCGATCACCAAGCTCAAAGGTACGATCAAGCTGGTCGCGCCGGGCTCGCTGCCCAATGACGGCAAGGTGATCGCGGACGAAAGGCCGGTAGGATAACGCACCCTTGACCGCATACGCAGTTTGGCCCTGATACCGCCTATGACCGAGCGCCTGCCTTCCGGACATCCGCCAACGCCGCCGCGCCGCATCGGCGTGCTGCTGGTCAATCTCGGCACGCCGGACGCCACCGACTACTGGTCGATGCGGCGCTATTTGAAAGAATTTCTCTCCGACCGTCGCGTCATCGAAGAGAATCGAATCAAATGGTGGCTGATCCTCAACCTCATCATCCTCACCGTGCGCCCGGGCCGCAAAGGCAAGGACTACGACAAGATCTGGAACAAGGAAAAGAACGAATCCTACCTGAAGACCATCACGCGCTCGCAGTCAGACAAGCTCGCCGCAAGCTTCGCCGGCGATCCGCGCGTCGTGGTCGATTGGGCGATGCGCTATGGCAATCCGTCGATCGCGTCGCGGCTCGACACGCTGCAGAAAGCCGGCTGCGACCGCATCCTCATCGTGCCGCTCTATCCGCAATATGCCGCCGCGACCACCGCGACCGTCTGCGACAAGGCGTTCGAGGTCTTGGCAAAGATGCGCTGGCAGCCGGCGCTGCGCGTTGCGCCGGCCTGGTTCGACGAGCTCGTTTACATCGAGGCGCTCGCCAACTCGCTCCACGAAGGCCTCGCCACGCTCTCGTTCAAGCCCGACCTGATCATCGCCTCGTTCCATGGCATGCCGGAGGAGTATCTCAAAAAGGGCGACCCCTATCACTGCCAATGCGCCAAGACGACGCGGCTGTTGCGCGAGAAGCTGGGTCTTGGCGACAGATTGATGATGACGTTCCAGTCGCGCTTTGGCACCGCCGAATGGCTCAAGCCCTACACCATCGACACTGTGCGGGAGTTGCCCGGCAAAGGCGTGAAGAACCTCGCCGTCATTACGCCGGGCTTTGTCTCCGATTGCCTGGAGACGCTGGAAGAGATCGCGATGGAGAATGCGCACGTCTTCAAACAGGCCGGGGGCGAGAATTTCGCCTACCTCCCCTGCCTCAACGACTCCGAAGACGGCATGGCGGTGACCCGCGACGTGGTCCAGCGCGAGCTCAAGGGCTGGATTTGAGGCCTTTCGAAAGCCTCTAAGTCCCCATCAACCCCCCGTTAACCATACGGTTTTAACTTCCGTTAACCAAAGCCCGCGGGCGGGCGCGCTTTTTCCAAAGGCGCGGCCGCCCGGCGTTCGGCCGTGGTCGGGAGAGCAGAACCGCCGTGCCGCGCTTCACGTCCTACGCTTCAATTGCGCCCAGCAGCGCACGCTTACTCATGGCGACGTGCCTGGCGTTGTGGAGCGTGGGCGCGTTGGCGCAAACGCCACCGCCGTTGCCTGCGCCCGACCCGCTGTCGCCAAATCTACAGACCAATCCGCGCCAGCCGCCGCGTTTCGAGAAATCCGCCCAGCCAGGATTGCCGCCGCTCGGCCCACCGGTGAACACCTGGTCGCCGGCCGCCGGCGCCGGCGTTACCGGGTTCGACTCCACCAACGCCCGCCGGAAAATAAAACTCAAAGGGCCGCCGCCGTCGGCCAATCCGACCGCGCCGGCTGCCGATGGCAACGCAATCGCGCCCGCCGCAAATCCGCCGCCCGATGCGAAAGCGGCGGCAGCCCAAGCGCGAGCTATGGCGCCGGGCATTGCCGTGCCGCTCACGGTCTCGCGCTATCAAACGCCGCCGCCCGACACCAGCGCGTTCGCCAACGCGGCCGGCGCTCCGCCAGTCGAGCTCGGTCCGATCCGCAAACTGCCGCCCAAGCGCAAGGCGCATACCGAGCCGGACGATCCGTACGCGCCGCTCGGCATCCGCGCCGGCGCCTTCGATCTGTTCCCGGCGGTCGAGTTGATCGGCGGTTATAACAGCAACGCCGGCCAGACCGCGAACGGGCAGGGCGCTGCGCTCTATACCGTCGCCCCGGAATTGCAGGCGCAATCGAACTGGTCGCGCCACGAGCTCAAGGCCGACCTGCGCGGCAGCTACACCGGTTTTAGCCCGGACCAGACGCCGTCGCTGAGCCGCCCCTATTTCAATGGCAAGGTCGACGGCCGCATCGACGTCACTCGCGTGGACCGCATCGATCTCAATACGCGGCTATTGGTGTCCACCGACAGTCCGAGCAGCCCGAACCTGCAGGCGGGCTTGGCCAAACTGCCACTCTACGCAACCTTCGGCGGCAGCGGCGGCTTCACGCATCAATTCAACCGCCTCGAACTTGGCGCCAAAGGCGACGTCGAACGCACGACGTACCAGGCTTCGACGCTGACCGACGGCACCTTGGCCAGCAATGGCGATCGCGCCTACAACCAATATACCGGCACGTTCCGCGCCGCCTACGAGCTCAAGCCCGGCTTCAAGCCCTATATCGAGGCGGGCGCCGACAGCCGCGTGCACGATCTCGCAACCGACTTCAACGGCTTCCAACGCGACTCCACCGGCATTACCGCAAAGATCGGTTCGACCTTCGACCTGCCCGCCCGTCTCACCGGCGACGTCGCGCTCGGCTATACATCGCGCAAATATGCCGATCCGCGTTTTGACACACTGAGCGGGTTCCTCGGCAACGCCTCGCTGGTGTGGACCGCGAGCGCGCTGACCACGGTCAAGCTCAGCGCCACGTCAGTGGTGAACGAGTCCAGCGTTGCGGGCGTCTCCGGCATCTTTTCGCGCGACGTCGGCTTGCAAGTCGACCATTCGCTGCGGCGCTGGCTGATCGTCTCGGCGAAATTGGGGTTCGGCGTCGACAGCTATCGCGGCGGTAACGTCGCGGCGATTTGCGATTGCGTGATCACCACGCCGGGCGACACGAGTCCCGACCGGCAGGACTTGCGCTACGAAGTCGGCTTCGGGTTGACCTACAAGCTCAGCCGCGAGGTCCAACTCAAGGGCGAGGTGAGGCGCAATTGGCTGCACTCCAACGTGCCCGGCAATGACTACACGGCCGACACCTTCCTGCTTGGGTTGCGTTTCCAGCGATAAGGCAAGTGCCGATTGTCCGCTTTCCGCCGATCGCGGCCGCGGCTAACCTGCGACTATGAAAATCTTCATCACCGGCGCCAGCGGCTATATCGGCGGCTCGGTTGCCGCGGCGCTGTTGGTGGCCGGGCATCGCGTGAGCGGTCTGGCGCGCTCGGACGATGTTGCCGCGGCGCTGGCGAAGCGCGGCATAACGCCGGTGTGCGGCACGCTCGACGACGCAGAGGTTCTGGCCAGAGCGGCGCACGACGCCGACGTCACAGTCAATGCCGCCAATGCCGGCCACCGCGCCGCAGTCGAAGCCATGCTTGCGGCGCTTGCCGGCACCGGCAAGACTTTTCTCCACACCAGCGGCTCCAGCATCGTCGGCACGCGCTCGCGCGGCGAACTGGTCGCGGACGTGTTCGACGAGGAGACGCCGTTTACGCCGACGCCGCAGCGGGCGCCGCGCGTGGAGATCGACACCTTGGTGCGGCGCGCGGCGGACGACGGCGTACGCTCGATGGTAGTCGCGCCGAGCTTGATCTATGGGCGAGGGCGCGGCCTCAACCCGCACAGCATCCAGGTGCCATGGTTGATTCAGGTGGCGAAGAAATTCGGCGTCGCCAAGCACATCGGCCCGGGCGGGAACCGCTGGGCCAACGTGCATATCGACGATCTGACCGCTCTCTACTTGCTGGCAATCGAGAAGGCGCCGGCCGGCGCGTTCTATTTCGCCGAAAATGGCGAGAATTCCATGCGCGAGATGTGCGAAGCGATCAGCCGCATGCTCGGGCGAGGCGCGCGCGCGCAAAGCATGACCATAGACGAAGCGGCTGCGGAATGGGGCGAAGGCCCGGCCAACGACACCATGGGCTCCAACAGCCGCGTGCGCGCCAGGCGCGCGCGTGCGGAACTCCACTGGCGGCCGGAGGCGCGTTCGCTGATCGAAGAGATCGAGCGCGGCTGTTATGCGCGAGGCGCGTAGTACTAACTCTCGCCGAGCAACTTGCGCAATTCGCCGCGGAACTCGGGCGCGATGTCGGGGCGCTCAAGGCCATAAGCAACGTTGGCGGCAAGGAAGCCGATCTTGGAGCCGCAGTCGAAGCTGCGGCCTTCGAACTTGAGGCCATAGAACGGCTGGGTGCGCGCGAGCGCCACCATGGCGTCGGTGAGCTGGATTTCCCCGCCGGTGCCGGCCGCTTGTTTTTCCAGGATGTCAAAGATCTCCGGCTGCAGGATATAACGTCCGGTGATCGACAAGTTGGACGGGGCCTCGGTCGCCTTCGGTTTTTCGACCATCTTGGTGATTGCGAAGGCCTTGCCTTTGGCCTCGCCGACGCCGACCACGCCATACATGTGGACGCGCTCCTTCGGCACTTCCTCCACGGCAACAATGTTGGCGTTCCCGTCGAGGCTCGCCGCCGCTTCGATCATCTGCGCGAGACAACTCGGCTTGTGCTGTACCAACACGTCGGGCAACAGCAGAGCGAAAGGCTCATGGCCGATCAACTCTCTCGCGCACCACACCGCGTGGCCGAGGCCGAGTGGCGATTGCTGACGGGTGAAGCTGACGGTGCCTGCTTCCGGCAATGCTTCCGACAATAGCGTCAGTTCAGCTTTCTTGCCGCGCTCGGTCAAAGTGAGTTCAAGCTCGAACTGGCGGTCGAAATGGTCTTCGATCACGCCCTTGTTGCGTCCGGTGACGAAAATCAGGTGCTCGATCCCTGCTTCGTAGGCTTCGTCGACCACGTGCTGGATCAACGGGCGGTCGACCACCGGCAGCATTTCCTTTGGCATGGCTTTGGTCGCCGGCAGGAAGCGGGTTCCCAAGCCTGCCACGGGGAATATGGCTTTGCGGATGCGGGTCATGCGAAGCTGATTTGGTTGCCGGGTTGTGAGTCGATCAGACGAGCAGAAAGCATGGCGGCGGGCGCGGGTCCAGATGGGTTCCGCCGGACTGTTAACGCCGCCGAAACGGATATACGGGCACCCATAAGGGTCGAAAATAAGACTGGCTGCATGATGCGACCGATCTACCGATACGTGTTGGCCGCCGCCATGGCGATGCTTGTATGCACCGCCGCGTCTGCGCAGGTGCGTGATGATCGTTTTTCCGGCGTCACAGGCTCGATTCCGCCAGCGTCTGTCGCCGCGCCTGTCTGGAGTGGCGAATCGGGGGCGTCCGGCGATCCGCGCATGACCGCGTCGGCGATCCGCGCGGCGGCCGCTGATTTCCAGGGCTGCTTGCAGCGGCTGTGGCCGCTCGCCGCCCGGCGTGGCGTCTCGCGCAATGTCTACACCGCCTATACCGGCGCGCTGACGCCGGATCTGCGCATTATGGATCTGCTCGACGCGCAGCCGGAATTCACCAAGTCGATCTGGAACTATCTCGATCAATTGGTTAGCGACGAGCGTATCGCGCAAGGCCGCGCGCTGCTGGAGCGTTATCGTTCGACGTTCGATGCGGTCGAGCGCGCCTATGGCGTCGACCGCTATATCATCGCCGCGATCTGGGGCGTGGAAACCAACTACGGCGCGCTCGGCGGCAGCCGCCCGGTGATCCGCTCGACCGCCACGCTCGCGTGCATAGGCCGTCGGCAGAATTACTTTCGTGAGGAATTCCTCTCGGCGCTGGAGATCCTCGCGCGCGGCGACGTCAAACCCGACCGCCTGGTTGGTTCCTGGGCCGGCGCCTTCGGCCCGACCCAGTTCATGCCGACCGCGTTCAAACGCTACGCGGTGGATTTCGACCGTGATGGGCGGCGTGACGTGGTGGACTCCATTCCCGATATCATCGCCTCAACCGCCAACAACCTGAAAAGAGACGGCTGGGTCGCTGGGCAGACCTGGGGTTACGAGGTGGTCGTGCCGGCGACCTTCAACTTCATGCTTGCCGACCATGCGCGCTGGATGCCCATCCGCGAATGGGAGCGCGCCGGTATCGCGCGCGCCGGCGACAGGCCGTTCCCGCATCCGGACGACCGCGCCTTTCTGCTGATCCCGGCTGGCGTGCAAGGGCCCGGCTTTCTGATGCTGACGAATTTCCGCGTCATCATGCGTTACAACCCATCCGAAGCGTATGCGTTGGCGATCGGCCATTTGGCCGACCGGCTGCGCGGCGCTCCGCCATTCGTGCAGCGCTGGCCGCGCTACGAGCGGGTGCTCACGCGCGAGGAGCGGCTCGAATTGCAGCAGTTGCTGGAGCGTCGCGGCTACGATGTCGGCGAGCCGGACGGCCAGCTTGGCGCCAAGACCCGCGCGGCAATCCGCGATTTCCAGACCCGCCTCGGCCGCGTTCCCGACGGATTTGCCTCCGCCAGCATCCTCGACCGGTTGCGCTCGCCGTAACGTGGCCTCACGCGTCACCTTCGAGTTGACACGATTTGCGCGCATTTGGGCCCCGGGACGCGTTGAGGCCCTCTTCGCGGCCGGCCTTTTCCCTTGTAGAATAACATCTTGGGCGATCACATGGTTGGCAACATTCGTTTATCCCGCTGGCTCGTCGGGGCGGTCATTCTGGCCGTCACCGAGTGCGCGGGCGTGGCCGCAATCGAGTTCGCACTGACCCAGCCCGCCCAGGCACAGCGCGCCGACGATCGCTACCCATTCCAGCGCCGGCAACAGCAAGGCGGAGGCTTCTTCGGCTGGTTCGGCGGCGGTGGCGGGTACAATTCGCGCTCCTACCCGGGCGAGTATCAGCAGCAGCAAGCTCCGGCGCAATACGAATCCTCGCGCGCACCTGCGCCGCACAAGCCGGATCCGAACGCCCCGGCGCCGACAACCTCGATCGTGGTCATGGGCGACGGCATGGCCGACTGGCTGGCCTACGGGTTGGAAGATGCATTCGCGGATACGCCCGAAGTCGGCATCGTGCGCAAGGACAAGATCAATTCGGGATTGCTGCGCTACGACCCCAAGAGCGATCTCGACTGGTGGCATGTCGCGCGCGACTTACTGGCGCAGGAGAAGCCCAATTACGTCATCATGATGCTCGGCGTCAGCGACCGGCAGAACATCCGCGAACGTGATTTGGCCAAAGAGGCGGAAAAGAACGCCAAGGACGCGAAGGACACCAAGGACACGAAGGATACGAAGGACACCAAAGACGGGCCAGATAAGAAGACCGCCGACCAGCAGACCAAAGATCAGGCCGACGACCAGGATCACGACAAGATCGTCGCCCCTGAGCCGCAGCGCGGCAAGGCCGCCAACGGCATCATCGAATTCCGTAGCGATAAATGGGCCGAGGTCTATTCCAAACGCATCGATGAGACGATCGCCGCCCTCAAGAGCAAGGGCGTGCCGGTATTCTGGGTCGGTCTGCCGGCGATCCGCGGCACCAAATCCACCGCCGACACGAGCTATCTCAACGATCTCTATCGCGCCCGCGCCGAACGAGCCGGGGCGACCTACATCGACGTGTGGGACGGCTTTGTCGACGAGACAGGCAAATATTCGAATTTCGGCCCCGACTATGAAGGCCAGATGCGGCGGCTGCGCGCGAGCGACGGCGTCTATTTCACCAAATCGGGCGCGCGCAAGCTGGCGCATTATGTCGAGCGCGAAGTGCGCCGCTACATGACCAACAAAATGCCGGTGGCCTTCCCCTCAGTTCCGACCGGCCCCGCGCCGGACGCCAAATCGAAAGTCCGCCCGGTGGCCGGGCCCGTGGTGCCGCTGACGGTGACGCCGGGCAACGCGGAAGAACTCTTGGGCGGCGGCGGCAGTCAGCCGATGCATGCCGACGTCACCGCCGATCGCGTCCTGGTCAAGGGCGAGCCGGTGCCGGCGCCGCCGGGGCGCGCCGACGATTTCGTCTGGCCGCTTGGCAGCGATGGCAAAGGCGTTACGCCGGCGGCAAGCGTGCCGGCAGGCCCCGAGCCTCCTGGCGCGGCCGTGGCGCCGGCACCCAACGCGATTGCGCACTCCGCGCCGATCGTGGTGGTCAAGCCGCCGGAAGAGGCCAAAAAAGGCACCGGCGCAAAGGTCCTGCACACCACGCCGCTTAAGCCGAAATTGGAGCAGCGCGTGGAAACCAAGCGCGCGCCGCAAGCCGGAGTGCCGCGGCCGCCGGCCGACATCCCGCAATCGCGCTCGAGCGGGTGGTTCCGGTAAGCGCCGCCTAACGCGGCAGCGTCGTCGATCCCATCAGGAATTTGTCGACCGCGTGCGCGGCCTGGCGGCCTTCGCGGATCGCCCACACCACCAGCGATTGGCCGCGGCGCATGTCGCCGGCGGCGAACACCTTGGGGACCGAGGTGAGATAACCGGTCGTGTCTGCGCTGACATTGCCACGCTGGTCGAGCGCGACGTTGAGGGCCTTGAGCATGCCTTCGTGCAGCGGATGGACGAAGCCCATCGCGAGCAGAACCAGATCGGCTTCGATCTCGAATTCGGTGCCGGCGACCGGCTGGAATTTGGCGTCGACCTGCACGCAATGCAGCTTCTTCACCTGGCCCTTCTCGCCGGAGAATTTTTGCGTCAGCACGGCGAATTCGCGGCTGGCGCCTTCCTCGTGACTAGACGAGATGCGCAGCTTGAGCGGCCAGTCCGGCCATACCATCATCTTGGTCTCATGCTCGGGCGGCACCGGCATGATCTCGAAATTGGTGACCGACACCGCGCCCTGGCGGATCGAGGTGCCGATGCAGTCGGAGCCTGTGTCGCCGCCACCGATGACGACGACCTTTTTCCCGGTGGCCAGGATCGGCTCGACTTCGCCCAGTGGCTCGTTGCTGACGCGCCGGTTCTGCTGCGGCAGGAAGTCCATGGCGAAGTGAATGCCCTTGAGGTCGCGGCCGGGCACCGGCAGATCGCGCGGCTTCTCGGCGCCGCCGGTGAGCACAACGGCGTCGTGCTCGTTGACCAGTTTGTCGACGGCCAAGTTGACGCCGACGTCGGCGCCGTAGTGAAACTGCACGCCCTCTGCCGTCATCTGCTCGACGCGGCGGTCGACGTGAATCTTCTCCATCTTGAAATCGGGAATACCATAGCGCAGCAGCCCGCCGGCCTTGGCCCAGCGCTCGTAGACATGGACCTCGTGCCCCGCACGCGCGAGTTGTTGCGCGCAAGCCAGGCCCGCCGGGCCGGAGCCGACAACGGCGGCTTTCCTGCCGGTCTTGTGGGCCGGGAGTTCGGGTTTAAGCCCTTGCGCGATGGCGCGGTCGGCGATCTCGCATTCGATGGTTTTGATGGTGACCGGGTTGTCGTCGATGTTGAGCGTGCAGGACGCCTCGCACGGCGCCGGACAAATGCGCCCGGTGACCTCGGGAAAATTATTGGTCGAGTGCAGGTTACGCGCGGCCTCGTCCCAACGGCCGCGATAGACGAGATCGTTCCAGTCCGGAATCTGGTTGTTGACCGGGCAGCCGGTCGGCAGGCCGGTGATGCGGCTGGTGCCGTGGCAATAAGGCACGCCGCAGTCCATGCAGCGCGCTGCCTGGTCGCGCAGCTCCTGTTCGGGCAGCGGCAGCACGAACTCGTGGAAATGCTTGATGCGTTCCGCGACCGGTTGGTAGTCGCGATCCTCGCGCTCAAATTCCAAAAAGCCGGTGACCTTGCCCATGGTTATTCCGCAGCCTGCATGGTGGCGGCCTTTTCCTTGGCCATCTCGGCCAGCGCGCGGCGGTATTCGACCGGCATCACCTTGCGGAACAAGGGGCGATAGCGCTGCCAATCCGCCAGGATCTCAGCCGCCCGTTTGGAATTGGTGTAGCGCGCATGGTTCGAGATCAGCATCCGCAGCCGCTCGGCGTCCTTGCAGGTCAGGTCGGACATGACGTCGACGCGGCCGTGCGATTCGAGATCGTTATGGGCGCCGTATTCGCTCTCGTTGATCTTCTCTTCCTCGGGCACCGGTTCGAGCTCGACCATCGCCATGTTGCAGCGGGTCTCGAACGTGCCGTCCTCGTCGAGCACATAGGCTATTCCACCGGACATACCGGCGGCGAAATTGCGCCCGGTGTAGCCAAGCACGGCGACGACGCCGCCGGTCATATATTCGCAGCAATGGTCGCCGGCGCCTTCGATTACGGCAATGGCGCCGGAATTGCGCACGGCGAAGCGCTCGCCGGCGACGCCGCGGAAATAGCACTCGCCCTCGATCGCGCCGTACAGCACGGTGTTGCCGACGATGATCGATTCCTCCGGCACGACGCCGGAGTCGGCCGGCGGCCGGATGATCAGACGCCCGCCCGACAGGCCCTTGCCAACGTAATCGTTGGCGTCGCCGTCGAGCTCGAAGGTAATGCCGCGCGCCAGCCAGGCACCGAAACTCTGTCCGGCTGTGCCGTCAAAACGCACATGGATGGTGCCGTCGGGCAACCCCTCGTGGCCGTAACGCTTGGCGACCTCGCCGGACAGCATGCCGCCGCAGGTGCGATCGATGTTGCGGATGGCGGTTTGCAATCGAACCGGCGCGCCGCGGTCGAGCGCGGCCTGCGATTCCGCGATCAGCTTGCGGTCGAGGACGCCGCTGATCTTGTGGTCCTGCGGCTCGCACTTGAAGATCGGCGTGTTCGGCGCGGCTTTCGGCTTGTGGAACAGCTTGGAGAAGTCGAGGCCCTTGGCCTTCCAGTGCGCCACCAGCGCCCGTTGGTCGAGCATCTGCATCTGCCCAACCATGTCGTTGAAGGTGCGGTAGCCGAGCGCCGCCATGATCTCCCGCACTTCCTCGGCGACGAAGAAGAAATAATTGATGACGTGCTCGGGCTGGCCCTTGAAGCGCTTGCGCAGCACCGGATCCTGAGTGGCAACACCAACAGGGCAGGTGTTGAGATGGCACTTGCGCATCATGATGCAGCCGGCCGCGATCAGTGGCGCGGTGGCGAAGCCGAATTCGTCGGCGCCGAGCAGCGCGCCGACGACGACGTCGCGACCCGTACGGATGCCGCCGTCGACCTGCACCGCAATGCGGCTGCGCAACCGGTTGACCACCAGCGTCTGGTGCGTTTCGGCAAGCCCGATCTCCCACGGGCTGCCGGCATGTTTGATCGAGGTCAGCGGTGAAGCGCCAGTGCCGCCTTCGAACCCGGCGATGGTGACATGGTCGGCGCGCGCCTTGGAGACGCCGGCGGCGACCGTGCCGACGCCGACTTCGGAGACGAGCTTGACCGAGACGTCGCCGGCCGGATTGGCGTTTTTCAGATCGAAAATGAGCTGCGCCAGATCCTCGATCGAATAGATGTCGTGGTGCGGCGGCGGCGAGATCAGGCCGACGCCCGGCGTCGAATGGCGCACTTTGGCGATGATCTTGTCGACCTTGTGCCCAGGCAGCTGGCCGCCTTCGCCGGGCTTGGCGCCCTGCGCCATTTTGATCTGCATGACGTCGGAATTGACGAGATATTCCGCCGTTACGCCGAAGCGTCCTGAAGCCACCTGCTTGATCGCCGAGCGCATCGAGTCGCCGTTCGGCAGCGGCTTGAAGCGATCCGATTCCTCGCCGCCCTCGCCGGTGTTCGACTTGCCGCCGATGCGGTTCATGGCGATGGCGAGCGTTGTGTGGGCTTCACGGGAGATGGAGCCGAATGACATGGCGCCCGTCGAGAAGCGCCGCACAATGGTCTTGGCCGGCTCGACCTCTTCGATCGGCACCGGCTTACGGCCGTCGTCCGCCGCGGACTTGACGCGGAATAGACCGCGGATCGTCAGCAGGCGCTCATTCTGTTCGTTCACGATCTTGGCAAAGGCGCGGTAGTGGTCCTGCGAGTTGCCGCGCACCGCGTGCTGCAGGCTGCGCACGGTCTCGGCGGTCCATACATGGTCCTCGCCGCGCACGCGCACGGCGTAGTCGCCCCCGACGTCGAGCATCGAGGTGTAGATCGGCGCGTCGCTGAAGGCGTCGCGGTGCCGGCGCACGGTCTCTTCAGCGATCTCGGCAAGGCCGACGCCTTCGATGCGCGTATGCGTGCCGGTGAAATACTTGTCGACGAAATCCTGGCGTAACCCGACGGCGTCAAAGATCTGCGCGCCGCAATAGGACTGGTAGGTCGAGATGCCCATCTTGGACATGACCTTGAGCAGGCCTTTGCCGATCGCCTTGATGTATTTTTTGACGATCTCATAGTCGTCCGCGGGTTTGCCGGGCAACTCGTTCTTCATGGCGACCAGCGTCTCGAAGGCGAGATAAGGATTGATCGCTTCCGCGCCGTAGCCGGCCAGGCAGGCGAAATGATGTACTTCGCGCGGCTCGCCGGTCTCGACGACGAGTCCGACCGAGGTGCGCAGGCCCTTGCGGATGAGGTGATGATGCACCGCCGCGGTCGCCAGCAGCACCGGGATTGCGATGCGGTCGGCGCCGGCCTTGCGGTCGGACAGGATGATGATATTGCAGCCGGCGCGCACCTCTTCTTCGGCGCGCTCGCAGAGCGCGTCGAGCGCCCAGCCCATCCCGTCGGTGCCGTGCTCGGCCGGAAAGGTGATGTCGAAGGTGTGCGACTTGAAGTGATCGCCGCTCATCTGCGAGATCGAACGGATCTTCTCGAGGTCGGCATTGGTCAGGATCGGCTGGCGCACTTCCAGGCGTTTCTTGTCGGCCATACCCTCGAGATCGAACAGATTCGGCCGCGGCCCGATGATGGAGACGAGGCTCATCACCAGCTCTTCGCGGATCGGATCGATCGGCGGGTTCGTCACCTGCGCGAAGTTCTG
>DASUGZ010000048.1:0-68692 GCA_036273755.1 Pseudolabrys sp.
GTAAGCCGCGATGCGGCCGCGCGGATAGACCGATTCCGCGACCGTGTGGTTGTGATTGCCCGATACGATGATCGGGTTGCCGTTGGCGTCGATGCCCGAGACCACACCGACATGGCCACCGCCGTGCCGGCCCATGACCGCGATAGCGCCGACCTGCGGGCCGGACACGCGGGTGCCGTAGTGCTCGTAACCGAGCGCGAGATTGCCGCCGCCGGGATGGCCGGTGCGCTTGAGCACCAGGTCCATGAAGGCGCCGCACCACAGACTGCCGCGGCCGGTCGGGTTGGTGCCGATATATCGACGCGCCTCCGACACGAGGTCGTTTGACGTGAAGCCGCCATCGGCGGAGTTGGCATGCGACTGCGCCTCGGCCCGGGCGTCGGCCAACGAGCGCCGGCCACGACGGGGCGCAACAATGGCCTCGGTTTGGGTCGTGTGGGCCGGATAGCGCATGTCACGATCGGCAACGTCGCTTGCCGTTCTCACGGCTGTGATTGGCGCGGCGCGGTGCCGATAGTGATGGACGGGTCTTGCGATGGCTGACGTTGCAAAGGCTGCAACCGCCACCGAACACATCAGAATGGTCGCCCGTTTTTGGCTTAGTTTAAGTCTCATCAGATCTAGTCCCCTTATCGTCAAAGCAATGTGTCCGGAACAGATAGAATCTGCACCGGACGCGATGGCATAAACGCCGTCTGCTTATGGCAATATCGTGGTCAGTGAAAGGTTATTTGGTGGTCTGCATAGCTGGTATTACCAGTTAAGACTTTTCACGAAATATAATAATCCTACTATTTCTATATTATACTTTCTGTTCCATATCGAATACAGAATTAGTGTCAAACTATACGTTTGACCGAAGTTGTGGAACAGTCGGTGATAAGTTAAAGGTGCAGTGCAGCATACCGACGGGCGGCCCGGACTTCAGCCCTTTCGGCTGAGCAGGAACACGGCCTGTTCGCCGAACATGTTCCAGAACCACCACGGCGCGTTGAGCCGCAACGGCGAGCCCCATGCATTGAGCGCCACGGCCTTCTCCATCTTCACCCCCGTCACCTCGCAGAGCTGGCGGAAGTCCTTGATGGTGCAGTGGTGGATGTTGGGCGTGTCGTACCAGCTGTACGGCAGGATATCGGTCTGCGGCATATGGCCGGCAAACAGGAGTTGCAGCCGCACACGCCAATGGCCGAAATTCGGGAACGACACCACCGCGCGCCGGCCGATGCGCAGCATGTGCTCAAGCACCACGCGCGGATGGCGCGTCGCCTGCAATGTCTGCGACAGGATCACGTAGTCGAATGCGTCGTCCGGGTAGTCGGCTAGGTCAGTGTCGGCGTCGCCCTGGATCACGGCGAGCCCCTTGGCCACGCATTGGTTGACGCCCTCGCGCGAAAGCTCGATGCCGCGGCCATCGACGCCGCGGGCGATGCCGAGTAGACGCAGCAGCTCACCGTCGCCACAGCCGACGTCCAGCACCTTGGCGCCGCGCTCGACCATTTCGGAAACCAGCACGAGGTCGACGCGGGCGCCACTGGCATTGTGCGCGATATGGTCAATGGCAGGACTATTCACGGCGTTTTCCCGCCAAGTCCGCGCGCCTTGCCGGCGCCGTCGAGGAAGCCCCGCACGATGGCGAACAATTCGGGCTCATCGAGCAGAAAGGCGTCGTGGCCCTTGTCGGTGACGATCTCGGCGAAGGAAACGCGCGCGCCGGCAGCGTTGAGTGCATGCACGATGGCGCGCGACTCCACGGTCGGGAACAGCCAATCGCTGGTGAACGAAACCACGCAGAACCGAGTCGGCGAGCTCTTGAAGGCGTTGGCGACCAGCCCGTCGTAATCGGCGGCGAGATCGAAATAATCCATCGCCCGCGTCAGATAGAGATAGGAGTTGGCGTCGAAGCGCTCGACAAAAGAGATGCCCTGGTGGCGCAGATAGGATTCCACCTCGAAATCGGCGTCGAAGGAAAACGTCGGATTTTCGCGGTCCTGGAACTTGCGGCCGAACTTCCGGTGCAGCGCGGCGTCGGACAGATAGGTGATATGCGCGCCCATGCGCGCGACGGCGAGGCCACGGCGCGGGTTGGTGTCTTCGAGCAGATAGCGGCCGCCGCGCCATTCCGGATCGGCCATGATCGCCTGGCGGCCGACTTCATGGAAGGCGATGTTCTGCGCCGAATGCCGGGTGGCGCAGGCGATCGGCAGCGCCGAGAACACGCGCTTGGGATAGCTCGCCGCCCATTGCAGCACCTGCATGCCGCCCATCGATCCGCCGGCCACCGCAAACAGCGTCTCGATGCCGAGGTGGTCGAGCAGCATGGCTTGCGCGCGCACCATATCGCGAATGGTGATGACGGGAAATTCCAAGCCCCACGGCTTGCCTGTCGCCGGATTGGTCGAAGACGGGCCGCTGCTGCCCATGCAGGCACCGACCACGTTTGGGCAGATCACGAAATAACGTTCGGTATCGATCGGCTTGCCGGGACCGACCATGGTCTCCCACCAGCCGCCTTTGCCGGTGACCGGATGCTTGCTCGCCACGTGTTGATCGCCGGTCAGCGCGTGGCATACCAGCACGGCGTTGCTGCGCGCGGCATTGAGAGCGCCGTAGGTCTTGTAGGCGATCTGGAACGGCGAAAGCTCAACGCCGGCATCGAGCTTGAGCGGCCTGTCGGCGCCGAAGCGCACGACCTCCGAGGTCGGGCAATCCGCTTCCCGATTGCCGTCGTCGCTTCGCGTCTGACCCTCGAGCGGCTGGACGTCCACCATCGCAATACCCGGTCCAACATCAGGCCATAAAAAACCCGGCCTGAACAAAGGTTCGGCCGGGACCACTATCCCCGGCCTGTTTAGCGAGTTGTTTAACGTGGCTGCAAGCCGGCCGGCTCAAATGACCACGGAATGTCGCAAAGACTTAGTCCCGGCCAATCTTTGCGTCAAGAAGCCTCACTGGCCGACACGCGCGTTCGGGCGAAAACAGCATGTTTTCTTTGATTTCAAGGCTTTGTTGATTCCAAGGCTTTGTTGATTTCAAGACTTGGCCCCCCTATCAATGCCGCCATGAGCAAAGCCCCGCAACCCAGTTCGCTCGCCGATTTGCGCAAGGAGATCGACCGCATCGACGAGGCTATGCACCAGCTCCTGATGGACCGTGGCGAGATCATCGACCGGCTGATCGCGACCAAGAAAAGCCAGGAGACCGGCTCGGCGTTCCGTCCGGCGCGCGAGGCGGAGATGATGCGGCGTCTGGTCAAGCGCCACAAAGGCATCCTGCCGCTCGACACCGCCGAGAGCATCTGGCGCGTTATCATCTCGACGTTCACGTTCGTGCAGGCGCCGTTTTCCGTGCATGCCGATCTCTCCGCCGGCGATGCTTTGATGCGTGACAGCGCGCGCTTCCACTTTGGCTTCACGGTGCCGTTCGTGGCGCATATGGGCGCCGCCGCGGTAGTCGAGGCGGTGTCGTCGTCGAAAGGCGACCTCGGCTTGGTACCGGCCTTCGCGGTACCGGCGGCGGGCGCCTGGTGGAACGCGCTCGAATTCGACGCGGCGCCCAAGATCATTGCCCGGCTGCCCTTTGTCGAGCGTGCCGATCATCCGGCGGCTCTGCCTGTTTTCGTGCTGTCGCGAGTGGCCGCCGACGCCATGGCGACCGACGCCGCGGTGTGGAGCGTGCGCGTCGCCGGCTGGGGCGCAGGTCCGGCACAGGCGCTGTCGGCGCTCGCCGATTTCGTCGCCCAGCCCGACCGCGCTTTTGACGGCGCCGCGCTTTTGATCACGCTGCCGAAGGGCACGACGCTCGAGGGCATCAGCGCTGCCTTGGTTAAGGCCGGGGCCACGGTTCGTTCGGCGGCCCTCGTCGGCAGCCACGCGACCCGCTATACGGTGGGCGCTGAACGCGCATGATCCCGAAAAGTGGGTATCGGTTTTCGGAAAAGATCATCCGCAAACGAACAAAGACTTGATCGGATTGCCTATGACTGCCAACCGACCGCAACCGCGTCCCGGCGTGCTCGACATCGCGCCCTACGTCCCGGGCAAGAGCTCGGCGCCCGGCGTCGCCAAGGTGTTCAAGCTTTCATCCAACGAAACGCCGTTGGGTGCGAGCGAGGCGACGATTGCCGCCTACCGGACCGCCGCCGAGCACCTGGAGGATTACCCGGACGGCTCGGCTTCGGCTTTGCGTGAGGCGATCGGCGACGTGTTCGGCCTCGACCCCGACCGCATTGTATGCGGCGCCGGCTCCGACGATCTGCTCAATCTGATCGCGCGCGCTTACCTTGCCGACGGCGACGAGGCGATCCACACCACGCACGGCTTCCTGGTCTACCCGATCGCCACGCTCGGCACGGGGGCCAAACCCGTCGTCGCGCCGGAAACG
This sequence comes from Pseudolabrys sp., assembly GCA_036273755.1. GTDB lineage: Bacteria > Pseudomonadota > Alphaproteobacteria > Rhizobiales > Xanthobacteraceae > Pseudolabrys. The sequence continues at coordinate 4,381 of DASUGZ010000048.1, forward strand.
AACTTCACCGCCGACGTCGACGCGATCGTCGCGCGCGTGACGCCGCGAACCAAGGTGGTGTTCCTGGCCAATCCGAACAACCCGACCGGGACCTACATTCCATTCGACGAAATCAAGCGCCTGCATAAGAGCCTGCCGGCGCATGTGCTCTTGGTGCTCGACGCGGCCTATGCCGAATACGTCCAGCGCAACGATTACGAGTCGGGCATCGAACTGGTGGCGACGTCGGAAAACGTCGTGATGTGCCGCACCTTCTCCAAGATCTACGGCCTCGCCGCGCTCCGCCTCGGCTGGATGTACGGCCCGGCGCCGGTGATCGATGCCATCAACCGCATCCGCGGTCCGTTCAACGTAAACGCGCCAGCGATTGCCGCCGGCGTCGCCGCGATCCGTGATGCCGCGCATCTCGAGCGCTCGCGTGCGCACAACACGAAGTGGCTTGGCTGGCTCACCGAGGAGATCGGCAAACTCGGTCTGCCGGTGACACCGAGCGTCGCCAATTTCGTGCTCATCCACTTTCCGGAGGCCAAGGGCAAGACCGCCAAGGACGCCGACGCGTTCCTGACCAAACGCGGGCTGATCCTGCGTCAGGTCGGCGCCTACAAACTGCCCAACGCCTTGCGCATGACCGTCGGCACCGAAGAAGCCAACCGTCTTGTGGTCAAGGCGCTTGCGGAATTCCTGGGAAAAGCGGCGTGAGCAAACCGAAACCTCTGTTCAACCGCCTGGCGCTGGTCGGCGTCGGCCTGATCGGCTCGTCGATCGCGCGCGCCGCGCGGGTGCAGGGCGCGGTGTGTTCGATCGTCGCGACGGCGCGCTCACCGGCAACACGCAAACGCGTCGCCGAACTCGGCCTCGCCGACCAGGTGGTTGAAACCAACGCCGCCGCGGTTGAAGGCGCCGATCTGGTCATCGTCTGTGTCCCAGTTGGCGCCTGCGGCGAAGTCGCAAAGGAAATCGGGCCGCATCTCGCTCCCGGCGCGATCGTCTCCGACGTCGGCTCGGTCAAAGGTGCGATCGTGCGCGACATGGGGCCGCATCTGCCGAAGGGCGTGCATTTCGTTCCGGCGCATCCGGTCGCCGGCACCGAATATTCCGGTCCTGACGCCGGCTTTGCCGAACTGTTCGTCAACCGCTGGTGCATCCTGACGCCGCCGGACGGCACCGATCCGGCCGCGACCGAGAAGCTCGCCGCGCTGTGGCGGCTGTTCGGCGCCAACGTGGAGACCATGTCTGCCGACCACCACGACCTGGTGCTCGCCATCACCAGCCATTTGCCGCACCTGATCGCCTACACCATCGTCGGCACCGCCGACGAAATGCAGAACGTGACGCGCTCCGAAGTGCTCAAGTTCTCGGCCGGCGGCTTCCGCGATTTCACCCGCATCGCCGCCTCAGACCCCACCATGTGGCGCGACGTGTTTCTCGCCAACAAGGACGCCGTGCTGGAGATGCTCGGCCGCTTCAACGAGGACATCTCGCTGTTGACCAAGGCGATCCGCAACGGCGACGGCGACGCTTTGTTCGAGCATTTCACGCGGACACGCGCCATCCGGAAGGGCATCGTCGACATCGGCCAGGATTCGCCCGCGCCCGACTTCGGCCGGCCGCATCCCGGCATCGAGCCGTTGCCGAAGCCCTACGGGTCGGCGGACTAGAACAGCGCCGGCGTGTCGCCGAGCCGGATTGGTCCAAGAAACACTGTACCGTCATCGATGCGCAGCGGCAGCGTCACCGCTTGCTTGCCTTCCAGCACGGCCGGCTGGCCGAGCATCATGATGCCAACCGAGAAATTGGAATTGGTCGCCTGCTGGCGCGCCATGCGGCCGAGGCCGGGCAGAACACGGTCGAGGGCGCCGGCGACCTTGTCCATGTCCGGCGAATTCTGCACCGTTTGCTGCGCATTGATCGAAGCGAGGAACGGCTCGAGCCCGGCGACGGTGACGCGCAGCTGACCCTCGAGCCGACCGCGGACGTTGAGCGCGAGGCTGCCGGTGCCGACAGCGATGGTGTCGCCCTGCTGGACGCGCGCGTTGGTGATGTCGATGCGTCCGTCGGCCGCCTGGATTTCATGGAAGCGCTCGGGCCAGGGCTTTGGTGAGAAATCCTTCAGACCGCGCAGTACGGCGGTGATATCGGCGTCGAGCGGACGCGCTGCGGCGGGGTGCAGGGTGGGCGCCGCAGCTTGTCGCAGCCGCGTTACGACTTCGATCACCGGGTGATTGGTGACCGTGCCTTCGAGAATGCGCCCGTGCACCTCGATGCGCTTGGCATGCAGCACATTGATGCGATTGCCATTGCCGAGGCGGTCGACCTTCGGGTCGTCGAATACCAGCGACACGCGCTGCGGCGCCGCCGGCGTTCCCCGCACGCTCGATTGACCGAGCGTCCAAGAGGCCTCGAGGAATGGCGGCTTGCCCGGTTCGGTGACCGTGAGCGGGCCGTGAAATTCGGTGATCAGAAGCGTGGGGTCGTAAATCTGCGCCGCGATCAGCATCTCGCCGGTTTTCAGCTCGACCGGCGGCTGGTTGCTGCGGAATAGCGCGGCCGCCTTGTCGCAGGTCACCTCGAGGCGGAATGGATAGCCGGCGATGGTCTGCGAGCCGCAAGTGTAGACGCGGCCCGATTTCGCCTCGCGCGCCCGCCAACCGGCGATGGCGGTTTCGGCGCGGCCGGCGGCGTAATACCAGAACCAGCTCCACCCGCCGATCAGTGCGACGAAGAGAACGAACATCGCGATATAGCGGCGGCTGCGCCGCCGCGCCGAGTGGGAGCGTCTGGATTGCTGTGCCATCATCCCTGTCACACCTGCCGAATACGGCGTTTCTGCGCCGATATCCTAACGCGCAAGTCCGCTCTTTGGGTTGCGCCACAACGACCGGCCTGTTACCCGAACGCGGGCCGCCGGGCTATCCTATGGCGTCGTACTGATCCAGTCCCGATGCGAAAAAAACCCGACAATGGCGGCGAAGAGCTGTGGGTGTTCGCCTATGGGTCGCTGATGTGGCGGCCGGGGTTCGATTTTCTGGAGCGGCGTAGCGCCCGGCTGGTCGGCGCGCACCGTTCACTCTGCGTCTATTCCTTCGTGCACCGCGGCACACCGGAAAAGCCCGGCTTGGTGCTGGGCCTCGACCGCGGCGGCAATTGCCGCGGTATCGCCTACCGCGTGGCGGCCGGCAAACGCGCGGCGACGATCGACTACCTGCGCGCGCGCGAGCAGGTCACCATGGTGTACCGCGAGGCCTACCGTCCCGTGTGGCTCGACGACGATCCGCAAAAACCCGTGCAGGCGCTCTGCTATGTGGTTGACCGCGGCCACGAGCAATATGCCGGCCGCCTGATGCTGGATCGAAAAGTGCATCTCGTGCGGCAGGGCCACGGCCGCTCAGGCAACAACCGCGACTACGTGCTGGCGGCGGTCAAGGAGATCGAAGCGCAGGGCTATCGCGACCGCGAGCTGCATCTCCTGGCCGAACGGCTCAAGGGCGCGCACGAGACGGCGGAATAGCGATCAGACGGATTTAGCTTCGGCGATCAGCCGCGCCGTTGCCGTTTCGATATCGTACCGCAGGCGTTCAAGGAACGCGTCCTTGTCGAGCCCCGGGGCGATCGGGTCGAGCACTTCGACCAAAACCGTGCCGGGATGAAGCAGGATCGAGCGGCGTGGCCAGAACAGTCCGGAATTGAGCGCGACCGGCACGCAAGGCACGCCTTCGGCGGCGTAGAGCTGAGCCACCCCGTATTTATAACGCGGTTCGGCGCCGGCCGGCCGGCGCGTGCCCTCCGGAAAGATGATGAGCTGGCGGCCTTTGGCGAGTTCGGCGCGCGCCCGTTCGGTCATTGCGTTGAGCGCCTTCGACCCGGCGCCGCGATCGACCGGCACCATGCGGCCTTTCATCATCAACCATCCGAAGATCGGCAGCCACTGCAACTCGCGCTTGACGATGAAAAACGGATTGTCGAACAGCGGCAGCAACGCGAAGGTCTCCCACGCCGACTGGTGCTTGGCGGCGACGATGAGCGGGCCCTGAGGAATTTTTTCGCGGCCTCTGATGTCGTAGTCGATACCGGCGAGGTGCAGCAGGACGAGATTGCAGCGGCCCCAGGATTTCGCAATCCACATGACGGCGCGATAGGGCAAAAAGAACGTCGGCAGCGCGAGCAGCAGCCACAGCAGCGTGTTCAGGTAGAACAGCAGATTGAACAGCAGCGAGCGCAGCAGCAGCATCAGCGGCAAAGCTCCCTATTGCGTATCGCTGTCGAAGTGCATGCGCACATGCGCAAACATGAATTTCAGATATTCCCCGAACAGGAGCCGCACCGTCTCGAAATCCGACCACCAGGGCTTATCCTTCATCTTCGGCGAGATCACCGGGAATGAAATCAACGTCACGTCCGGCAATTGATGCGCGAGCTCGGTCATGGCGCGCGGCATGTGCCAGTTCGAGGTCACCACGATGAGCGAGTTGAAATTGTGCTGGCGCGCCCAGTGTTTGGTTTCCAGCGCGTTGCCAAAGGTGTTGAGCGCGGAGCGGTCGAGGTCGATGCAGCAGGCGAAATATTTGGCGTAAACCGGGGTCAGCCGCGCGATCTCGCGTGCCCGCGTGTCGCGGTGCACCCCGCTGATCAAAAGCCGCTTGCCGTGATCGGTCGCCAACAGCTCGATGGCGTCGGGAATGCGCGCCGCGGCCCCGGTCAAGACCACGATGCCGTCGGCGTTGCGGTCGAGCGTGGTCTCCTCGGTCGGAATCTTCAGCACGAACCAGCAGAAGCCGGCGCCCAGCACCACCGCGGCGACGGCGCCCGCGGTCATGGTGAGAAAGCCGACGATACGGGCAAAACTGGCAAGCATGTCAGTCGATCGTGCCGAGGGTCCGGTTGACGGTATGCCGGGAGGTCGTCGCCGTTACCAGGGCGATCAGCACGACCTGGCCGAGCACCGCAGCATAGCCGGTGATGCCGATGGAAAACGATCCGAACAATGCCGATGTCTGCTCGGCGCCCGGCGTGGCGGCGAACCAACCGCTGATGATGCCCGCTAGCGCGAACAGCACGATCGCGGCGCCACCGCCGATAGCGCCCCCTTGCAGGCCGAGCATCAAAAAATGCCGCTGGAAACGCCCGGCGATAAAGCCATTCTTGGCGCCGACGAAATGCAACACTTCGATCACCGGCTTGTTGGTGGCCATGGCGCCGCGCGTCGCGAATGTTACCGAAAGGATGGTGGCGGCGATCACCAGCAGCAGAATTGTGACGCCGGCGGCAACCGCCGTGCCCGCCATGGCGCGCATGCGGTCGATCCAGCCGCGATGATCGTCGAGGGTTGCGCCCGGCACCTGTTCCGCGAGAACGCGCCGCAGCTGCGGGATATCGGGCGCCGCGCCGCGTGCGATCTTGACCACGATCAGGCGTGGCACCGGCAATTCGTCGAGCGTGAGCCCGCTGCCGAGCCACGGTTCGAGCAGCTTGGAAGATTCTGCCTTCGAATAGATACGGACGTCGCCGATGCCGGGAAAGGCGCGCGCTGCGGTCGCCGCTTTGCCGGCCGCGGCGTCGAGATCGCGGTCGGGCGCGGGGATGATCTGGATGGTCACTTCGCGCGCCACGTCGGATTGCCATTCGCTGGCGGCGCCGGCGACCAGGATGACCGCGCCGGTGGTGAGCGAGGCGAGGAAGGTCATGATGGCGACCACCGCAATCAGCGCGCGGCCGGAGATCGAGTTGCGCGGCACCAGCGGCGTGTCGAAACGCGGCAACGGGCCGGCCGCCACGCGCGGCGCGATCGCCATCTCGTCTCTCGCCAATTCAGCCATCATTACCCTCAATCGTAGATGTGCAACCGCCCCTCGTGCAGAACCAGCCGGCGCGCATCGTACTGGTCCATCAAGGCGATGTCGTGGGTGGCGATCACCACCGATGTTCCCGATTTGTTGAGCTCGATGAAAAGCCGCAACAGCCGCTGCGCCAAGGTCGGATCGACGTTACCGGTGGGCTCATCGGCGAGCAGCAGTTGCGGCCGCGCGATCACCGCGCGTGCAATCGCCGCGCGCTGCTTCTCGCCGCCCGAGAGCACCGGCGGCAAAGCCCAGATGCGCTCGCCGAGCCCGACCCAATTGAGCAATTCGATCACCTCGTCGCGGTAGCTGTCCTCGCGCCGGCCCATGACCCGCAAGGGCAGCGCCACGTTCTCATAGGTCGTCATGTGGTCGAGCAGACGGAAATCCTGGAAGACGATGCCGATCCGGCGGCGCAACGTCGCAACAGCATCCTTCGACAGGGTGGCGACGTCGTGGCCGAACTGGGTGATCAGGCCGCGCGTCGGCTTGAGAGAGAGAAACAACAGGCGCAGCAGCGAGGTCTTGCCGGCCCCGGATGGGCCGGTGAGGAACTGGAAGGAATGCGGCTCGATGCGGAAACTTAGGTCGCGCAGGACCTCCGGCCCCAGCCCGTAGCGCAATCCTACGTTCTCGAATCGGACCACGCCCTTCTCCGAAATTTATGCCTTATGACCCGAGGAACGACCTTGGCTGGCCCTCCGGAGCCGGAACCCAATACCAACCGCCGGCCCGTTTTAGTCAAGAACTGCGCTTTTACAGCATTATCGCGGCATCGCCAGCGGCAAAGGAGGGCCAAACACGGCCTATCCCCTGATCCGCCAAGGCGGGCATGGTTTCCAGTCCATTAACGGACGGCTGCTAGGTTGCGGGCCAAAGCGACCTTGATGCCATGCTGATCGTCTGTCCGAACTGCGCCACTTCCTACATGATCGACCCGGCTTCGCTCGGCGCGGCCGGGCGCACGGTGCGTTGCACCCGCTGCAAAACGTCCTGGTTTGCCGGCGGCCCCGAGATTCCCGCACAACCGGTCGCCGTCGCCGAAAGCGTTGCAGCCGAAGCTCCGCCCCTAACGGCACGGCGCGAGCGCGCGGAACCACCGCCGGCTCCGCCTGAACCCGCGCCGACGGCCAGCGAATCCGCGCCGCCTGAAGTGCCGATCGCAGCAAGCAGCGGTCTTGCCGTGTCCGAACCCGAACCTGCCCCCGCGCCCGCTGCGGCGGAAGAGGCACCACCGGTTGACCCCCCCGCCCCACTGCAGGATGAGCAAGTCGCGGAAGCCACACCCGTCATCGTGACCGATGCGCCGCCGCTGGCGCCGCCGGTCGAGCATGAGGCCCAGCGGGATACGGCGGATGCCGAAGCCGCCGCCTCTTTCGACGCCCGCCGCCGCTTGATGCAGGCACGCCGCAAAAAGTCGCGTCGCTCGTCGCGCTGGACCGCCGTCATTCTCCTGCTGGTCGCTTTCAACGTCGCGATGATCGGCGCACGCAATGAAGTCGTGCGCTACCTGCCGCAGACAGCGTCGCTGTTCGCCGCCGTTGGCCTGCCGGTCAACTTGCGCAGCCTCAAATTCGAGAATGTAAAATTATCGACCGAAGACATCGGCGGTGTCACCATGCTGACCGTACAGGGCTCGATCGTCAGCGAAGCGGGCAAGGCCGTCGGCGTGCCGCGCCTGCGCTTTGCCGTGCGCAACACGACCGGCCAGGAGGTCTACACGTGGACCATGGCGCCGCCGAGCAGCGTTTTAGAGGCCGGCGCGCGGGCCGAGTTCCGCAGCCAGATTCCGGTTCCGAATGTCGACGCCACCGACGTGTTGGTCCGCTTCCTCAGCGCGCAGGACGTGAAGGACAAATAGCGGACGATTGCGAAAAGCGTCAAACCGTTCTCGGACAAGATCGTGCGCAAGGATTGAACGCCATGGCGAAGATCCTGATCGGCGAAGACGATGAAGTGGTCCGCGAGATGGTGGTCCGCGCCCTCAAAGAGGACGGCCACGAACTGACCGCCGCCGCCGACGGCGCGGAAGCGCTCGAGGCGCTCAACCGGCAGGGTGGAAAATTCGACCTGCTGCTGAGCGATGTGAAGATGCCGGTCATGGACGGCATTGCTCTGGCACTCGCCGCCGGGCGCGACCACCCGGACATTCCCATCATGCTGATGACCGGCTATGCCGACCAGCGCGAGCGTGCGCATGGCCTCGACGCGCTGGTGCACGACGTGATCGCCAAGCCGTTCACGGTCGATCAGATCAAAGGCGCCGTGCGCGAGGCGCTGGTCCGCCGGCGTTAATCCGCCGCGCGCCACGCCGACCCTCGCGTCGATCAGAAATCCTTGAGCAGGCGCTCGATATAGTCGAGTTCGATCTGCGGGCGGCCGCTCTCGCCAAAGCGCTTGCGCAATTCTTCGAGAATGCGGCGGGCGCGCTGGGCATCGATCTCGCCCGGCACCTTCACAGTGACGTCGTCGCCATACTCGCGCCCGCGCATCGGCCTGCCGAGCGGATCGGTATTCTGCTGGGCGCGCTGGCGGCCGTTGCGGCCGGGCTGACCGGGACCGGGGCCCATGCCGTTCTGCTGCATCGACTGCGCCAATTCTCCCGCGCCTTTGCGCATCGCCTCGAGCGCGCGGCCCTGGCTGCCGACTGCGCTGTCGGCGTCGCCTTGGCCGAGTTCACCCTCGGCCTCGCCCATGGCTTCGCCGGCGCTGCCGAGTTGGCCCATCTCGCCGTCGCCCTGGCCTTTCTGGCCCTGACCCTGCTGTTGTTTGGGATTGCCGAGGCCGCGCTGGCGCAATTGATCGAGCAGCTTGTTGAGCCGGTCGCGCAAAGCCTGCTGGTCCTTGCGCAGATCGCCAAGTTGCTGCTGGCCATCGCCCTGCTGCTGGTGGTTCCGCCGCGAATCCTGCCCCTGCTTGTAGGTCTTGTCGCGCAGTTGCTGCTGCTTGCGGATCATATCGCCGAGCTCGTCGAGCGCCGACATCATGTCGTCGTCGCCGTCATCGCCCTGCGCGCCGGGGCGCGCCATTTGCAGGTTCTCGAGCATCGACTGCATCTCGTCGAGCAGCCGGCGGGCCGCATCCTTGTTGCCGGAGCGCGCCAGATTTTCCAAGCGGTCGAGCATGCTCTTGAAGTCGCGCTCGGTCAGCATGCGGGTGTTGCGGTCGAGCGGCCGTGTCAGTTGCTGCGGATTCTTGCGCATCTCTTCCGCCAGCGCCTGCAAGTATTTATCCATGGCGGCGCGCAGCTGCTCCATCAGCTTTTTGATCTCTTCGTCGCTGGCGCCGCGCTCGAGCGCCTGGCGCAGCGCATCCTGCGCCTGCCGCAATGCCTGCTCCGCCTGGCTGACATTGCCGTCCTCGAGGTGGGTCGCCATGTCCCACATGCGCGCCACCACGTCGCGCAATTGATCGTCGGTCTTGGCATTCGCGAGATCGAAATAGATGGCGCGCAACCCGAGATAGACCGGGACTTCGGGCGTGAATTTCTCCGGCGCGATGACCAGCGCGTCCAGCGCGGCGAGAACCGCCGGCTTGGCGCCGGCGTCGAGCGCCAAGAGACGGCGCTGTTCGATCAGCGCGCGCGCAACCGGCTTGACGAAGATGCGTTCGGGAAGCGTGTATTCGGTCGTTCCGCTGCGGCCCAGATTGCCGGCCTCGTCGCGCGCGACCAGCGTGATCTCGACCTGGGCGCCGGCCCAGGGATGTTCCGTCAGGTCGCGGGTGGTTTGCGCCACGCCGGCGCGGGTGCGCGCCTGCGGCAGCGTCAGAGGAAATTCAGGCGCATTGAACAAAGGATGCGCGCCGGCGGGCGCGTCGTCGTCCTTGAGCGCAAATTCGGCATGGGCTTCGACCACGCCGTAGTCGTCGGTCATCCGATAATCGAGGCGCAGCGCGCCGCGCGCCTGGCGTTCCGGGTCGTGCAGCAGATCGATTGTCGGCGCGCGGTCGGGGATGGCGATAAAAGCCCAGGCCAGATCGCCGCCGCCGATACCCTGCAGGGTCGCCGAGCCGTCACCTTTGATCGTAAAGCGGCGCTCCTGGCTGCCCGCGGGCAATGCCGCATGCGTATCCTGCGCAACCGGCTCGATGTCGCCCTTGCGCGCGACGTCGAAGTGCACATTGCCGCTTGACCGGATGACGAGCTCGCTGCCTGCCGGCACGGCGATGGGCGCGGTGGCTGGCGTCGCTTCTCCCGGACGCAAACCGGCCAGCATCACCGGCGGCTTGCCGGTGTAGTTCGGCGGCGTCACCCAGGCATCGATGCGGAAATTGGCCGGCGCTACCACGCCGTGCCAATCGAAGGCGGCGGTGACGCGTTTCCAGCGCTCGCCGCCGGCGGCGAAGAACGTCACCACACCCAGGATCAGCACCAGTGCGCGCAACGCCATCGGATCGCGCCGGGCGAGCCGCGGCTTCGGCCAACCGGCCCTGAGCTTGCGTGCCGAGAGCAGCGCGCGCTCGACATGCGCGCGCCACAGCGCCTGCGCGACTGGGTCGTGCTGGTTGGCGGCGATCTGGTCGATCACCGAAGTGGCCGGCCGGTGCTCCTGGCCGCTATTGCGGTCAAGCCGGCGCAGACCTTCCGCTGCGCTCGGCAAGCGCAGCAACGCCAACGGCGTCGTCGCAATTGCGGTGACGATCAGGAAGAAGACCAGGCCGATGGCGCGCGCCAGCGGCGGCAGCACCAACCACAGTCCAGCCCACGAAAACGCCAAGAAGAGGCCGAGCGAAGTCACCAGGACCGCCAACGCGGGCCACAGCCGTTCCCACAACAGACTGCCCCGCGCGCGCTGAAGCGCTTGCGCGAGCAGGCGCCGCGTCGGCTGGTGCTGCTGCTCCGGCTGTTCGTTCAAATCGTCCAAAAGCCGCTCCGTCGCCCGGGCCTGGCGATTCTCGTGCCTAAGCTACCACGCAGGCAATTCCCGGGCCATGCGCGGGTTTCATGTGCCTAGAGCCAATCCGGCATGCGATCGAACGCAATCAATTGGTCGACTTCAAGGCGGGGCCGCACCAGCGCCCACTGGGCGCCGTTTACCATCACTTCCGGTATCAGCGGCCGGGTGTTGTAGGTGCCCGCCTGCACCGCCCCGTAGGCGCCCGCCGACATCACGGCGAGCAAAGCGCCGGGCGCCGGTTCGGCGAGGTCGCGGTTGAGGGCGAGGAAATCGCCGCTTTCGCAGACCGGCCCGACCACGTCGGCGCGGATGCGGCCGGCGGAGGCGCGCGGCTCGGCTACCGGCTTGATCTCATGATGCGCGTCATAAAGCGTCGGGCGGATGAGATCGTTCATGGCGGCATCGACGACCACGAATTTCTTCGCCTCGCCGTGCTTCACGAACAAGACGCGCGTCACCAGGATGCCGGCGTTGCCGACGATCAATCGGCCCGGCTCGAAGATCAGCCGGCAGTCGAGGTCGCGGGTCGCGCGCTTGACCATCTTGGCGTAGGCGTCGGGATGCGGCGGCGGCTCATTGTCGTCGAGATAGGGGATCCCCAGCCCGCCGCCGAGATCGACATGGGCGATGATATGCCCATCGCCGCGCAACGTGCGCACAAAATCGGCGAGCAACGAAAATGCATTGTCGAACGGATCGAGGTCGGTGATCTGGCTGCCGATATGCATATCGACGCCGGTGACCTTGATGCCGGGCAGCTTCGCCGCCCGTGCGTAGACCTCGCGCGCGCGGCTGATCGGAATGCCGAACTTGTTTTCGGCCTTGCCGGTGGCGATCTTGTGATGCGTCTTGGGATCGACGTCGGGGTTGACGCGTACCGAGATCTTGACCGAGCGGCCCTTGCCCGACGCAATCGACGACAGGAGATCAAGCTCCGGTTCGGATTCGACGTTGATGCAGAGGATGCCCTCGTCGACCGCGAGCGCGAGTTCGCGCGCGGTCTTGCCGAGGCCGGAGAACATGATCTTGTCGGCCGGCACGCCGGCGAGACGCGCCCGCATCAATTCGCCTTCCGACACCACGTCGGCGCCGGCGCCGAGCTTGGCAAGCGTCGCCACCACCGCCTGGTTGGAATTCGCCTTCATGGCGTAGCAGACGAGCGCGTCGACGCCGGCAAAGGCGTCGGAGAAAACTTTATAGTGACGCGTCAGCGTCGCTGTCGAATAGCAATAGAATGGCGTCCCGAGCGCTTCAGCGAGCGTGTCGAGGTTCACCGCCTCGGCGTGCAGGACACCGTCGCGATAGGCGAAATGGTGCATCTGGCGCGCTCAGTTCAGCAGGCCGTCGAGGAAAATGTGCTGCTTCGGAGCTTGGACCACCGGCTGATTGGTCTTGCCGGGCTGCGGCTGGCTGCCGATCGGCGCGACCAGCGGGCTGGTCATGGGATTTGTCTGCTGCTGTTCGCCGGCGACCGAGGCGCTGGGCGGCGGATCGAGCGGTCCCTTGCGGCCGCATGCGGTCAGGCCGAGAGCGGCGGCAAGCGCCGCGATCAGGGCGAGACGGGCATAGCGGCGGTCGTGAAAGCGGCTCAAGCGACGAACTCCTTGGCTGAACGGCACCATAGCAAACCGGGCGATCTAGGCCAAACCCGGCGGGATGAAGTTAGGGCGTCTCTTTTTCCAACCTGCGCAGCCATTTCCTCGCCTGCATGCGCACGTTTTTCGGTGCCGTGCCGCCGAAGGTCGTGCGGCTCTTCACCGATTTGTCGACGGACAGAACGCCGAACACGTCGTCCGTGATGCGCGGCTCGATTTCGCGCATGGCGGCGAGCGGCAGCCGGTGCAGCGGCACGCCGGCCTCGGCCGCTTTGGCAACGATACGGCCCGTGAGATGATGGGCGTCGCGGAATGGCATCTTCAGCGCCCGCACCAGCCAGTCGGCGAGATCGGTGGCGGTGGCGTAGCCTTCGCCCGCCGCCTTCTTCATGCGCGCGGTATCGGGCTCGAGGTCGGCGACCATGCCGGTCATCGCCGCCAGCGACAGCGAGAGCGCGGCGAGCGCGTCCATTGCGCCCTCCTTGTCCTCCTGCATGTCCTTGGCGTAAGCGAGCGGCAGGCCTTTCATGACGATGAGCAGCGCCGACAGCGCGCCGATGACGCGTCCGCTCTTGGCGCGCACCAGTTCGGCGGCGTCCGGGTTGCGCTTCTGCGGCATCATCGAGGAGCCGGTGGTGAACTTGTCGCTGAGTTTCATCAGACCGGTCAATGGCGAGGTCCAGATCACGATCTCTTCGGCAAGCCGCGACAGATGCACCGCCGCAATCGACGCTGCGGCGAGCGTCTCCATGACGAAGTCGCGGTCGGACACGGCGTCGAGCGAATTGGCCGCCGGCCGGTCGAAACCGAGCGCCTTCGCCGTCATATCCCGATCAAGGGCAAACGATGTGCCAGCGAGCGCCCCGGAGCCGAGCGGCGACTCGTTCATCCTTTTGCGCGCGTCGGCGAAGCGGCCGCGGTCGCGCCCCGCCATCTCGACATAAGCAAGCAGATGGTGACCGAAGGTCACCGGCTGCGCCGTCTGCATGTGCGTCAGGCCAGGCATTGTCGTGCCGGCGTGCGCCAGCGCCTTCTCGGCGAGCGCCCGCTGGAAAGCGCCAAGCGAAACGTCGAGCGCGTCAATCGTGTCGCGCACCCAAAGCCGGAAGTCGGTCGCCACCTGGTCATTGCGCGAGCGCGCGGTGTGCAGCCGGCCGGCGGCCTCACCAATTAGCTCGGCGAGCCGGCCCTCGACATTCATGTGAATGTCTTCCAGCGCCCGCTTGAACGAGAATTTGCCGCCCGCGATTTCTGACAGGATCGTGTCTAGACCGTGAGCGATCTTTTTCGCATCGTCCGCCGTAATGATGCCTTGCTTGGCCAGCATGTCGGCATGGGCCTTGGACGCGGCGATGTCTTGGCGGTAGAGAGCCCTGTCGAAGTCGATGGAGGCGTTGATTTCCTCCATGATGGCGCCGGGACCTGACGCAAATCGCCCGCCCCACATTTTGTTGCTCATGATAGTGCTCTTCGACTAACCGCCAAGGTCCCGCCGTTTATGCCCAAAAATCCACTGCCCAGCGTCACCAAAAGATACCTTGTCAAAGTCCTGACCGGGGGCGTCGTCGGCGTCGCGATTGGGCTCGCGGGGGTATACGGGATTGCCACCCTGACAGGCAATGCAGGCGGCGACGCGGCAAATGCCGCGACGTGCCGCCCGGCAGTCGAATTGGCCAAGAAACTGGCGCCTTTGGCGCATGGCGAAGTGGCCGCCGTTAACGTTGCCACCAAACCCCTGAAACTGCCCGACCTGGCGTTTCAGGACGCCAGCGGCAAGCCGCTGACCCTCGCGGCCTGGCGCGGGCGCACGGTACTGCTCAATCTGTGGGCCACATGGTGCGTACCCTGCCGCAAGGAAATGCCGACGCTCGACGCATTGCAAGCGAGGTTAGGCGGGCCGGAATTCGAAGTCGTGGCGGTCAATATCGATACCCGCGATCCGCAGAAGCCGAAGACTTTTTTGAAAGATATCGGGGTCAGCAAGCTCGCCTACTACGCTGACGGGACCGCACGGACATTCCAGGACCTGAAGGGCGTCGGCCGCGCCTTTGGCATGCCGACCACCCTGCTGGTCGATCCGCACGGCTGCGAGCTCGGCACCATCGCGGGGCCCGCCGAATGGGCGAGCGACGACGCGGTCAAGCTGGTGCGGGCGGCGCTGGGAAAAAGCTGAATGTTGCGTCGTTCGTCCGCGGGACGCGACGCGGCAGGCGATATTAAGCGGTGATATTGACGTTTTGCCCGACGCCGGCGCCGACGTTGGCCAGGCTCTGCATGTTCTTCTGTGCGGCATCAATGAGCTGCACGACTGAGGCGGCGCTATCGGCGTTCATGCGCATCATCTTGGCCGCGATGGCCATTTGCACTTGGCTCATCTGCGCGCCGGCCATAGCTGTGGCGATGGAGGTGGGATCCATCGTGAATTTCTACCGAACACGTCTCAATGAATTATGAAGAGCCGGCGCGGCGTCCTGCAGCGCTCACGCGACGGTATTGAGAATCGAACCCGGCGACGAGTTCGACGATGTCGACTGATTGAGCGTGCTGCCGGCCTGTTGGAGCCCGGAGTTTTGCGGCGATTGAAGGCGGGCTAGCGCGCTCTGAACGACCAGATTTGCGATCCCACTGTTTTTGGTCAGCTGCGCGCCGAACATATTGTCGCTGAAGGCCGTCCTCATGGCTTGGCTGGCCGCGAATGCCGCGCCCCGGGCGCGGCCGTTCTGCAGGCTTTGCCAAGCCGAATACTGGCCAACTCTGATGGCACCAATGCGGTACATCGTAGAAACGCACTCCGCGGTGCGGCGAGGTTAGTGCGGCGTGGTTAAACAAGTCTTAGGCGGCGGGGTCCCGGCACCTCCGCGCTGGCTTGACGTCGGCGGCGCAAGCCGTATACTTAACCATATGGTTTACTATCGAACCGAAGGGCTCGACCGCACTTTTGCTGCGCTGGCCGACTCCACACGGCGGGCGTTGCTGGCGCGCCTCGGTCAAACCGACGGGCTGTCGGTCAGCCAGCTCGCCGAGCCTTTTGCGATGTCCCTGCCGGCGGTGATGAAGCACCTCGACGTGCTGGCCGAGGCCGGGCTGGTCACCCGCGCCAAAAACGGGCGCACGGTGTCGTGCCGGTTGCGCGCCGAACCCATGCACGAAGCCAACGAATGGCTCAACCGCTACCAGCGCTTCTGGGGCGACCGTCTCGATCAACTCGCCGCGTTTTTGGAGGAGGAATCATGTCCACCGTCGCCGTCAAACCAAGTCTCACCGTCAAGCGCCGCTTCAATGTCCCGCCCGCCAAAGTCTTCCAAGCCTGGACCGACCCCGAAAAAGTAAAGCGCTGGATGGGTCCGGGCGAGGTCACGGTTCTCGCCGCCGAAGGCGACCCGCGGACCGGCGGCCGCTATCGCTGGTTGATGCAATCGCCCGACGGCGAACATCATGACGTCGGCGGCGTTTACCGCGAGGTGATCCCGAACGAAAAGCTGGTGTTCACCTGGGCCTGGAAATCGATGCCGGAGCGTGAGTCGCTGGTGACGCTCACGTTCAAGCCCGACGGCGACGGCACGCTGTTGACCCTGACCCACGAGCAATTCTTCGACGAGGACGCGCGCGACCGCCATCAACACGGCTGGAACGGCTCGATGGAGAAGCTGGACAAGTACATCACTGCATAGTCACGGGAGAGTAACATGGCGCAACAATCGAGCGAGCACGGCAATTTTTACTGGAACGAGCTCATGACGCGCGACGTCGAGCGCGACAAGAAATTCTACGCCGCGGCGCTCGGCTGGGACTTCGAAGCCATGCCGATGCCGGATGGCACCTATTGGGTCGCCAAAGCGAGCGGCAAGCCGGTCGGCGGGTTATTGAATATCAGTGCGCCACAGTTCGGATCGGTGCCGGAAAGCTGGATGTCATACATCGCGGTGGACGACGTCGACGCGCGGGTCAAGAAAGCCCAAGGTCTGGGCGCCAGCCTGATGAAGCCGATCTTCGATGTGCCCGGCGTCGGCCGCATCGCCATCCTCACCGAGCCCGGCGGCGCCGGCATTGGCTGGATCACGCCCGTAAAGAAATAAGCGAGGACCTATGCAGCACGCAATCGTTTCGCAGGACGAGTGGCTCGCCGCCCGCAAGAGACTGCTCGCCAAGGAGAAGGAATTCACCAAAGCGCGCGACGCGTTGAGTGCGGCGCGGCGCGAACTGCCCTGGGTGAAGGTCGAAAAGAACTATGTGTTCGACGGACCTGGCGGCAAGGAGACGTTGGCCGATCTTTTCGGCGGCAAGAGCCAGCTCCTCGTCTATCACTTCATGCTCGGGCCGGGCTGGGTGCAAGGTTGCCCGAGTTGCTCGTTCCTCGCCGATCATTTCGACGGCGCCATCGTCCATCTCGCGCAACGCGATGTCGCTTTCGTCGTGGTCTCAAGCGCTCCACTCGCTGAGATCGAGGCCTACAAGAAGCGCATGGGCTGGAAGTTCAAATGGGTGTCGTCCTACGGCGCCGATTTCAACCACGACTTCCGCGTTTCCGCCACGAAGGACGAATTGGCGCGCGGCGAGGCCGTCTACAATTATGCCAAAGGCAATCCTGAGGCCGGCGACGAGAGGCCGGGACTGAGCGCCTTCATCAAGGACGACGGCGCCGTGTTCCACACCTATTCGGCCTACAGCCGCGGCCTCGACATCATCGTGGGCGCCTACAACATGCTCGACATGGCACCCAAAGGCCGCGATGAGGCCGCCCTGCCCTGGAGTATGGCCTGGGTGCGGCGGCACGACGAGTACGGCAGATAACATCGCCGCAATCCGCGGCATTCACGGGGGTGGACAATGTCGGTATCGATCACCGCGCTTTATGCGGGAATTTTGGCGCTGATTTTCGTGGCGCTCGCGATTAACGTCACCCGGCACCGCGTAAAGCTGCGCGTGGCGCTCGGCGACGGCGACAACCCGGAAATGCTGCGCATGATCCGCCTGCACGCCAACGCCGCCGAATACATCCCGCTGGCGCTGGTATTGATGGCGCTCTACGAGCTCAACGGCGGCTGGCACACGGCGCTGCACGTTATCGGCATTGTCCTGATTGTCGCGCGCGTCCTGCAAACCTGGAACATGTGGACGACGGAAAATGCCGGCTTCGGCCGCCGCACCGGTCAGGGCCTGACCTGGCTGTCGATCCTGGCGCTCGCTTTGCTCAATCTTTCAAGGCTGCTCTAAATCAGCGCGTCGGCACCGGCTTTTCGCCGCGGTAGTCGTAGAAACCGCGCTGCGTCTTGCGGCCGAGCCAGCCGGCCTCGACGTATTTCACCAGCAGCGGGCATGGCCGGTATTTCGAATCGGCCAGTCCCTCGTGCAGCACCTGCATGACCGAGAGACAGGTGTCGAGCCCAATGAAGTCGGCAAGCTCCAGCGGCCCCATCGGGTGATGCGCGCCGAGCCGCATCGCGGTGTCGATCGCCTCGACGTTGCCAACGCCTTCGTAGAGCGTGTAGATCGCCTCGTTGATCATCGGCAGCAGCACGCGGTTGACGATGAAGGCGGGAAAATCCTCCGACACCGCGATGATCTTGCCGAGCTTCGAAACGAAGGCCTTGCTGGTCTCGAAGGTCGCGTCGTCGGTGGCGATGCCGCGGATCACCTCGACCAGCTCCATCAGCGGCACCGGATTCATGAAATGGATGCCGATGAAACGCTCGGGCCGGTCGGTCGAGGCGGCAAGGCGTGTGATCGAAATCGACGAAGTGTTGGTGGCGACGATCGCTTCCGGCTTCAGCGAGGCGCAGAGGTCCGAAAAAATCCTGCGCTTGACGTCTTCCTTTTCGGCCGCCGACTCGATGACGATGTCGCAGCCGGCCAGGGCGTCGTATTTTTCGGCCGGCGCGATGCGCCCCAACGCCGCCTTGCGGTCCTCGTCGCTGATCGCCTTTTTGCCGACCTGGCGCGTCATATTGCCGTTGATGGTGGCCATGCCGGCCTTGATGCGGTCGCTCGACACGTCGTTGAGCAGCACCGAATAGCCCGCCAGCGCGCAGACATGGGCGATGCCGTTGCCCATCTGTCCGGCGCCGATCACCCCCACGCTCTTGATATTCAACGCCATACTCCTGTCCGATCGATGCGAAGACCCGGATCTTGGCTTCGGCTTCGATATTTAATTCGAATTGCCCTGCGCAGTTTTACGACGAACCATCCGGCGACACCACGGGCCGGTCGGCTAATTCGCCGCATGGTCAACGCTTAACTTTGTCAAGTTCCGCCGCCAATTCGGGAAGCGCCTGATAGAGGTCGGCGACCAAGCCGTAGTCGGCGACCTGGAAGATCGGCGCTTCCTCGTCCTTGTTGATGGCGACAATGACCTTGGAATCTTTCATGCCTGCGAGATGCTGGATGGCGCCGGAAATCCCGACCGCGATGTAAAGCTCGGGCGCCACCACTTTGCCGGTCTGCCCGACCTGCCAGTCGTTGGGCGCGTAACCGGCATCAACCGCGGCGCGCGAGGCGCCCATCGCCGCGCCGAGTTTGTCGGCGACCGGCTCGATGTATTTGGTAAAGTTCTCGCGGCTCTGCATGGCGCGGCCGCCGGAGATGATGATCTTGGCCGAGGTGAGTTCGGGCCGGTCGGATTTCGACAATTCCTCGCCGACGAAGCTGGAGAGACCCGGATCGGCCGCAGCGGTCACATTCTCGACACTGGCGGAGCCGCCCTCGCCCGCCGCCTGGAAGGTCGAGGTGCGCACCGTGATGACTTTCTTGGCGTCGCTTGATTTCACGGTCTGGATCGCGTTGCCGGCATAGATCGGGCGTTCGAAGGTGTCCGGCGCGATCACTTTGGTAATTTCGGAGATCTGCATGACGTCGAGCAACGCGGCGACGCGCGGCATGACGTTCTTGCCGTTGGTGGTGGCCGGCGAAACGATGGCGTCGTAGTTGCCGGCGAGCGACACGATCAGCGCGGCAAGCGGCTCGGCGACGGCGTGCTCATAAAGCGGAGCATCCGCCAGCAGCACTTTCTTCACGCCGTCGAGCTTGGCGGCAGCGTCTGCCACCGCTTTGCAATCTTTGCCGGCGACCAGAACGTGCACGTCGGCGCCGAGCGCCTTGGCCGCCGTGAGCGCTTTGGCGGTTGCATCCTTGAGTGACTTGTTGTCGTGCTCGGCGACGAGAAGCGCTGTCATCTAGATTACCCCCGCCTCGTCCTTGAGCTTGGCGACCAATTCAGCCACCGAGCCGACCTTCGCGCCGGACTTGCGGCCCGGCGGCTCCGTGGTCTTGAGCACCTGCAGCCGCGGCGCGACGTCGACGCCATAGTCCGCCGGCGCCTTGTCGGCGATCGGCTTTTTCTTCGCCTTCATGATGTTGGGCAGCGATGCGTAGCGCGGTTCGTTCAGCCGCAGATCGGTGGTGACGATCACTGGCGCTTTCAATTTGACCGTCTGCAGGCCGCCGTCGACCTCGCGGATCACCGTCACGCTGTCGCCGTCGATCGAAATCTTCGATGCGAAAGTTCCCTGCGCCCAGCCGAGCAGCGCGGCGAGCATCTGACCGGTCTGATTGCTGTCGTCGTCGATTGCCTGCTTGCCCAGGATCACGAGCCCGGGCTTTTCCTCGTCGATGATGCCTTTGAGGATCTTCGCCACCGCCAGCGGCTCGACCGCACCCTCCGCTTTGACCAGGATGCCGCGGTCCGCGCCCATGGCAAGCGCGGTACGGATGGTTTCCGATGCCTGCTGCGGCCCAATCGACACTGCCACGATCTCGGTCGCCTTGCCCGCTTCCTTGAGACGGATCGCCTCTTCGACGGCGATCTCGTCGAAGGGATTCATCGACATTTTGATGTTGGCAAGCTCGACGCCGGAGCCGTCCGGCTTGACGCGGATCTTGACGTTGAAATCGACAACCCGTTTTACGGGCACCAGAATTTTCATAGATCCCCATCCCAGAAGGAACGCCATTGAGGGCGGGCGGAAGCTAAAGGCCGCGCCATTGGCATGTCAACGTTTATGCTGCGCCGCACGCTATGCGCGATAGGCCAACCTGGCTCGACGGTGGCGGGCCCAGGCCGAGATCATTGGCCGAGCCCCGAAGGCATCCCCTCTTCGCTAGGTCAGCGATTATGTCACCGATTCTGGCCTGGCGCCCATAATACGTCTTGCGCACCTTTGGCGTTGGCATAGCGGCCGGCGACAAACAGGTAGTCGGAAAGCCGGTTGACGTATTTGAGCGAAGGCTCCGACACCCCCTCGCCCGGCTTGTCCTTGAGCTCGGCCATGATGCGCTCGGCGCGCCGGCATATCGTGCGGGCGAGGTGCAGGTAGGCAGAGGGCGGGCTGCCGCCGGGCAGGATAAAAGATTTCAACGGCTCCAGCTCGCCATTGAGCCGGTCGATCTCGGCTTCCAGCCAAGCCACCTGGGCATCGGTCACGGTCAGCCGCGCGCCGCCGGGGCCTTTTTCCGCAAGGCAAAGGTCGGCCTCGACGTCGAACAGGTCGTTCTGGATGCGCCCGAGCGCGGCATCGAGCGCGGCATCGCCCGTGTGCAGCCGCACCAAGCCGATCGCCGCATTGGCCTCGTCGACCGTGCCATAGGCTTCGACCCGCAGGTCATATTTCTTGCGCCGCGCCCCGGAGCCGAGCGATGTGGTGCCGTCGTCGCCGGTACGGGTATAAATGCGGTTGAGCACGACCATCATGGACCTCGCCTAGCGCTTGGGATTCGGGGTAGGCTCCCTATTCTAACCCGGTTTTCGTCGCAAATAATGGGGTGACCGCCATGCGAGTTCTGTTGATTGCCGCCACCGCCACACTGCTGATGCTGCCCGCGGGGCGCCAGGCGAAAGCCTGCGAGTTCGACGCTTATGCCGCCGAGGCCCCGGCTCCGGTGCTGATGGCCGCGGCGCTTGTGACCCAAGAGCTGTCCGCCGAGGAAAAGAAGATGGACGACAAGAAGGCCATGAAGAAGCCGGCGAAAAAACATGCCAAAAAGAAAATGAAAAAGGAAAAGGTCGAATATATGCGCGCCGCACCGATGTAAGCGGGTACCGCATTGCAGTTCTTAGAATTGAAAAACCCCGGGATCGCTCCCGGGGTTTTTTTGTTAGCGACCCATCGCCCAGATCGTCACCATAATCACGACGATGGCGACGAATTGCAGCAGCACGCGCAGCCGCATGAGCCGCTGCGACCGGTTGGGCGAGCCGCCGCGCATCATGTTGACGAGCCCGAGCGCGAGGACGATAGCGACGGCGACGATCGCGGCGGGCACCAGATAATGCGACATGAAATCCGACATGGCCGGTGCCTTCTAGCACCGGCGGCCGCGTCCGGCCACCAACTCCGGGCCACGCGATGAACCGGCCGGAACCGCCTGCAATCGGACTCGCGCTTTGGTTGTATTTCAGATAATATCCCGCAAATTAGGTTTCGGGGCGGGGCGTGCGTATGCGTGTTGCGGTTCGGGCTTCGGCAGCCGGCGGTGGCGCATGGGCCCAGATTGACGAAGCCGCCCGTGTCCCCTCCGCCGAGCCCACAAATGCCGATGGCTGTCCCGAACTCGATTGCGTCCGTGCCTTGCTGCCGGCCGATGTCATCGAGGACGCGGCACGGCGTGCCGCGAGGCTCGGCGTCGGTGCCGACCGCGTCCTGATTGCCGCCGGCAAGCTCAGCGAGGAAGCCTATCTGCGTGCGTTCTGCGCCACGCTCGGCGTTGCGTTCGAACCGCTCGATGATGTGCCGCGCGTGCGATGCCCGCTTACCGACGAGCAGCTGATCAAGTCAGCCGGCACCGGCCTACTGCCGCTTACAATCGAGGACGACATCGCGCTCGTGGTCGCCCCGCGCAGCGCCGCGGCACGGCGCTTGTCATCTGCGATCAAAGAAAATCCAAGTCTTGCGCCGCGCATTCGCTTCACCAGCGCCGAGCGGCTCTACCGTTTCGTGCTGCATCATGCCGACATAGCGCTCGCTGCACGCGCCACCGAAGCGCTCAAACGGCGATGGCCGGCTCTCTCCGCCGCCCCGCCACGCTGGCGCATGAGTTTTCCCGCGATTGCCACAATCGTGCTGCCGGCGGTCGCCATCTTCGCATTGTCGCCCACCGGCGCCCCACTCTTCTTTGAGATAATGCTCGCCGCGTTTTTCCTCGCCTGGCTCGGCTTGCGGCTGACCGCAGCATTTGTCGAATGTCCCGTCGGCAACACCTCGCAAAGTCTGTCTGGCGATGAATTGCCGGTCTACACCGTCATCGCCGCCCTTTATCGCGAAGCTGCCTCGGTCGACGGATTGCTACGGGCGATCGAGAAGCTGAACTACCCGCACGAAAAGCTCGATGTCATCGTTGCGCTCGAAGCCGACGATGTAGACACTCGCGCCGCGCTCGCGTCGCGCACAACCCGAATGCCGGTCACGGTGATTCCGGTTCCGGAGCTGGGCCCGCGCACCAAACCGAAGGCGCTCAATGTCGCGCTGCCGTTCGCGCGCGGCACCTTCACGGTGATTTACGATGCCGAAGACCGGCCGGAGCCAAACCAGTTGCGCCTGGCGCTGCAGGCCTTCCGCGCCGGCAGCAACGACCTTGCATGCGTGCAAGCGCGACTCTGCATCGACAACAGTGCCGACAGCTGGCTCGCGCAGCTTTTCACCGCGGAATATGCCGGCCAATTCGACGTATTCCTACCGGGCCTCGCAGCCTTGCATTTGCCGCTGTCACTCGGCGGCTCATCCAACCATTTCTATACTTCGATTTTGCGGCAGGTCGGCGGCTGGGATTCGCACAACGTCACCGAGGACGCCGATCTCGGCATGCGGTTGGCGCGCTTCGGCTATCGCACCGGCGTGATCGGCTCGACCACATACGAGGAGGCGCCGACCAGCTTGGGGCCGTGGCTGCGCCAGCGCACGCGCTGGTTCAAAGGGTGGATGCAGACCTGGTTGGTGCATATGCGCCAGCCGACCAAGCTGTGGCGCGACCTTGGACTGTCCGGCTTTTTCACCTTCCAGCTCATCGTCGGCGGCAACGTACTGGCGGCCCTGGTGCATCCTCTGTTCATGGCCGGGTCGATCTATGCAGTGGTGCGTGGCCTGCCGCCATGGCCGAGCGATAGCGCTGCGCTCGAGATCCTCGCGACCGTCTACGGCATCACCGCAGCGATCGGCTATTTGACGTCGGCTTTTCTCGGTTGGCTCGGCCTGCAGCGGCGCGGGCTTCTAGCGGGCGCGTGGGTCCTTCTGCTGACGCCTCTACACTGGCTGCTGCTGTCGCTCGCCGCCTGGCGCGCGCTCTACCAGCTCGTCGCCGCGCCTTATGCCTGGGAAAAGACGGAACACGGTTTGGCGCGAAGCTCGCGACGCGCCGCCCGAATGACGCAGGCGCTGCTCGCGCTCGAGCGCCACCTCAGCGCGCTCAAGGACGCCGGCGAGCTGCCGGAGCCCGCGCCTCACTCAAGAACCGCCTTAATGTCGACGTCCTATGCGGCGCGCGAGCGCCGCGCCGTTGCGCGCTAATACGCCTGCAAGGCGAGGACGCCGCCGGGACCGATCATTAGGCCCCAGGTTTCGTCGGCCGCAATTTCGACCTCGTCGCTCTGGCCCGGCTGGCCGGGCAGCTTGATCGAATATTTGTACTTGCCTGGCGGCAGATCGAGCGAGGGACCGTCTGGCATCTTGGTGCCGGCACCGGCCGCGATTTTGATCGTCTTGCCGTTGAACGTAATCGCCGCCTCAGCAGGGTTGATATTGCCGAACAACACTTTGGCCTGGCCCGGTTTGGGCATGATGCCGGCCTTGGCGACCGCCCCGGGGTTTTTCACTACCAGGCTGACACTGGTTGCGTCATCCTTGCGGGTGAGCTTGAGCACCGCTGGGCCTTCCGGCGCGGCGTAGGCGAGAACCGCCTTGTCCGCTGCGACGACCGCGCCTTGCGATTGCTCCTTCCAATTGCGTTTGCCGAGCTCGCGCCGATAAAAACCGAGCACGTCGCTCAGCGCGAGAGGCACGGTAGCGGTGAGTTCGTGGCGGAACGGCGTCGTGGTGCCCGCGCTCATGGTGCGGCGTTTGGGGACGGGCAGGTTGCCGCTCTCCTCCGCTTCCAGATCCTCCGCGCTTGCCGGCGAGCGCGCCGCTGCGGATTTGGCGGAAGCAACCTTCAAACCAGAGCCGTCAGCGGAGACATTGGTCTTGGCGCCCATGCGCATGATCGTGAACGACACGGATTTACCGGCCTTGGCGAATTCGAGCACGACCATGTTGGCGTTGTTGATGACCGACGAATGCGATTCCCAGCCCTGCTGCTTCATGGCCGCACGATAGAAATCGGCCATCGCTGCAGGGCTCGCGCCGCTGGTGAATTCAAGCTTGCCCTCGACTCCGTCGAATTCGACGTCCTCAGCGCCGTCCGGCATGGGGACCGACGTTTTGTTGTCGGCGGCTACGCGCAAGGCCGGTTCGGAACTTTTCGGCGCCGGCGTCGCCTGTGCCGTTTTCGCGCCCGCGTTCGCCTCGGAGATGGCCTGCCGGATCATCCGGTCGGCATCGGTCATCACGGAGCGAGGCGCTTCGGCTTTCGGCGCCTGCTTCGTGATGTGCTCGACCAGGCTTACGGTTGTCATGCCGTATTTGCTGGCGAGCTTCAGCACGGCGGTTGCGTCGGCCGAGGAGAAAGCAAGGGTGACCTGGTCGTCCTTGACGGCCGCCTCGCGGGCCTCTTCCGTCCAATGGCGTGCCGTAAGCTCGCGGCGATAGAAGGCCAGCACGGCGCCGACGTCGGCCGGCACTGTGGCGTGCAGTTCGCGCACGGTCGAACCGCGAGTGCCGCCGGCGGATCTCGCCTGCTTGGGCCGCGGCAAACCGAAGATGTCTTCGCCAAGCTCGAGCGCCTGCGTCAGCGCAAAGAACGGCACTTTGATTTCAGCGACCGTTTTTCCGTCGTCGCGGCGCTGCGCCGAGATCACGAGCGGGCGCTGATTTTCGCTGATGTAATAGGCGAGCGCGCCATTGGTGCCCTTGTCGTCGAGCTTGGCGTTCGGCCATTTCGCGGCCGCATCCGCCGCCGAGAGCGGCGAATAACCCGCCGCCGTCAACTCCTTGCGGAAGTATTCGAGCGTGGCGTCGATCGTTCCGGTCGTCACGCAATTGAGGTAGGGGCGATTCTCGTCGAACACGATGTCGGTCGCGTCGTCGAGAAACGGCAAAGCAAAACCGATTCGGTCCGCCGAGTAATAGACCGTGGTGACTTCGCTGGTCCTTTCGTCTTTTCCAACCTGGATGGTGAAACCCACCGACAACCCCTGACCGCCTTTCTTGAGTGTCAACCGTGTCCAGTGTCGGTCCTCGAACGGCGCGACGTACGGCTTCCAACCTTGGTCGCCGAACAGCTTCTTGATCGCAGCAGTCGTATCGGCGACGGCGCGCGGCACCGAATACACCACGCGGTCCGCTGACGTTCGCTCGGTCAGTTCCTTGGCGCCCTCGAGGCGCGGCAATTTGCCGACGTCGACCAGGGCGCTGGCGGAGTTCGGGCCGCCGTTGAGATACGCTTTGTGCAGGCCCGCCAGAACGCCCACCGGCCATTCCTTGAGTTCGACCTTGTATTTGCCCGCCTCGGCTTTCTGCAGCGTCACAACGAGCGCCACCGCCGGTTCTTTGTCGTTGACGTAGTGGGCGTAGCCGCCGCGCTCGTGCACGACACCGGAAGGACCGCCTTCCGGCTGCTTGCCGTTCAGCTTTGCGGACCAGAGCGCCCAACCGCGCGTGCCGAGTTCTTTTCGATAGAAATCCAGCGTCTTGTCGACCGGCTCGCCGGTAACGAGAGTCAACAAAGGCCGCTCCGGCGAATATTCGATGTTCGCGGCGTCCTTGGTGAAGGGTAGATCGGTTTTGAGCGGCAGCACGCTGTATTGCACGCTGGTGGCGTTGCCCTGCGCCGGTGCGACAGTGATGAACACATTGATCGCCTGCCCGCCTTTCTTCAGCGTCATGGTGCGCATTTTCGGGTCTTGGCTATAGGCTGTGTGCGGAGCGATGTATTTCTGCCAGCCGCCGGCGGCGAGCGCCTTATCGAGCGTGTCCGCGGTCTGTGCCACCGACTCGGGCGAGGTAAAGATCGTCGTCGCCGGACTGGCGAAGATCTGCTTGGCGCTCGTGACCCGCGGCAGACGGCTGGTGTCAAACGTCCCGTCGTCGGCCTTTTCAGGTTCGGATTTCGAGCACCCGGCGGCAAGCATCGCCAGACAGGCGAATGCAAAGATGAATCCACGCGATTTCCGGTGCCTCACGATCGCCGATTTTGTGCCGCCGCCCATAGCCAGTCCCTCCGAATGCCATGCTTGAAAACAAAAGCCCGCCGTGACCGGCATTGAATCCGGCTAGCACAGCGCAATATTCAGTCGCGGGAACTGGGACTAAGGTTCAAAGTCGCTACAGGTACCGCCGCAGATCGGCCGCCGCCTGCTCTGGCTTGCGGTCGAGCTTGAAGGGCGCGACGAAACGGCCCTCTTTGTCCATCAGATAGACCAGCGCGGTGTGATCCATGCTGTAGTCGCCGTCTTTGGTCGGGACCTTCTTGGCATAGACGCGATAATCCTTTTCGACCGCGTCGATCGCCTTTTGATCACCGGTCGCGCCGCGCAAATGCGGGTCGAAACTCGACAGGTAATCCTTCATGACCGGCGCGGTGTCGCGGTCCGGATCGACGGTAACGAACAGCGCGTTGACGCGGTCGGCATCCTTGCCGAGCGCGTGCAGCACTTCCGACATTTCAAAGAGCGTGGTCGGGCACACGTCGGGGCAATGCGTATAGCCGAAGAAAACCAGCAGCGGTCGGCCTTTGAAGTCAGCATCAGTGATCGGCTTACCGTCCTGATCGACGAGTTTGAACGGTCCGCCTATCGCGGAGCTTCTGCTACCGGCGCCGTCATAATTCGTGACATAAAAGATGACGCCGAGAAAAATCACCAAGCCCGCCAAAAACGCGGACAACACCAATAATAGATGCGAGGTCCGGGCCGTCATCGCGCCTCACGCAAACTGCATCAGAAACACGCGGCCCAGCCGGCGCGCACGACTTCGAGGAACACCGCGGTGCCGTAATAGGCCCAGAGCGCGACCGTCGCCGCCACGGCCAAACCGCCGCCGATGGCGATCGCCAGCAGCGGTCGTGACAGTCGGGCGGATGAGACGAGCGCGGACATGGCAAGCCTTTCGGACGATCCCGGTGCAGATAAGACCAATTCCAGGCAACGGCAACCGAGTGCAGCCGCGGCCGCGGGAGTTAACCATTAAACCGCTGGAATTTCGGCCTTTTCGCGGCCCGCGTTGACTTGCCTATCTAAAGCCGCGATGAATAGGTCAATTCATCAATTCAGCCACCGACTGGAGAACGAGATGCGTAGCGCATTGGCGACGGCACTGGCGATCACGATGACGACGGCGGGCGCCGTCTGGGCCCAAAACGCGCCGGCTCCGGCCGCAGCGCCTGCTCCCGCACCCGCCGCCGCAACGGCGCCTGCCGCGGCACCCGCGCCGGCCCCCGCGGCCGCGCCGGCGATCGCGAAATGCGACAACCCGAATGCGCTCGGCGTCGAGCGCATCGTGCAGATCGACACCACCGGCGGCCCGGGCTTCGGCTTCGAGCACTTCAAGGCCTACGACTTCCTGCGCGACCACGAGATCGTGCTCACCTTCGACGACGGCCCATGGCCGGGCAACACCGAACGCGTGCTCAAGGCGCTGGCCGAAAACTGCACCAAGGCGATCTTCTTCCCGATCGGCAAGCATGCCGGCTACCACCCGGAAATCCTCAAGGAAGTGGCCAAGGCCGGGCACACCATCGGCTCGCACACCTGGTCGCACAAGGATCTCACCAAGCTGACGCCCGACGAAGCTAAGGCCGAGATCGAAAAGGGCATCGCCGCGGTGAGCATCGCGCTCGGCAGCAAGCCGGTCAGCCCGTTCTTCCGCTTCCCGGCGCTGCGCCACCCGCCCGAAATGCTCAAATATCTCGGTACGCGCAATATCGGCATCTTCTCGACCGACATGGACTCGTTCGACTTCAAGATTCATAGGCCGGAACAGGTCATCAAGTCGGTGATGACCAAGCTTGCCAAGCACGGCAAGGGCATCATCCTGATGCACGACTTCCAGCACGCGACCTCGGAAGCGGTGCCCGAACTGTTCAAGCAGCTCAAGGCCGGCGGCTACAAGGTCGTGCAGGTGGTTGGCAAGACGCCGACCGAGCCGCTGCAGGAATACAAGGACATCGTGCTCAAGGAGATGGGCGGCGGACTGGACGAAGCGCGCCCGATGTCGAGCGTGATCCAGACCATCCAGGGCAACTGATCGTTTGACGGAATTTGAAAACGGCCGCGCTCCGGCGCGGCCGTTTTTTTATGCCGCGGCGTCCGCGGCTTTGTAAAACATCGCCTGGAAGGCCTTGAACACCTTCTCCATCTGCGGCCGCTTGTACGGGAACAGATCGGGCGGATCCATCGAGTGCACGATCATCGCCGTGCCGACCTCGAACACCAGCAGCCTGCCGTCGCGCGTCTCGGCACAGTCGATCGGCAGATAATCGAGCCCGGTGCGCTCGACGATAGTCCTGAAAGCCGTGGCGTGGCGCACGGCAAAGTCGCGATCGAAGCGCGCCATGAAGCTCGCTTCTTCGGCGCGCCGCGCCGCGTCGTAGCGCATGTTGGCGTTGAGGTAGTGGATCATCCAATGCTCGGAGACCGCCATGTGCGCGACGTAGGGGTGGCCGTCGATGAGCACGATGCGACACTTGCGGAACAGCCGATCGCGGCCGGAATAGTCGACAAAGGGCGCGACGTAGAATTCCGCATCGGCCCAGTCGCGCAAGTAAGCATCGATCTCGGACGCCCGCTCGATCTTGACCAGGCCGACGCCAGCCTGCGACCAGGACGGCCGCAGGATAATGGGGAATCCGCTGCCACCGAGAACCGACTCGATTGAAACCTCGCCAGCGACGAGCTTGACCAGGTGGGCGCGAGTGATGCGCACGTTCATCGGCATCACGATCTCGGGCACCGAATGCAGCAGTTCCCATGTGCCGGCACGCGTCAGCCGCGCAAGGCGCTCGGGCGCGTTGAGCACCGGGCGCGGCCAGGATTTCACCAGCTTTGCGATTTCGTCAAGCACCAGCGCGGATTCCCCCGAGCTGTCGACCGCGACCAAAGCGACATCGTGCTCGGGTGGCTGCGGCAGCGCCACGCCAGGAACGACGTACATCATGTCGAGGACGATGCTCGAGCCTTCCAGCATGAATTCGAGCGGCGTATTGGCCATGAAATCGCCGGGCGCCATGAAGGCGAGCAACTTCAACGGCCGTTCGCCGATCACCTCGGCGGGACGGCGATAGATGCATTGCAGGTTCAATGCCGCCATTTGCAGTTCGCGGCGATCCTGGGGCCGCCCTTGCAACTGGGCGATGGTCGACAGATCGAGCAAGGCTGCGGCGTCCTCCGGCTTGGCGCGCACCCGGTGCACCAGATCGTTCCACAGCGGCGCGAGATCGAGCCCGTCGAAAGCCATCTTGCACAGCGCCGGCAGGCCAATCGGCGTCGCCGGTTGCCGGTCGGCGGTCATTGTCATGGCGGAATTCATGGCAGTCCCCTCGCCTTACGCGGCACAGCTTGCCGTTGCGGCGGCGCCGAAGCGCAGAACCGTCTTGACCATGGCGTCGATGTCGCGCGGCTCGGTGCGGTGGTTGACGATCGCCGCGCGGATGGCGAGCCGGCCGCCGATCGTCGTCGTCGACGGCGCAGCGATGCCGGATTCGTGCAAGTCCGCGACGATCTTGGCATTGAGGCTGTCGGCGGCGTCGCCGCGATAGCGAAAGCAAACGATATTGAGCGCAACCGGCGCCAGCAGTTCCAGCTCACGCGTGGTGGCGACCTTCATCTCGAGATAGCGGGCGAGTTCGCAGGTCCGCGACATCATGGCTCCGAGCGCTTCGGTGCCGTAGACTTTCAGCGTGAACCAGGTCTTCAGAGCGCGGAAGCCGCGCGACAGATCAGGCCCGAAATCGCAAGGCCAGGCAGTACCGGCGGCGAGCCCGCGCGTCTCGCGGCGCAGATAGGCCGCCGGTGAAGCGAAAGTGTCGCGATGCAGCGTGCCGTCGCGCACGAGAATGAAGCCGGCGTCATAGGGCACTTGGCTCCATTTGTGAAAATCGAGCGCGATGGAATCGGCGCATTGAATGCCGGCGAGCCGCGGCGCGATGTCGGGCGCCATGATGGCGAGCGCGCCGATGGCGCCGTCGACGTGGAACCAGAGGTTTTCTTTGCACGCGATGATGGCAAGCGCGGCGAGATCGTCGATGGCGCCGGTGTCGACCGTGCCCGCGGTGCCGACAACAAGGAAGGGCGTGAGCCCCACGGCGCGGTCCTGCGCAATTGCCACCTTGAGCGCAGCGAGATCGATTTGATGCAGGTCGTTGCAGCGAACAACGTGGAGCGCTGCGGTGCCGAGTCCGGACAAATCCATCGCCTGGCGAATGCAGCCATGCGCACCGGCCGAGGCATAAGCGACGAGGCGTTTGCCGGCAGCGCCGACGCCGTCATGGCGCACGCCGGCGCCCAGGGCGCGCGTGCGCGCGACCAGCACGCCGATGAAATTGGCCATCGAGGTGCCGGTGACGAACAGCCCGCTAGCAGTGTCGGGAAAGCCATAGAGCTGACGCAGCCAATGCGTGATCTGCCGCTCGACCTCGATCGGCATGTGATCGCGGCCACCGAGATTGGCGTTCAATCCGGCGGCGAGCATCTCGGCCAGCATGCCAGGCACGTTGCCTCCGCCATGCACCCAGCCCATGAAACCGGGGTGCACGTTGCCGGTGGCGTAAGGAAGAATGTGTCGCATGAACTCGTCATGCACAGCGGCAAGATCGCCAGGCCCCGTCGGCACGTCGGCGCGAAAACGCGCACGCGCGGCGTCGGGAATCGGCTGCCACACCGGCTGCTCGCGGATCGTCTCGATGTAATCGAAAATGTCGTCGAGCATGCGATGGCCTTGCGCGCGAGCGCCCGGCCAGTCGACGGGGTCGAGATTACCGACGGAGAAAGATTCTGTTGCCATCCAGGCGGCAAGTTTTCATTAATAGATTAATAAAAAGTATCGTTAACAAAGCAATAACGTGCCGCGGCCGCTTATTTACGGTGCAGTTTGTCGAGCCTCGCCAGCATCGCCGCCCTCGCCGGCGAATCCTGGTAGGTGCGGATGAGCTCCTCGGCTTCGCTCAATTCGGGCTCGGCTTCGCAGCCGTGGCCGGCCGCCCAGGCCAGTGCGGTCAAGGGCTCGTAAGCACCGAGACGCTGCAGTAGCTCGCTATAGGGCCGCGGGTCGTCGGCTTTCGGCCGATAGACCTTGGCGATGTCGCCGTCGATCTGATCGAGCGCTGCCCGGCATAGCGGCGCCGTCATCTCGAGATCGAGCGCCGGCATGTATTTCAACACCTGCCACGGCGCAGCCATATCGAGTTTATCCGTGAGCATCTCCACCGCGTCGCCGGTGCGGTGGTCGAGCGTGCGCGCGCCGGCCAGTGCCTGATCGTGAAACTCGTCTTTATCGGCGAAGGATAGCCACGCCTTGAGATGCGCCTTGGGCGTAAGCATCGAAAACCTTTCCGGATACTCGCGCACCTGCCGGCCGAGGTTCTTCTTGTCGCGTAACTGGCGCAGCTCGACGAGGTCGAAATTCGTGTCGCGATAGGCGCTTGCCATGGTCTCCCAGGCCAGCGATTCCGCATCGCAGGAGCAATCGTGGCCGACCAGCCACTTCATCGCCGCGAGCGCGTTCGCGACCGGCCAAAAGATCTCGCTATAGGGCTTGGAATTCGGCGTTTGCAGCACCAGCGGCGCAACCTGCCGGCGCAACAGCGCGCGGGCCTTGTCGCAGATTGCCGGCGTCGGCGTCAGGTCGAGGCGGCCGAGAAAGCCGAGCGGGAAATCGCCGCGACCGAGCATCAGTTCGGCATCGCCCTGACGCCGCTCGAGGGTGCTGATATGGGCGAGCAGTTCGCTTTGTCGGGTGCTGTTGCGCGTGTCGAGAAACGGCACCCAATCCCAGAGCGGCGCGTCCGCCGGCAACTTGGCGAGGTCCGCATTGTATTTTTCCAGCGCCGCGGCGATGCGGTCATCGGCCTCGTTGCGTATCCGCTGCAGCGGCACGATGGCGAGGCACAGCAGCAGGACGAGGCCCCAGACAAATCCGCCGGCCAGGCGCGGCCCGATAATGGTATGCAGCGGCGGGATCAGCGCCCAAAGGCTGAACGCCAGGACCAACGGCGGCACCGCGGCCGGGATGACGAGCGGCCAAAGGAAAGGCGGCAAATGCGGCCGCGACAGCAGACCCAGCACTTCGAACGAAATGACTGCCGAAGCCGGAATGAGAATTGTCGCCGCGATCGCCGACGGCCAGGCCATGGCGCCTTTGACGCCGGCAATCAGCGCGATAAGCGCCAGCAGGCTCCAGAGCACGACGATTTCGATAGCCGCGAAGGCTTGCGCATAACCGTTGCCGGCCGCGTCGCTGCCGGCGAGGTCGGACAGCGTTGCCAGCGCCACCAACCAGAACAAGAGGGCGAGAACGCCGAGGCCGATGGTGACGCCGACGGCAGCGAATGACGTCTTTGCAGGCTCCGGCATTCGTCCAAATCCCCAGGCCCCCAAAAGGGGCGCTCTGCTGGGTCGAGGTTGAACCGGCGCAGGTTCAAGCTGACCCTACTACAGCCTCGCTCTAGGGGCCCGCGCGCCGCGAGAAGGCGGTGAAGATCGAGGAGGCCTGGGTAGCGTGGTCGTAGGCGATGCGGCTTGCCACCACAAACAACGTCACAGCCAAGATCAATTGCAGCGCGCGTTCCGGGACACGGACCGCAAAATAACTGCCGACGAATATGCCCGGCAGCGAGCCAACCAACAGCGACGCAATGATGTGCCAGTCCACCGAGCCCATCATCCAATGGCCAATGCCGGCAATCAGGGTGAGCGGAACCGCATGCACGATGTCGGAGCCGACGATCTTCGAAATCGGCAACTGCGGATAGAGCAGCACCAGTAGCACCACACCAATGGCGCCAGCGCCGACCGAGGAAATCGACACCAGAACGCCAAGCAAGGCGCCGACCAACACCGTGGTTGTGGCAGTACGCTTTGGATCGAGTTCGTTTACCCGTGCGCGATAGAGCGCAACAATCGGGCCGCCGAACACCAGCACGAACGCGGTCGCAAACAGCGCGACGCTGAGCACCAGGGTGATCAGATCGCGGGCGGCATCGCCGTTGAGATTGAAGTGTGATAACGCCGCAATCGTAATGGCGGTCGCCGGGATGCTGCCCGACGCCAGGCGGCGCACCACCTTCCAATCGATGCTGCGCGCCCACCCGTGCACCAGGCTGCCGCCGGTCTTGGTCGCCGCCGCGTAAAGCAGGTCGGTGCCGACCGCGGTCGCCGGATGGATGCCGAACAGCAGGATCAGGATCGGCGTCATCAGCGAGCCGCCGCCGACGCCCGTCATGCCAACCAGCAATCCGACGGCAAAGCCCGACAAAGA
The DNA here is from genome assembly GCA_036273755.1 of Pseudolabrys sp. Lineage (GTDB taxonomy): Bacteria > Pseudomonadota > Alphaproteobacteria > Rhizobiales > Xanthobacteraceae > Pseudolabrys. The sequence goes on from DASUGZ010000048.1 coordinate 38,259, forward strand.
GTAGAGCGGATCGATCATGTGGAACGGCCCCGGCGCGACCGGCGTTATGGTCGCAAGGCTCGGAGTCTAAACACATTCGCAACCGCCGGTCATCTGCACGACGCACAGGCGGTCCATAGGTTCCACACAGGCGTACCGTCACAGCTGCATTTTGCGCAATTTTTTGCGCGAAAACGAAACAATAACGAGGAAGAATGCCTACCGTAAAAAAGCCAAGCTCAAAAAATATTATTTTTGTTTCGGTGGGGCGACACCTTCAATCGGAGCGGTAACGTGCCGCAGATCGTCACGCTCACCATCAACCCGGCGATCGACATTTTCGTCAATGTCGATCACGTCCAATCGACGCACAAGTTGCGCTGCTCGCCACCCAAGCGCGATCCCGGCGGCGGCGGCATCAACGTAGCGCGCGTCGCGCATCGGCTCGGCGCCGACGTGACGGCGATCTATCCGATCGGCGGACAGATCGGCAAATTGCTGCACCGGCTGGTCGAGCGCGAAGACATCGCCAGCCTGGTGACGCCGTCGCACGTCGAAACGCGCGAGAATTTCACCGCCTACGAGGAAGAAACCGGCGAGCAATACCGTTTCGTTTTGCCGGGGTCGCGGCTGCACCGCGCCGAATGGGAAGCCGTGCTCGACCGGCTGGCATCGCTGACCGAGCCGCCGAAGTTCGTGGTCGGCAGCGGCAGCATGCCGCCCGGCGCCCCGGACGATTTTTACGCGCGCGTGGCGCGCCAGGCGAAAGCGCTCGGCGCCAAGACCGTGATCGACACCTCCGGTCCCGCGCTCGCCGCCGCGCTCGCAGAAGGCGTTACCGTCATCAAGCCGAACCTCGTCGAATTCATGGCGTACACCAAGAATTCCCTCGACCACGATGACGAACGTATCGCCGCTTGCCGGCAACTTACGGCCGATGGACGTGCCGAGATCGTCGCGCTCACGCTTGGCGATCAGGGTGCGCTGCTGGTGACGGCGGAGCGCGCCTGGCGCGCGCTACCGCTGACGATCGAAGCAGTCAGCACCGTGGGCGCCGGTGACAGTTTTCTCGGTGGATTGGTGGCGGCGCTCGCCGCCGGCAGACCGCTGGAAGAAGCGTTCCGTGTCGCGGTCGCCTCGGCGTCGGCGGCGGTACGCATGCCCGGGACGGGTCTCTGCCAGCCGGAAGACGTCAAACGCCTATTGCCTGACGTGCAGATCAAGGAAATCGCGCGCGCTCTGGCGTGAAGCCTGCGCCGCGGCTGGCGCTTAGTTACGCACCTTCACGGGGATGCGCCGAGGGCCTTGCGTCGCCTTGAGGATAGCGTCTTGCGCGGCCTCCAGCGTGCCCAGCCAAACGATCATCGGCCAATACATCAATAACATCGTTGTTCTCCGCCTCGTGTTCTTGTTTCTTCGCCCGTTCGGTTCGTCGTGGAAACGCCGGGGTATTGCGCCGGGTTCCGGGGATCACGGGAGCGTGCGTCAACGCGATCTAACGGTTCCGGTGATCGACGCCTGGGCGCAATAGCGGCCGGCATAGGTCTCCGCCAGCTTGTACATCTCCGCGGCATAGGTGCTGCGATCGGTGCCGGTCCATTCGCGCGCGAGATCAGCGAAGGTGACCGGATGGTGCAGCCGACGCATGGCCTGCTGCACGTCGTCCTGAACCTGACGGGTGCGTTTGGCGACCGGGTCGGGAATGCGTGTTGTCGAATACATCAGGACATGCTGCAGATGCGCGAGCACGCCGGTGGTGACGTCCTTGAAACGCTCACCCGGCCGGCCCGCTATGGCTGCGCCGACGCCGGCGAAATTATTGTCGGTCGGCACCACCGACGCCGGCGCGCCGTTGGGCCGCAAGAACGTCAGGTAATTGGTTTCGATTAGCATCTGGAAAAAGGCGTAGTCCCAGCGCACCGCGACGCAATGCTCGGGCGCGCGCGCGACACAGCGGCCGATATTCTGGTACAACGATGCGATATTGCTGAAACGCGGATCGATAGTGCGCGGCGGATTATGCCGGGCGTTGCGCGCCGCAACGAAATCCATCAGCGCGGCAGGCCGCACGCATTGCGGCACTGGATTGTCGGCATCCGCGATGATGCGCGGCAGCGCGGCGGCATGGCTTACGCCCGGCAGCAGAAACAACGCAAACAACGCAACGCGAAACAACATCAACACCCGCCTCACTGCGGCGGGCACCTAAGCGGAATTTAGTTAATATTCTCCGGAAATTTGAAGCGCGCTTTGCGTCGCTGTTTGGTCGTCTATCATTAACCATAAGTCCGGCAATGAACGCGCGTCGCGCGGCGCCTGAGTCAGAGAAAGTCAGTCAAAATTTTTGCTGGAGCGGGCGAAGGGAATCGAACCCTCGTATGCAGCTTGGGAAGCTGCCGTTCTACCATTGAACTACGCCCGCGCAGTTCCAGAATACGAACGATGCCGGGGCGCGGCAACCGCAAATTCACCGTCCATAAACCAAACGTGCGAGAGGGGCCGACCGCGGGCCCGGCCGACACGTTGAATCGACGGGGCGGTTTCCAGGAGCACACTATGAGCATGCCGCTCATCACGTCGCTCATCTACTGGACTGTGGTCATCATCTGGCTGGCGGTGCTGACGGCCGTCGCCATCCACTACATCCGCAACCCGCGCATCTTTGGCACGACACGCCTGCTCTTGCTGGTGGTGGCGATCGATACCATCCGCAATCTCGTGGAGAACGTCTATTTCGGGCTGCTGTTCAGTAGCCAATATGGACTGTTCCACCCCGCGCTCGCCAACATCCTCGAAAATCCGTATTTGCTGGTGCAGCCGAAATTGCTCAACATCGTATCGGGCTATCTCGTGCTTGGGCTGCTACTCATGCGCTGGCTGCCGCAGGCGGTGAGCGAGCGCAGCCTTTCGGACCGCGCCAAAGCCGATCTGGAGATTCTTGCGACAACCGACGGACTGACGAAGCTCATCAACCGGCGGCACTTCGAGGCTTTGGCGCGCAACGAATGGGCGCGCTTCCAGCGTTACGGCCGGCCGCTGTCGATCATGGCGATCGACGTCGATCACTTCAAATCGATCAACGATCGCTACGGTCACGACGGCGGCGACGTCGTGCTTCGAGCGATTGCCGATCTCTGCCAGGCGAGCAAACGGCAGCCCGATGTGCTGGCGCGCATCGGCGGCGAGGAATTCGTCATGCTGTTGCCGGAAACCGACGAGGTGGCCGCCGTGGTCGCAGCCGACCGGTTGCGCGAGACGATTCAGAACGCCGTTGGAATTCTGCCGGACAAGGATCTGCGCGTCACCATAAGCATCGGCATTGCCGGCGCGACGCTGAGCATGGCGAGTTACGAAGCGATGCTTAAACGCGCCGACGAAGCTCTCTATGAAGCCAAACGCGCCGGCCGCAACCGGGTCGTGCGGGCGCCGGCTTTGTTGCACGACGCGAAGCTCGCCGCGGAGTAACGCTCACGTCCTGAAATGCTTGGAGAGTTTCAGGCTCTGCGCCTGGTAGTTCGAGCCGATGCCCTGACCGTAGAGTTTGTCGGGCTTGGCCAGCATCTTCTCATAGACCAGCCGGCCGACGATCTGTCCGTGCTCGAGAATGAACGGCACCTCACGCGAGCGCACCTCGAGCACGGCGCGCGCGCCCTTGCCGCCGGCGCCGGCATACCCGAAGCCGGGATCGAAGAAGCCGGCGTAATGCACACGGAATTCGCCGACCAGCGGATCGAACGGCACCATTTCTGCGGCGTAGTCGGGCGGCACCTGCACGGCCTCTTTCGACGCCAGAATATAGAACTCATTGGGATCGAGGATCAGGCTCTTGTCCGGCCGCGCCTGCATCGGCTCCCAAAAGTCGAGCACGGTGTAGCCGGCACGCCGCTCGACGTCGATCAGACCGGTGTGGCGCTTGGCGCGATAGCCGACGAGGCCGCCCGGACCCAGGCCTGATAGATCGACGCCGACGGCTACACCGTCACTCACGTCAGCATCGTCGGCATCGACCAGCCGTTCGCGTGCGTGCAGCGCGCGCAAACCGTCGGCATCGAGTAGCGCGTGGCCGCGGCGGAAGCGGATTTGCGACAGCCGAGAACCCTCGCGCACCAGCACTGGAAAGGTGCGGGGGCTGATCTCCGCATAGAGCGGCCCATGGTAGCCGGCTTCGATACGGTCGAAGCCGCGCGTCTCGTCGGCGATGACGCGGGTAAACACGTCGAGCCGGCCGGTCGAGCTTTTCGGGTTGGCGGCGGCGGAGATATCGTCGGGCAACGCCAAGCTTTCCAACAACGGCACGATATAGACGCAACCGGTCTCCAGCACGGCGCCGTCACTCAGCGAGACCTCGTGAAGCTTCAGCCCGTCGATGCGTTCGGCCACCGTGGTGCGGCCGGGAAGAAAGCTCGCGCGCACGCGATAGGCCACCTCGCCCAGCCGAAGGTCGAGGCTCGCCGGCTGGACCTGGTCGGGCACGAAGTCGGTCGAGGGCAATATTGCACCGTCGGCGGCGAGCCGCTCGATCATGCGGTCCGGCAGGATGCCCTTGTCGATGGAGAAAGTGGGTGCCACGGCGCCTCGCCACGCTCGATGCGACGATCTAACCCGACGGGCGGCTTGACGGGAAGCGGGCGGCCCCGCTACAAGCATCTTATCCCGTGGTCATTTGAGCCGGCCGGCTTGCAGCCACGTTAAATAAATCGCTAAAAGGCCGGGGACGCGTGAGCCCGGCCGAGAATTTTTCTCCGGCCGGTTTTTATTTGGCCGGCGCTGCCGATTTTCGGATCGGCGGCGTTGAGCCGGAAGGAGGCTCACGATGTCCGTGTCGACGCAGAAAACCTATCGCCCCGAAACCCGCCTCGTGCACGCCGGCACGTTGCGCTCGCAGTTCGGCGAGACCTCGGAGGCGCTGTACCTCACCCAGGGCTATATCTACGGGAGCGCTGAAGACTGCGAGCAGCGTTTCTCCGGTAAAATCCCGGGCTACGTTTACTCGCGCTACTCGAACCCGACCATGGACATGTTCGAGAAGCGCATGGCGGCGCTGGAGGGCGCCGAGGCCGCGCGCTCGACCGCGACCGGCATGGCCGCGGTCACTACCGCGCTGATGGGCTTGGTCAGAGCGGGCGACCACGTGGTCGCCGCTAAGGCGTTGTTCGGGTCCTGCCGCTGGGTAATCGAGGATTGGCTCGGCCGCTTCGGTGTCACCTCGACGCTGGTCGACGGCAAAGACCTCAACGCCTGGAAGAGCGCGGTGCGGAAAAACACCAAGGCGTTCTTCATGGAAACCCCGACCAATCCGGTGCTGGAGGTCTACGACATCGCTGCGGTGGCCGAGATCGCGCACAATGCCGACGCCAAGCTGGTGGTCGACAACGTGTTCGCCACGCCGCTGTACCAGAGCCCGCTCGCGCTGGGCGCCGATTGCGTCGTCTATTCGGCGACCAAGCATATCGACGGCCAGGGCCGCGTGCTTGGCGGCATCATTTTGGCGTCCGAGAAATTCATCATGGATCACGTGCACCAGGTAATCAGGCAAACAGGGCCGTCACTGTCGCCGTTCAATGCCTGGGTCATGCTCAAGGCCCTGGAGACTTTGCCGGTACGCGTCGCCAAGCAGACCGAAAACGCCACCGCCGTCTCGAATGCACTCGATGGCCACAAGAAGATCACGCGGTTGATCTATCCCGGACGCGCCGACCATCCGCAGGCGGCGGTGATCGCCCGGCAGATGAAGGGCGGCTCAACGCTATGCTCGTTCGAAGTCAAGGACGGCAAGGCGGGTGCCTTCCGCTTTCTCAACGCCTTGCGGCTCGTCGGCATCACCAACAATCTCGGCGACGCCAAGAGTCTGGTCACGCATCCGACGACGACCACGCACCAGCGGCTCACGCCGGAACAGCGCGCCGAGTTGGGCATCGGCGACGGATTGATCCGTTTCTCGGCCGGTCTCGAGCACCCCGACGATCTGATCGAGGATCTGCTCACAGCGCTCGACGCCGTGTGAACGCTCAAAGCACCGCTGCCGCTTTCGCGGGGACGGCCGGCTCGCTATTGGTCGGATTGGGCCAGCAGGGCTATGGCAGGAAAGAGGACATGACCGCAGCCGACAGCACCGGCCGCTCGGCCGCATCGACGATGGCGATGGTGAGGCCCTTCGCCATGCAGGCGTAGCTCCAGTCGTTCATGTGCAGCCCGTCGGGCGACACAAACGACTCAAATGCCATGTGATCGTCGTCGCGCCATCGCTTCATCACGTCGAAGCGGCGGAACAGATCGACATTTTCAGTCTTCGCCGTAGCGGCAATCAATTCGACCATGTGCTCGGCATCGTGCTTCGCGATCACTTTCGGCGCAAACTGCGGATCGATCAGCACAACGTCGGCGCCGATCGAGCGGATCATCTCGATGCCGCGATGAATCGCGGCGCCGTGGTCGCCGGACGGGTGGTCGCGGATCACCGAATTGGTACCGAGCTGCCAGAGAACCAAGTCTGGCTTGGCGGCGAGAACCGCCTGATCGAAACGCTTGAGCATATCGGCGACTTCCTCGCCGTTGACGCCACGGTTGATCACCGTGATCGTGCGTCCGGGAAGACGCTGGCGCAGTTCGACAGCGAGCCGGCTCGGATAATTAGCGGCCGGCGACGAAGCACCCGCGCCCGCGGTGGATGAGGAGCCGATCGCAACGATAGTGATCGGCGCGCCGGTGTAAAGCTTCTGCGCGAGATGCGACAGCGGATTGTTGAGACGGACGAGATCGAGCGGCGTATCGCAAGTCTGCGCGTACGCGGCGAGCGGCAGCATCAACGTCGCAAACAGGACGGCGGCGCTGGCCCCCTTGATTGCCCGGTGGGCGAGACTGATGTGCGACACGGCGCTTTCCCCGACTTATTGTATCTGACGGCCGCCCTCAGCGTGCGGCTCCTCCGGCTTGGCCGATTCGATCACAAGAGTGGCCAGCAGGCGGCCTATGCAATCATGAACATGCTCGGCAATGTCAAGTTTATTTGTCGCCGAATGTAAATCGAATGTGCCCAGATCGGCCCAAAGCCTCATGATATTGAAGCGGTCGAAGACCGGGACTTCTTGTTGCAGTGCAACCCAACGCATAATTTCGGCATAGGCGCCAAGGGCAATCATCGATTCCGTGCGGGGACTATACTGTGGGTTGATAAGAACAACGTCGGCCCCGGCGGAATGCGCGAGACTTATACCCTGATCAAGGGCTGCCTTGAATTGATCCGTGTCAATCGATTGCATCGCGTCGACGGTGCCCGTCTGCCAAATCATCAAGGTGGGTTTGCTCGCCGCCAATGACGGCACCAGCTCCTTAGCCATCTGCGCCGCCGTGCGGCGAGACTTCACGTCGGTCGTCACCTTCACGGTGACGCCAGGCAGAAGCTCGGTCAGCGCGTCCTGCAATCGCGCGGGATAGGCGTTCTTGGCGCCGCCCGGTCCGGGCAGCAGCGAGGAGCCTGCGCCTACCACCAGGATGTCGAGTTGCTTGGCTGCGATCGCGCGCGTCACATTCGGCAGCGCGAAATCGCGTTCGATCTGGTGCTCGGCGACGCGACAGGTGCCGGGCATCTCGGCCAGGACCGGACCGGTTGCCGCCAGCAGTGCCAATGCCGCCAGCAATGCCGGCAAAAGTAGAATGCGCGCCGTCATACGCTACCCCCCGCGTAGCCCGGCTTGATCGAGGGCGGCCGCGGCCCCGGTCCTTGTCGCTCCACCCGTTTATACCACGAAACCATGGCGGCTACCGCAATCATCGTGGCGATGCCGGCAATGCTGACGATGACATGCATCAGCAACCGGTTGGATACTTCCGTGAAGACGAAGTGTCCGGCGAAGGCAAGGAATACGCCGAGACAGAAAATCTCGAGCGAATGCTGCCCGCAGACGATCGCCGGCCAGAATATGCGCGACCGCAGCGCCGGCCAGTCGCGCGGCACGAACCACACCGTGATCACCGCCAGGGAAAGAAAGTGGACGATGCGCAGGACGTCGAGATTGGTCTTGTCGATCGGGTAGATCGCCTCGGCGATGAAGTGCGGCACGAACACGGCAAGGCGCGGGAAATACCAGGTCATCGCGATGCAGAAAGCGAACACGAGATAGGCGGCAGCGAGCCCAACCACGACCCGCGAGTTGGCCCAGCGCGAGAGCCGTTGCGCGCCGCCGAGCGCGCACCACGCGCCGAATACGAACAGCAGTTGCCAGGCGAAGGGATTGAACACCCAAACGCCGTGCGGATAGGCCGGGATGCTCCAATCGAACCACCAGGTCAGCGCGTAAACGATCGCTGAACTCACCAGCGCGAAGGATGGCGCGCGCAGCAGCATCCACAGCATCGGCGGAAACCACAACAGCAGCACGATGTAGAGCGGCAGTACATCCATGTTCACCGGCTTGAACTTCAGCAGCAACGCCTGAAGAATGGTGACGTCCGGGTTCTGCATGAAATCGAGCACGCCCATCTCTTCGGTGTAGAGCGGGTTGTCGAAGGAATGCGCGACGTATGCGATCTCGGCGAGATAGATCGCAAATAGAAAGACATGCGCGACATAGATTTGCCAGGCGCGCTTGAGCACGCGGGCGCTGGCGACCAGGAAACCGTGCTGGCGCATGGCGCGGCCGTAGACGAAGGCCGCGGTGTAGCCGGAGATGAAGACGAAAATCTCGGTGGCGTCGGAAAAGCCGTAATTGCGGATGGTGATCCAACTCACCGCATTGGACGGAATATGATCGAGGAAAATCAGCCAGAGTGCGATGCCGCGGAACAAATCGAGCCGGAGATCGCGTTCGGTCGTGACAGGGGCCATGGACGGCTTTTCTTTCCTGATCGTTCGGCCATAATCCGCGAGCAGGCACCGATGGCAAGCCTGAGCGACGTAAATTGTTCGGCATATAGATAGATGTATCGCGCCGTAACCCGCAAGATCGAGGTGACCGTGACGCCGCGCTTTGTGTCGGAGCGCTCGTCGCCCGGCAACGGCTATTATTTCTGGGCCTACACCATCGACATCGCCAACTTGGGGGCCGAGACGGTGCAACTCAAGACGCGGCACTGGCGCATCACCGATGCTCTCGGCCGGTTGCAGGAGGTCAAGGGTCCGGGCGTGGTCGGCGAGGAACCGACGCTCAAGCCCGGCGAGTCGTTTGAATATACCAGCGGGGTTCCGCTGCCGACGCCGTCGGGCTTCATGGTCGGCAGCTACGGCATGGTGACGGCCGGAGGCGAGCGTTTCGACATCGATATTCCCGCCTTCTCACTCGACTCGAGCTACGCCGAGCGCACGATCAATTAGTCGGCCTTCGCCCCGACGTCTTCCGGCGCGAACACGTAGCTTGCGCTACAGAACTCGCAGGTCACGGAAATCTTGCCGTTCTCGACCATGTGGTCGCGATCGTCCTGCGAAAAACTCTTGAGCATGGCCTCGACGTTGTCGCGCGAGCACGAGCATTCCGCGCGCACTTCACTGCTGCGGAAGACACGCACCCCCGGTTCATGGAACAACCGGTATACGAGCCGCTCGCTCGACAAGTCAGGATCGATCAATTCAAGGTCCTCGACGGTCGAGACCAGCGCACGGCCCTCGACCCAGGCTTCATCCTCCTCGACCACGTGCGGTTCGGTACCTTCCGGCGCATCGCCGGGATCGAGATCGGCGACCCGCGCGCGCTCCGGCGCCTTGGGCAGAAATTGCAGCAGAACGCCGCCGGCGCGCCAGCGATGACTGGCGCCGCCTTGCCCGGCGCGAAACTCCTCGGCGACGGCGAGCCGCACGCGCGTCGGGATTTGCTCGGAGCGATGGAAGTATTCGTGCGCGGCGTCTTCCAGCGACCCACCGTCGAGCCCGACCAGGCCCTGGTAACGGCTCATGTCGGGACCTTGATCGATGGTCATGGCGAGATGGCCCTTGCCGAGCAAGGCGCCGCCGCCCGCCTTGCCCTCGGCGATCGCCGCGGCGACGCGATCTTTGTCGAAGCGCGCGCAGGCACGCACCTTGCCGGGCGCGGTGAAGTCCACCACGAGCATGCGCACCGGCCCGTCGGTCTGCGTCTGCAAGATAAAGCGGCCGTCGATCTTCAGCGCCGACCCGAGCATGACTGTGAGCACGACCGCCTCGCCCAGAAGCTTGGCCACCGGCTGCGGATAAGCATGCGCGCTCAAAATGCTGTCGACCACCGGCCCGAGCCGCACCACGCGCCCGCGCAAGTCGAGCGCCGCCACCTCAAATGGGGTCACGATGTCGTCGGTCGGGGTCGCCGACGGCGCGCGCGAGGGAATTTCGGTATGGGGCGATGCTGCAGGGTCGGTCATGGCGGTTATGTAGCGTCGAAGGTTGGCACCGCAACCTCCCCTTCAGCGCACCACGTTCGTGGTACCGAATACTATTGTCCGCCCGCGTGCAGGCACCAAGCCAGCAGGCCCTTTTGCGCGTGCAGCCGGTTTTCCGCCTCGTCGAACACCACCGATTGCGGTCCGTCCATCACCTCATCGGTAACCTCCTGGCCGCGGTGCGCCGGCAGGCAGTGCATGAATAGCGCATCGGGCTTGGCTTTGCCCATCAGCCGGGCGTTGACCTGATAGCGCTTGAGCACGTTGTGACGTGTCTTGGCGTCGCGGTCGCCCATCGACACCCAGGTGTCGGTGACCACGCAATCGGCATCCTTGACAGCGGCTTCCGGGTCCTCGCCGATCTTGATTGCGGCGCCAGACGACTTCACCCAATCCAGCAACCACTTCTTGGGCTTGAGCTCCGGCGGCGTCGCCACCCGCAGATTGAAGTCGAAGCGATCGGCAGCGTGCATCCAAGACGCCAGCACGTTGTTGGCGTCGCCGGTCCACGCAACGGTGCAACCGCGGATAGGCCCGCGCTTTTCCTCGAACGTCATGACGTCGGCCAGCACCTGGCACGGATGCGAACGCCGCGTCAGTCCGTTGATGACCGGCACAGTCGCGGTGCGTGCGATTTCGGCGACGGATTCGTGGTCGAGGATACGGATCATGATGGCATCGACATAACGCGAGAGCACGCGCGCGGTGTCGCCGAGGGTCTCGCCGCGGCCGAGCTGCATTTCCTGCGCAGTGAGCAAGATCGCCTCGCCGCCGAGCTGACGCATGGCGACGTCGAATGACACCCGCGTACGGGTCGAGGGCTTGTCGAAGATCATCGCCAGCGTCTTGCCGGCGAGCGGCGCGCTGACGATGCCGCGCGCCCGCTCCGCCTTCATGGCACGGCTGTTGTCGATCATTCCGGCCAGCGCAGGCTTGGAAATGTCGATCAGATCGAGGAAGTGTCGCACGCCGTTGCCGGTCATGACGCCGCCTCCTGCGCCGGGCGCGGATGCGCCTTGGCGAGCCGGGCGCACGCCCGGTCGATACGGCCAATCGCTTCGGCGATCTCGGCCTCCCCGATAATCAGCGGCGGCAACAGCCGTACGACATTGTCGCCGGCGGCGACCGTGATCATCTTTTCGTTGCGCAATTCGTCGACCATTTCGGACGAAGGCTGCACCATGCGCAGGCCCATCAGCAGGCCTTCGCCGCGCACTTCCGCGACAACCGACGCGTGGCGGTCCCTGATTTCGGCGAGCCTTTGCTTGAGCTTCAGACTCGTCTGGCGCACGTGCTCGATGAAACCGGGCGCCAGCATGACATCGAGCACCGCATTGCCGACTGCCATGGCGAGCGGATTGCCGCCAAAGGTCGAGCCGTGCGTGCCCGCGGTCATGCCCTTGCCGGCTTCGGCGGTAGCGAGACAGGCGCCGACCGGGAAGCCGCCACCGAGCGCCTTGGCAACCGGCATGATGTCGGGCGTAACTCCGGCGCGCTGATAGACGAACAGGTCGCCGGTGCGCGCAAAGCCGGTCTGGATCTCGTCGAAGATCAGCAGCAACCCATGTTGATCGCACAGCGCGCGCAAGCCGCGCAGGAACGCCGACGGCGGCACGCGCACGCCGCCCTCGCCCTGGATAGGCTCAACCAGAATGGCGCCGGTTTGCGGGCCGATCGCCTTCTTGACGGCTTCCAGATCGCCGTAGGGCACTTGATCGAAACCGTCGACCGGCGGGCCGAAGCCGTCGAGATATTTCTTATTGCCGGTCGCGGCCAGCGCGGCCAGCGTGCGGCCGTGGAAGGCGCCTTCGAAGGTGATGATGCGGTAGCGCTCGGGCTTGCCGTTCACCGACTGATACTTGCGCGCCATCTTGATCGAGCATTCGATCGCCTCGGCTCCGGAATTCTGGAAAAACACTGTGTCAGCAAAGGTCGCCTCGCACAGCCGCTCGGCGAGCTTTTCGCCTTCGGGAATGCGGTAGAGGTTCGAGACGTGCCAGACCTTCTTGGCCTGGGCTTCGAGCGCGCTCACCAGGTAAGGATGCGCATGTCCGAGCGCATTGACGGCGACGCCGGAGGTAAAATCGAGATAGCGCTCGCCGTCGGCCGTGATCAGCCAAGCGCCCTCGCCCCGCTCAAAAGCGAGGTCGACGCGCGCATATGTCGGCAAAAGATGCGAGACCACGGCCTGCCCGATCCATCGAGTGTTTTCGTTTTGCGCACGAAGCCTATCTGAAACTGCAACGACTTTTCGGCGTCATGCGCGTGCCCGAAAAGAAATGTGCCGCCTCGCCGGGCGGCACTTTTTCATTCTATTCCAGGGCCTTGCCCTGTCAACACAGCGCGAAATGCACCGACTTCACGGACTCAAATTCGCCGCAAGCGCCGATTCTAAAGGAAAAACTGTTGGTAGTTGAGACCTGGGGATTGCAAACGCTTGCACGAGAGTTACTCGATATTGTAGCGTTTTGATCAGCTAGTACGACATATCGTGCTAGCGAGCGATTTCTGGTTCATCCCTGAAGCGTACGCGTCAGGCGCGCGAGAGGCGTGTCTGTCGACGGGGACGGATTCTATCAAGGCCTTGAAAGGCTGGGAGAAAAACCCCATGGGCTGGACCGACGAGAGGGTCGAATTACTCAAGAAGTTATGGGCGGATGGGCTGTCTGCCAGTCAGATCGCAGCTGAACTCGGCGGCATCACCCGCAACGCGGTGATCGGCAAGGTTCATCGATTGGGCCTGTCCGGACGTGCCAAAAGCCCGTCCTCAAGCAGCCCACGGCCGCGCAAGGCGCGCTCGTCCGGCATGCTGCGGGTGTCGCGTCCCACGATGCGCGGCAATACCGCGCTGGCTTACGAATACGAAGTCGAGCCGGAGCCCGAGTTGATCGAGATACCACTCGAGCAACGCAAGACGCTGTTGCAGCTGACCGAAAAGACCTGCCACTGGCCGATCGGCGACCCGGGCAGTGCGGAGTTCTTCTTCTGCGGCGGTGAAACCGCGAACGAGTTGCCTTATTGCTCGTACCATTCGCGTGTTGCCTACCAGCCGGCGTCCGAGCGTCGGCGCGACAAGCGTCCGCCGTTCCGCGGATCGTAGCCGATCGAACAAGGTAACGGATGATGGCCGGGCAAAGTCCCGGCCATTTTCATGAAAAGCAGACGCGTCAGTTCACGCGCCCGAAGCGATCGTCGAGCGCGTAGCCGGCCCCGCGCACGGTGCGAATCGGGTCGGTGGCATGGCCGCGGTTGATCGCCTTGCGCAAGCGCCCAACATGCACGTCGACGGTGCGCTCGTCGATATAGATGTCCGAGCCCCAGACGCCGTCGAGCAGTTGCTCGCGCGAGAACACCCGGCCCGGCCGTTCCATCAGGAACTCAAGCAGGCGGTATTCGGTCGGGCCCAGATCGACGGGACGGCCGTCGCGCGAGACGCGTTTCTTCTCGCGGTCGAGTTCGATGTCGCCGATGTTGAGAACCAGCGCGACCCGTTCCGGATTGGCGCGGCGCAGCAGCGCCCGCACGCGCGCCAAAAGTTCCGGCACGGAGAACGGCTTGACGATGTAGTCATCAGCGCCGGTGGCGAGCCCGCGCACCTTCTCGCTTTCCTCACCGCGCGCGGTAAGCATGATAATCGGCAGTTGGCGCGTCTCCGGCCGCGCACGCAGCCGGCGGCATAGCTCAATGCCGGACAAGCCCGGCAACATCCAGTCGAGCACCAACAGATCCGGGCTGCTCTCCTTCAAGCGCGTGTCGGCTTCGTCGCCGCGCGCGGCAGTCTCGACTTCGTAGCCCTCGGCCTCGAGGTTGTAGCGAAGCAGCATGGTCAGCGGCTCTTCGTCCTCCACGATCAGGATGCGCGCGGTCATGTATCTCTTCCCCGGCGCATGATCTTAGCCGAAAACGCGATCCTGTTTCTCGGGCCCATGCCCCGCTCCGCTATTTGTCACCGGCCGTGCGCAGGGCGGCGATCGTCGTGGTGTCGCCCTTCGGCCGCTGGTCGGTGATCGGCCGGCCTTCGATGACGTAGTGTACTGTCTCGGCAATGTTGGTGGCGTGATCGCCCATGCGCTCGATGTTCTTGGCGCAGAACAACAGATGGATGCAGAACGTGATGTTGCGCGGGTCTTCCATCATGTAGGTGAGCAGTTCGCGGAATACGGATGTACAGACCGCGTCGATTTCCTCGTCGCCGCGCCACACCGCCATGGCCTTGCTGTCGTCGCGGCGAGCATAGGCATCGAGCACCGCTTTCATCTGCCCCAGTACCATGTCCGCCATGTGCTCGACGCCGCGGATCAGCTTGGGCGGCGGGAATTCGCCGTTGAGCGCGATCACGCGCTTGGCGATGTTCTTGGCAAGGTCGCCGATGCGTTCCAGGTCGTTGGCAAGCCGCAGGGCTCCGACGATCTCGCGCAGATCCACCGCCATCGGCTGGCGGCGCGCGATCGTGAGCACGGCTTTTTCCTCGATCTCGCGTTGCAACGAATCGATATTGCTGTCGGCTTGCGTGATGCGTTGCGCCAGCACACTGTCCCGCTTGGCCAGTGCATCGACGGCATCGGCAACTTGCTTTTCGGCGAGACCGCCCATTTCCGCGACCATGCGCGCGAGGTCCTGGAGATCGGTGTCGAAGGCCTTTGTCGTGTGCAGATCGTTCATTTTGTGGTCCTCAGTCGCGGACTTTCGACTCCACGATATCGTCGCGCTCAGCCGAAGCGACCGGTTATATAATCCTGGGTGCGGCGATCGGTCGGCGTCGTGAACATGTGAGTCGTCTCGCCGTATTCGACCAGTTCGCCGAGATACATGAAGGCGGTGAAATCGGACACGCGCGCGGCTTGCTGCATGTTGTGAGTGACGATGGCGATGGTGTAGTCGTCCTTGAGTTCGTCGATCAGTTCTTCGATCTTGGCTGTCGAGATCGGGTCGAGCGCCGAACAGGGCTCGTCGAACAGGATCACCTCCGGCCGCACCGCAACGGTGCGGGCGATGCAAAGCCGCTGCTGCTGTCCGCCGGAGAGCGACAGCCCGTTGGCGCCGAGCTTGTCCTTGACTTCCTCCCACAGCGCGGCGCGTTGCAGCGCGTGCTGCACGCGGCCCTCAAGATCGGATTTCGACAAGCGTTCATAGAGGCGAATGCCGAAAGCGATGTTCTCGAAGATCGTCATCGGGAACGGCGTCGGCTTCTGGAACACCATGCCGACCTTGGCGCGCAGCAGATTGAGGTCCTGGCCGGGCGACAGAATATTCTCGCTGTCGAGCGTGACTTCGCCGCTTGCGCGTTGGTTCGGGTAGAGATCGTACATGCGGTTCAAGATGCGCAGCAGCGTCGATTTGCCGCAGCCGGAAGGGCCGATGAAGGCGGTGACCTTGCCTTGATACAGCGACACGTTGATGTTTTTCAGCGCGCGGTGGTCGCCGTAGTAGAAGTCGAGATTGCGCACCGCGACCTTTTCGAGGAGACCGGCGGCGTTGGATGGCCCATGGCTGACGGTCGGTGTGGTGAAGGTTGCTAGACTCATGATGACTTTCTCTGTCCCGCAAGGAGCCGGGCGACGATGCTGAGCGCCAGCACCGCCATTGTGATGATGAGTGCGCCGGTCCAGGCCAGTTTCTGCCAGTCACCGTAGGGACTGAGTGCAAACTGGAAGATGACGACCGGCAGGCTGGCGACCGGGGCGTTCAGGTTGGTACTCCAGAACTGGTTGTTGAGCGCGGTGAACAACAGCGGCGCGGTCTCGCCGCTGATGCGGGCGACCGCCAGCAGCACGCCGGTGATCATGCCGGCGCGCGCGGCGCGGTACGCGACTTTGGTGATCATCAGCGAGCGCGGCAGACCGATCGAGGCGCCGGCCTCGCGCAGCGTGTCTGGCACCAGCGTCAGCATATCCTCGGTGGTGCGCACCACCACCGGAACGACGATCACCGCCAGCGCCACAGCGCCGGCCCAGCCGGAGAAATGACCCATCTGAGCGACCATGATCTCGTAGACGAATAATCCGACGACGATCGACGGCGCACTGAGCAGGATGTCGTTGATGAAACGGACCACCGTGGTCAGCCTGTCGTAGCGGCCGTACTCGGCCATGTAGGTTCCGGCCAGCATGCCGAGTGGCGTGCCGATGGCGACGGCCAGTGTGGTCATGACCAGGCTACCGACGATCGGGTTGAGCAGGCCGCCGGCGGAGCCGGGCGGCGGCGTCATTTCGGTGAACACCGCGAGCGAAAGCCCAGAGAAGCCCTCCCACAGCAGCACCGCGAGGATCAGCACCAGCCAGGAGAGGCCGAACGCAGTCGCGCCATAGGCGAGTCCCATGGTGATGCCGTTGCGGCGGCGGCGGCTGCTGTACAGGGGTGTGTTCACCGACGGCATGGTCTAAGCCCCCACCCGCGCGTTTAAGCGCATCAGCATCAGCCGTGCGAAGGCGAGCACGATGAACGTGATGACGAACAGAATGAGACCGAGGGCGATCAGCGACGACGTGTAGAGGTCGCCGACCGCTTCGGTGAATTCATTGGCAATGGTCGCCGAAATCGTCGTCCCAGGCGCCAGGATCGAACCGGAAATGCGGTGCGCGTTGCCGATCACAAAGGTCACCGCCATGGTTTCGCCGAGCGCGCGGCCCAAGCCCAGCATCACGCCGCCGATGACGCCGACGCGGGTAAACGGCAGCACGACGAAGCGCGCCACTTCCCAAGTGGTGCAACCGAGGCCATAAGCGGCCTCCTTGAGCACCGGCGGTACTGCCTCGAACACGTCGCGCGAAATCGAGGTGATGAAAGGCAGCACCATGATGGCGAGGATCAGGCCTGCGGTGAGGATGCCGATGCCGTAGGGCGGCCCGGCGAACAGCGTCGACAGCACCGGAATACGTCCGAACACGGTGATCAAAAACGGCTGCAGCGTCTGTTGCAGGAATGGTGCGAACACAAACAGGCCCCAGATGCCGTAAATAATACTGGGAATGCCGGCGAGCAATTCGATGGCAATGCCAATCGGGCGGCGCAGCCACATCGGGCATAGCTCGGTGAGAAACAGCGCGATGAACAAGCCGACCGGAACCGCAATCAGCATGGCGATGAGCGACGTGAGGATGGTGCCATAGACAGGCGCAATAGCGCCGAATTTCTCGGTGACCGGGTTCCAGCTCTCGGTCAGCAGAAAGCTAAAGCCAAAAGTCCGCAGCGCCGGCAGCGACCCATGAATCAACGAAATGATTATGCCGCCGAGAATGACGAGCACCGCAATCGCGCATACACGGGTCAGATGACAAAATATCAGATCGCGGAGCTGCAGCCGCCGGAGCACTTGGGTTCGGTCTGCCCGCTCGGCGACCGCGATGGCTCCGCCTTGTAACGCGACATCGACCACAGGCTTGCTCCCGGGCGGTTGCATCCGGCGCTCCCTCGGCTCCAACGCTTCTGGGAGGGCCACTCAAGCGATCCGGCGGCCGCAATACAAGGCCGTCGTGTGACCAGCGGGGACAGAGAGAAAAGGCGTCGTGAGATGGCGCCTTTTCCCCTGTCGGGAGGGCTCAGTAGATCGGCTTACCGCCGTCGCCCTTGATCTCGCTCTTCCACTTGTCCTGGATCAAGCTGACGACGCTCGCAGGCATCGGAATATAGTCGAGGCCCTCGGCCATCTGGCCACCGTTCTTGTAAGCCCAGGCGAAGAAGTCGAGCGCCTCCTTGGTGGCGGCTATATCCTTCGGCTGCTTGGGCACGAGGATGAAGGTCGCGCCGGCGATCGGCCACGACTTCGCGCCCGACGAGTCGGTGAGGATCATGTAGAAGCCGGGAGCCTTGGCCCAATCGGCGCCCGCTGCGGCCGCCATGATCGATTCCGGCAGGGCCGCGACGACCTTGCCATCCTTGTTGACCATTTTCATCGTGGTCAGATGGTTCTGCTTGGCGTACGCGGTCTCGACATAACCGATCGAGCCCTTGGTGTTGCCAACGTTGTTGGACACGCCTTCGTTGCCCTTGGCGCCAATGCCGCCCGGCCACTCAACCGAGGTGTTGCTGCCGACCTTGGACTTCCAGTCCGCGCTCACCTTCGACAGATAGTTGGTGAAGATGAAGGTTGTGCCCGAGCCGTCCGAGCGATGCACCAGCGCGATCGCCTGATCGGGCAGTTTGGCACTCGGGTTGAGCTTCTTAAGCGCAGCGTCGTTCCACTTGGTGATCTTGCCGAGATAGATGTCGGCGAGCGTCGGCCCATCGATGGTCAATTCGTTTGCTTTGATGCCTTCGAGGTTCACGACCGGCACGATGCCGCCCATGACTGTCGGGAATTGGATAACGCCGATCTTGTCCAGTTCGGCGGGCTGCAACGGCATGTCGGAAGCGCCAAAAGTCACGGTGCGCGCGGTGATCTGTTTGATGCCGCCGCCGGAACCGATCGACTGATAGTTCAGCCCGTTGCCGGACTGCTTCTTATAGGCGTCGGCCCATTTGGCGTAGATCGGATAGGGGAAGGTGGCGCCGGCGCCGGAAATGTCGGCCGCCTGTGCCGGACCGAAGGCAGCGGCGGCGACGAAACCAGCGGCTGCCAATGTCGTCCAGTGTTTCACGGGGTCTCTCCATGTTTGCGGCCAAAGCGTGCGCGCGGGCGAAATGCCCGTGAATCCCGCCTTTGCGCCCGTCACCGGGGCGACCGCTGTTGCTTTAAGACGCTCTCCAAGACTGAGCTTCGGACAGGTTTTTTCGTTCTTGAGCCGGGTCTTTTCCGAAGTCGGGGACAGCCATAGGCGTCGCATGTCACCGTTCTATAAAGCTTTGGTGACAGTCACATGACAGAGCAACTATTTGATTTTAATCACAATTACCCAGGAGACCGCGAATCCGGGCTGGGTATCGGCAAGTGCATTGTGAAGGTTGCACCAGCGCCCGCCACACTTTCGATGGCGAGCCTGCCGCCATGGCGATTGAGCACGTGTTTGACCAGCGCCAAGCCCAAACCGGTGCCGCCTTGCGCCCGACTGTCGGCGACGTCGACGCGATAGAAGCGTTCGGTCAGGCGCGGCAGATGCTCGGGCGCAATGCCAGGGCCGTAGTCGCGTACCGCTAGGCGCGCCTCCGGCGTGCCGGCGCGGGTCTGGCTGCACGACAGCGCAATGTCGATGCGCTTGCCGGCGGCGCCGTATTTCAACGCGTTCTCGACCAGATTCTCCAACGCGCGGACGAGTTCGTCGCGATCACCGAGCACGATGAGTGCCTCCCGCGGCGTCGCAACCTTGATGGCGACGTCGCGGTCGCGCGCCAGCGTCTGCAGACCGTCAGCCACCTGGCGTACGATCGGCGCGAGATCGATCGGCGTGTTCGGCTGAAGGTGCGCGTTGAGTTCGATACGCGACAGCGACAGCAGATCGTCGATCAGCCGCGCCATGCGGGTCGCCTGCCCCTGCATGATGGCGAGGAATTTGGCGCGCGCCGTTGCATCATCCTTGGCGGTGCCCTGCAGGGTCTCGATGAAGCCGAGCAGCGCGGCCAGCGGCGTGCGCAATTCGTGGCTGGCATTGGCGATGAAGTCGGCGCGCATTTCCTCGACGCGGCGCAGCGGCGTTAGATCGTTGAAGATCATCAGGAGAATGTCGGCGCGCGCGTCGGCGATGTTCGCCAGCCGCACCGGCGTGACGAAGGTCTCGAACCAGCGGTCGAGCGGCACGCGCTCGAAAAACTCCACCCGTTGCGGGGTGCGGCTGGCGGTGGCGCGGCGAATCGCCTCAACCAGTTCCGGCATGCGCAAGGTGATCAGCGCCGGCTCGCCGCGACGCAGCGCCGGCGCGATCGACGCAGCGGCAGCATTGAAGGCGATGACGCGGCCGTCGCGATCGAGCACAATCGCCGGGTTGGGCAAGCCACCGATCAGCGACTCGATCATGAGCGCCTGCGGATGCGCGGCGGTGCGATCATAGATCGGCAACAGCCCTTGGCCGACGGTCATATCGCGGCCGAGCAGCGCCAGCCACGCCCCGCGCAATCGGCTCGGCCAATCCGCGCCGCGTGGCAGGTTCGCGCTGTCGTCTTCGCTCGCCATGATCAATCGGCGTTGATTTTCCGGCGTTCAATTTCGCTGCGGATCGGCCCGCTGGCCCTGACCACCGGACGAGCCGGTTTCGCCCGCACGCCGCGCAGGTAGATCACGATTTCCCGCACGCCCAGGATCGACAGAGCCAGGATAAACGGCGCGAGATAATAGAGCAGCCTGAAAATCAGCAGACCTGCCAGCACGGATTCCTTGTCGAATTGCCAAAGCGCCACCAGCATAGCCGCGTCGAACACGCCGAGGCCGCCAGGCGCGTGGCTTGCGAAGCCGAGCATGGTCGCGGAGACGAACACCACCGCCAGCGTGACGAAGCCGATATTTGGCTCGTCCGGCAACAGCATGTACATCGCCAGCGCGCAACAGCCGAGATCCAGAATGCCGATGCCGATCTGCAGCAAGGTCGACGGCCCCCTCGGCAAAAAGACCCTCCATTCGCCGCGCCCGATCTCTCGTGGCGCGCTCCACACCCAGCCGAGGTAGGCGACGAGCACGGCAAGAATCGCGACGGCGATCGAGCGGTTGATCCAGACCGGAAGATGGTCAAGCCAACCGGCGGCTTGCGGCGAATGGAAGACGCCGAGTCCAAGCACCGTGGCGTTGCCGAGCCAGAAGGTGAGGCCGGCGATGAAGCAGATCTTGGCAACGTCGATGGCGTTGAGGCCGTGCGCCGAATAGATGCGATAGCGCACCGCGCCGCCGGTGAAGACGGTCGCTCCGATATTGTGACCGACCGAATAGCTGGTGAAGCCCGACAATGCCGCGATCCGGTAGGGAATTTCGGGATGCCCGATCGTGCGCAGCGCGAACCAATCGTAAAACGTGAGCGTGAAATAGCCGCCGGCAACGAACGCCGCGGCAGCGGCGATGTGCCTGCGCTCGATGGCCTTGAGCGCGGCGACCACCTCGTCGATCTCGATATCGCGCAGCATATGCACCAGCACCACCGCCGCAACAGCGATGATCGCCAGACTGATCAGCACGCCGATTCTGTTCCAGCCGATGTATTTCTGGAAAAATCGCGCCCCCGCGCGCATTAACTTGAGCATCTTCCCTCCGGCGCCCGGCGGCGCGCAAGGCCCCCACTAGCAGAACTCAGTTCCCGGCGCGAGTGGACTGCCGCCGGCCGGCAGGATTTGCTAGTTTGCCCATCAATGGCCGCATCCTTCAATCGAGGCCAACTGGAGGAAACCCCATGACCGTGCCGATTGGTTCCATGCGACGCCGCGCGTTGTTGAAGGGCGCCGGCGCCGGCCTAATTGCGGGCTTGAGCGGGCCGGTCCCCGCCGACGCAGCTCCCGCCCAGGGCGATATCTGGAGCAAGGACTATTGGGCCAAGAAGGGCGACGTGAAGCTCAATTTGTGGCGCAAGCGCGTCGGTACGCCTCGTCCAGGCGAGCCGGCAAAGCCCGCCGTTTTCCTGGTGCACGGCTCGTCGAATTCGGCGCGCTCGTCTTACGATCTCACCGTGCCCGGCAAAGGCGAATACTCGCTGATGAACGTGCTGGCCCGCGACGGCTACGACGTCTGGACCATGGACCACGACGGCTACGGCCATTCCGGCTCGTCCGGCAACAATTCTGACATTGCCAGCGGCGTCGAGGACATCAGGGCGGCGATGCCGGTGATCGAGCAGGAAACCGGGCAGACGAAAGCGCACTTCTACGGCACTTCGTCCGGCGGCATCCGCGCCGCTGCCTTTGCGCAGGCGCAGCCCGACCGCGTCGGCCGATTGATGGTTTGCGCTTTCACCTACAAGGGCAACGGTGCGGCCGAGATCGAGCGGCGGCGCAAGAGGATCGAGGCTTTGCGTGCGAGCCCGCGGCGCAAGCGGGACGCGGCGATGATCCGCTCGATCTTTACCCGCGACGGGCACCGGGATTTGTACGATCCGGCGATGGTCGAGGCGCTAATCGCCGACGAGATGAAGTTCGGCAACGAGGTGCCGAGCGGGACCTACCTCGACATGGCGGCAAATTTGCCAATTGTCGATCCGAAGAAAATCGTCTCGCCGGTGCTCATGCTGCGCGGCGAATTCGACGGCAATTCGACCAACACCGACCTGCTCGACTTTTTCGGTCAGTTGCCGAACGGCGACCGGCAGTTCGTCATCCTGCCGCGAACCGCGCACAGCTCCGGCTACAGCAAGAACCGGCATCTGCTGTTTTATGCACTGCGCAATTTCCTGGCCGAGCCGGCGCCGGTTGGGACTTGAATCGCAACGATTACATCTTCGCCGTAAAAAACTTCTGCAGTGCTTCGGTCGTCTCCTTGGGCGCCTCGTCCATGACGTAATGCCCGCTGGACACAGCCATGGCCGCGACGATATTCGACGTGTAGCTCTTCCATATCTCGGCCGGCCCCGGATTGTGATTGCGGCCGACACCGCCGGTCGCGCCCCACAATAAGAGCACCGGACATTCGATCCTGCGCCCGGCCTTGAAATCCTGCTCGTCGTGATCGAGGTCGATGCCGGCGCCCGCGCGGTAATCTTCGCAGATGGCGTGGATGGTCTCCGGATTGCGAAAGCAGCGCTTATATTCGGCGAGCGCTTCCTTGTCGAAGAACGACAGGCCCTGCTTGGTCTTCGCCAGCTTCTTTTCGATGAACCAGTCCGGGTCGAAGCCCATCATCTTCTCCGGCAGCGGCTCCGGCTGGATGTTGAAAAACCAGTGCCAGGAGAAAGTCGCCCACTGCTTGTTGATGTGGCTGTAAAGATAGTGCTGCGGAACGATGTCGAGGATCGCCGCGCGCTTCACCTTGGCGGGATGATCGAGGCACATGCGGTGCAGAACACGTGCCCCTCGGTCATGACCGGCGGCGTAGAATGAATCGAATCCGAGCGCGGCCATCACCTCGACCTGATCCTGCGCCATGGCGCGGAACGAATAACCGGAATGGTCGGGGCCGCCGGGTGGCTTCTCGCTGTCGCCGTAGCCGCGCAGGTCAGTGGCGACCACCGTGAACTCCTTGGCCAGTACCGGCGCGACCGCGTGCCACGACAGGTGGTTGAACGGATTGCCGTGCATCAGGAGCAGTGGCGGTCCGCTGCCGCCGGTCACGGTGACGATGCGGGCGCCAGTGGTCTTGATCTCGGATTTTTTGAAGCCGTCGAGCATTTTTGGATTCCAAACTAGAGCCGCCTTGGGCGCAATAAAGGCCGGATCAACCGCCCTACCGTACCGCTTGCCATTCGCCACGGCAGTGCAGCCAGACATAAGTTGCATAGCATGTCTGTCTTGGCGGACTCGCCGGGGAATGGCCCACAAGCGGCCATGGCGAAGAGCCCGGTTTAGCCCCCCGCCGGGGCGAAATTTTAAGCAAAATACCTCGTTTCCCCGGCTTTGCGGCGGCCCTCGCTTGCCGAATGAGGGCGGAAAAGACGAAACTGGCGCCCTCTTCCGGCCCCGGTTCCCGGCCGGGCGAGGGCTGTTTTTCTTCGATTTTCCTTGAACCTAGCTGCCACCCCCAACGACCCATCAATGAGCTGACGAACCTGCCATGCAAACGACTTCGGACGAGGTCCTGATCGCAAGGATCGCAGGTGGCGACCGGCTCGCGATGCAGGTGCTGTTCGCACGGCACCAAGTGCGTGTGTACCGGTTCGTGCTGCGTCTGGTGCGCAACGAGGCTACGGCGGAGGACTTGATCAGCGAAGTGTTCCTCGACGTCTGGCGGCAAGCCGGCAAATTCGAGGGCCGCTCTGCGGTTTCGACTTGGATGCTGGGCATCGCGCGGTTCAAGGCCTTGTCCGTGTTGCGTAAGCGGCCGGAGGAGGAATTGGACGAAGAGATGGCAGAGCAGATCGAGGATCAAACCGACGATCCGGAGGTCGCACTGGCAAAGAAAGACAAGGCGTCAGTCTTGCGGCAATGCTTGAGCAAGCTGTCGGCCGAACACCGGGAGATCGTGGATCTTGTTTATTACCACGAAAAATCGGTGGAAGAAGTTGCGGGAATTGTCGGCATCCCGGAAGCGACGGTGAAGACGCGCATGTTCTACGCGCGCAAGAAGCTCTCCGAGTTTCTGAAGGAGCAAGGAATAGATCGAGGTTGGCCATGACGACGACGAACAAAGAGACGCACAGCGAGATCGAAGAATTGCTGCCGTGGCACGCAGCCGGTACGCTGAGCCGTCGCGACACTCTGCGCGTCGAAGAAGCGCTGGCCGCCGATCCCGAACTCGCCCGCCGCTACGCACTGGTGCGCGAAGAACTCGGCGAAACCATCCTGCTCAATGAATCGCTGGGCGCGCCGTCGAGCCGCGCCATGGCAAAGCTGTTTGCCAAGATCGACGCCGAGCCCGCGCGCAAGCAGGCCGCGGCGATCAATCTCGGCGCGCGCATCGCGGAATTCTTCGCCAGCTTGACACCGCGCACGTTGGCGTGGTCAGCGAGCGCCGCCGCGATCGCTATCCTGCTGCAAGCGGCGTTGATCGCCGGCATCGTGATCAAGGATCACGGCACCGGCGGTGGTTACGAAACCGCCTCGGCACCGAGTACCGACCCCGGCGTCGGCGCCTTCACCATTATCCGCTTCGCGCCGCAGGCGTCCTCGGACGACATCACGAGGTTCCTTGACGCCAACAAGCTGCAGATCGCATCCGGCCCGCAAGCTGGCGGTCTGTACAAGGTTCGCGTATCGATGACCGGGCTGCCGAAGACCGACCTCGCACGCATCGTCAAGAAGCTGCAGGAAGACAAGGTCGTCGGCTTCATCGCCACGACGGAGTAAGCTTAACCGCGCCGTATCGGAGACCGCGCCATGCGTCTGCACCGGACCGGCCTGCTCGTTATCGCGGCCGCAACGCTGCTCATCGCAGGCGGCGGCGCCGACGCGCAGAAGATGTTCAATCGCGGCGGATCGCAATCGATTGGCGTCAGCCGCGGCAACGACGGCGGATACCAGGGTAGCGGCCATCGCAACGGTTGGCGCGGGCCGGGCGTGTTCATTGCCACGCCGCAATATGTAAGCCCGGGCGTCGTCTATTTGGACGATGATCCTCCGCCGCGGCCTCCTCGGCGCTCGACGCGGCCTGTTTCGAGCGGCGCGCCGACCTCCAACAATCAGCCCATGGTGCCCAACGAGGTGGTCATCGAATTCGCCAATTCGGTGAGCCAGCAGCGGATTGACGCGCTATTACGCCGCCATCGGCTGACCCGCATCGAGTCGCAGGCGTTCCAATTGTCCGGCACGACCTTATACCGCTGGCGGATTCCCGACCGCCGCTCGGTTGCCTCGGTGGTACGCGCACTGGAAGCCGACCGCATCGTCGCGCAGCCGAATCATTTGTTTGCCCTGCAGGCCGACGAGCCGAAGCCTGAAGGAGACGCTGCCCAGTACGAACTCGCTAAGCTGCACCTGCCGCAGGCGCACTCCCTTGCCAAAGGCGACGGCGTACGGGTGGCGGTGATCGATTCCGGCATCGACGCCATGCACCCCGAGATCGTCGGTGCGGTGACGGAAAGCTATGACACGCTGTCGGCGCCGATGGCACCCCACAAACACGGTACCGCCATCGCCGGCCTAATCGCCGCACACGGCAAACTGATGGGCGTGGCGCCGGCCGCGCATATCCTGGCCATCCGCGCCTTCGACGGTTCCGGCGCAAGCGCACAAGGCACCACCTTCAATATTCTCAAAGCCCTCGATTGGGCGGCGGCGCACGGCGCACAGGTCATCAATATGAGTTTCGCCGGGCCGCCGGACCCGGCGCTCCATCGCAGCATCGTCGCCGCGCACAAGAAGGGTATCGTGCTGGTGGCGGCCGCCGGCAATGCCGGACCGCAATCGCCGCCGCTTTATCCGGCCGCCGATCAGGATGTGATCGCGGTGACCGCGACCGACGCCGAGGACAAACTGTTCGCGCAATCCAATCGCGGCCGCCACATCGCGGTGGCGGCGCCGGGCGCGCAGATCCTGGTCGCCATTCCCGACGGCCGCTATGAAGTATCGTCGGGCACGTCTTATTCGGCGGCGGAAATCAGCGGCATTGTCGCGCTGATGCTCGAGCGCCGGCCCGATCTTTCGCCCGACAACGTGCGCGACCTTCTGCTGGCCACGGCCAAGGACCTCGGCCCCAAAGGACGCGATATTATGTTCGGCGCGGGGCTCGCCGATGCCTATGGCGCGCTGATGGCGGAAGCCGCTCCATTGACTGCGGCCGCACCGCGGCCGATCGAACGCGTCAGCGCCGGCGCGCGCTGACGCCTCTCCGCCCCACTTGCGGTCGCAGCGAAAAACCGCCACTTGTGGCGCGAATAGGCGCTCCATTGGGGATGAAATGACCGTAGCTGCTCAGCCGCCGATGCTGTCGTTACGCGTGACGCGAAACGACAGAATTGCCGACGGCATTCACTTGTTCGAATTTCGCGACGTCGCAGGCAAGCCGCTGCCGGAGTTTTCCGCCGGCGCGCACATCGCGATCCGCACGCGAAACGGATTGCTGCGCAAATACTCGCTGTGCAACGACCCGGCCGAGCGCGACCGCTATCTGGTCGCAATCAAACGCGAAGCGAACGGCCGCGGCGGCTCCGCCAACCTGATCGACAACACCAAAGCCGGCGACGAGTTGATGGTGGCGCCCCCGGTCAACGATTTTGCCCTGCCGCAACGGGCGCAAGATTTTTTGTTCATCGCCGGCGGGATCGGTATCACCCCGATCATGGCGATGATCCGCGAGGTGCGGCGGCAGGGAAAACGCTTCCGGCTGTTCTATTGTTCGCGCTCGCCGGAAACGACGGCGTTCATCGACGAATTGAGCGCGGCCGACATCAAAGACCACGTCGTGATTCATTACGACGAAGGCGATCCGGGCAAATCGCTCGATCTCAAGCCGGTGCTCGCCGAGCGCAAGAACCGCGAGCATCTATATTGCTGCGGCCCGCGCCCGTTGATGGAGGCGGTGCGTCATTTCACCGATCATTGGTCGTCGGCCGCCGTGCATTTCGAGGCGTTCAGCGAGGCCGAGACGCACAAGCCGACCGACAAGCCGTTCAAGGTGAAACTGGCGCGCTCGGGCGACGTGGTCGAGGTGCCGACGGACAAAACCATTCTAGAGGTTTTACGTGGACATGGCCTCGACGTACCGAGCTCGTGCGAGACCGGCACCTGCGGCACCTGCCGCACCAAATTGCTGGCGGGTCAAGCCGATCACCGCGATCTCTATCTTCCCGACCACGACCGTGCCGACAGCATCATGATCTGCGTGTCTCGGGCGAAAGGCGATGAGATTACGATAGAGCGGTGAGTTTTCTCGGGAATGAACGGAATGTGGATGGCGCGCCCGGAGAGATTCGAACTCCCGACCCTCAGATTCGAAGTCTGATGCTCTATCCAGCTGAGCTACGGGCGCGCAAGCTTTCGTTATAGCAAACCAGGACGCTCAAGCCACCGGCACGCCCAGGATCGCTTCAAACCGCGCGCGATAGGCCGGCCAGACTTCCGGATTGACCAGGCGCGGCGGCCGGCCGCCTTTGAGCAGGCCGACGACCTGCTCGGCGCCCTCCGCGGCGACCGCCCGGCGCGCTTCGGCCGTCACACCAGCCGTATGATAGGTCGCGATCACGTTATCGAGCGTCAGCAACGGATGCTGCAGCGGCGGTGGCTCCTTCTCCCAGACGTCGAGCCCGGCGCCGGCAAGATGCCCGGACTTGAGCGCGTCGAAGATCGCAGCCTCATCATGGATGCCGCCGCGCGCGGTGGTCACGAAAAGCGCGCCCTGCTTCATCCGGGCCAAAGCCCGCGCATCGATCATGCTCATCGTTTCGCTGGTGCGCGGGCAATGGATCGATACGATATCCGATTGCGCAAGCAGTTCGTCGAAGGTCACCGAACGCGCGCCGCGGCGGGCGATTTCCTCCGCCGCGACGTAAGGGTCGTAGGCCAGCACGGTCATCCCAAAGGCCTGCGCCAAGTGCGTGACCCGCGTGCCGACATGGCCGATGCCGATGATACCGAGCGTTTTTCCGGAAATTTCCCGTCCCATCAGGTCTTCACGCGCGAAGCCGCGCTCGCGCCGCAGCCGTCGGTCGGTTTCGCCGATACGCTTGGACAGCGCGAGCATGAGGCCGAGCGCATGCTCGGCGACCGCCGGCGCGTTCATGCCGGCCTGGTTGACGACGATGACGCCCGCCTTGTTGCAGGCGTCGACGTCGACGGTGTCATAGCCGGCGCCGCTCATCGAGACGCAGATCAGCTTCGGGCAACGTTGCAGCAACTCGCCGGTCACGAACCAGCGGCGTGGCAACTCGTCTTTCGCCGACGAAATCATGTAGACATGCGCCTCGCCAAGCGCGGCCCAGCCGAGGCTCTCGTCCGCCGCTCGCGCGCAGGTGCGCAGATCGATATCGTCTTCGCGCGCAAAGCGCTCGGCCATTGCCGAATGGTAGGGAAAATCAAATCGAACGACGATCTTTGGATTGGCGGGCATGGAAGGCTCACATTTGCAGCCGGCACGCGCCGACCGTGAACTCTTTATCGGATCGCCGGAACGGATTCGAGCCCGTGAACCATATTTTCGGTAACGATATGCATGCGGCGAATTGCTGCTATCTTGGCCGTTAGCCTGACTGGGAGAATCGGCAATGACCACAACCGTCGAAGTGCTGGCCGCCGCGTTTAAAGACGCCGGCACGCCGTTCATCGTCGGCCATCCCGGCGGCGAGTCGGTCGAACTGATGGAGGCGGCGCGCCAGCGGCAGATGCGTTTTCTGCTGATGAAACAGGAAGTCGCCGGCGCCATGCTGGCCGCGACCTGGGGCGACATCACCGGCAGTCCGGGTATTTGCCTGTCGACGCGCGGGCCGGGCGCCACCAACATGGTCAACGGCGTGGCGCACGCCTTCCTCGACCGCTCGCCGCTGATCGCCATCACCGACGCCTATTCGCGTCCGACCTACGAGACCGGTCTGCGCCAGCGCATCAACCAACTCGCGATCTACGAGCCGATCGTAAAATGGTCGACGACCATCGACGCCAAGATCGTGCGCCAGCAGGTGCGCCGCGCCATGCGCACGGCGACGGCAACCCCGCCGGGCCCCGTGCATTTCGAATTTCCGCAGAGCGAAACCACGCGCGAGGCGGGCGATTACGTCGCCGAGCCGCCGCTCACGCCAAACTGGATTACGCCAGGTCCCGACCGCGCCGAGCTCAAGCCGGCGCTCGACATGCTCGGCAAAGCGCGGCGGCCGATCCTGATCGCAGGCTTGGGCGTCTACTGGTGCGGCGCCTCGGCCGAATTCGTCAAATTCGCCGAGCAGCTCGGCGCGCCGGTGCTCACCACCACAAAATGCAAGGGCATGATCCCGGAGGACCATCGCTTGCGCGCAGGCTGCATCATCGGCGGCCTGATCGAGCGCAAGCTGGTCATGGAGGCCGACCTCATCGTCACCGTCGGCCTCGACGCGGTCGAACTGCAGCCCAAGCCTTGGCCCTACACCCTGCCGGTGCTGGCGCTGTCGTCGGTGCCGAGCGTCGACGCGCTGGTGCCGGCCGATCCGGAAATCATCGGCAACCTCAAGTCATTGCTCGCCGGCCTCGCCCGCTGGGCGCCCGAAGGCTCGAATTGGGGCGAGAAGGTCGCCAAGAACTTCCGTCAGGAAGTCCGCGACGCGCTTAACACGCCGAGCACGGGCCTATCGCCGCAGCGGGCTATGGAAGTGGCGCGGGCCATTCTACCACGCAACACGATTGCGACCTGCGATGCCGGCGCCAGCCGGTTGCTCGTCGTGCAGAAATGGGAATCCTACGGCCCGCGCGAATTCCTCACCTCCAACGGGCTCGCCTCCATGGGCTACGCGGTACCGGGCGCGCTCGCCGCGCGCATGGCGTTTCCGGAGCGGCCGGTGGTCGCCTTCACCGGCGACGGCGGCTTCTTGATGACGGTCGCCGAATTGCAAACGGCGCAACGCGAGAATCTGCCGATCATTGTGCTGGTGTTCGACGACAAGGAAATCGGGCTGATCCGCGTCAAGCAGGAGATCAAGGGCATCCCGCTGCACGGCGTGCAGATCGGCGGCGTCGATTGGGAGAAGCTGGCGCAATCCTTTGGCGCCGACGGCGTG
>DASUGZ010000049.1:0-7038 GCA_036273755.1 Pseudolabrys sp.
GGCGTGTGTCTTTACGGCATCGATTCGGTGATGTGCCCGATTGCGCGCAGGCGTGAGGCGTGGAAACGCCTGGAAACCGACCTGGACCGCCAGAAACTTACGCAAATGACCCGGGAAATCGATCTTTCGGGGGTTCCCGAGGCGGCCAAGGCCATCTTGGCCGGCCAGGTGCGCGGTCGAATCGTGGTCAAAATCGGGTAAACGCGTTCAGGATTTGGCGACGAACGGACGCTACAGTGGGCCAGTCTTGATCGGCCGGCCGTGGTGTCTGTAAACCTGTGGCGTCAGTCGGAGTGCGGTTATGGTTCGTGAAGTGGCGTTGGTGGTCGGCCTGTTGGCTGCTGTCCCTGCCGTTGCCGGAGAGATGAGCGCCGACGAGGCGCGCCGTTTCGTCATCGGCAAGCTGTTCACCTACACCTGCTTTGAAGGCACCCGCGGCCAGGGCCGCGTGCACGCCGACGGTTCGGTGGTCGGCTCCATCCAATTCCGCGGCGAGGGCCAAGTACGCTACGCCTCGCTGCCGGCCGGCACGCTGCAGGTTCGCGGCGAATCCGTGTGTGCTTCGCTGCGCGGCCTGCCAATCCAACCCTGCTTCAATCTCGAGAAGACCGGCGAGGCGAGCTTCCGCGGCTCGGTGTCCGGCTTGGGCTTCGCCTATTGCGAGTTCACCCGGCAGGGTCACGGCCACCCGCATGTGATTCGCAGCGCACGCGGCCATGGCCCGCTCGGTCTGCGCCCGTCGCTGACCGCCGACAACAACTAGCCCTTCGCCGGAAAGATCATGGTCGTCGTCGAGGCGTGGGCATAGAGCTTGCCCGCCGTGTCCTTGATGTCGCCCTCCGAAGTCGCGATGGTGCGGCCGCGGTGGATGATGCGGCCTTCCGCGCGCACCAAGCCGGTGTCCTTGGTCAGCGGCCGCACCATGTTCACCTTGAGCTCAAGCGTCGTCCAAGTGTCGCCTTTGGCGAGCGTCGAGAACACGGCGCAGCCGAGCGAAGAATCGAGCAGCGTCATGGCGAAACCGCCGTGCACGGTGCCGATCGGATTGTAGTGGCGGAATTCCGGCACGCCCTCGAACACCGCGCGGCCGTATTCGACCTCGGTCAAGTGGAAGCCGAGCGTTTCGCTGATCGGCGGGTTGGGGACACGACCTGCGATCATCGCAATGAGAAAACCGAGGCCGTCCTGGGATGTGAGCACTTCGGGCGACACCACGCCGTACTGCTTCGCCCGCGTATCCATGCATTTACCCCGGTTCGTTGGCCGGTTTGGTTATAGCCGCGGCGCGCGGGGGAAACAGCAGCCTTTGGTAGAGCCAGCCGATGCCGACCAGCACGGCGCCGAGGCCGATAAAGGACAGCGCGCGGAAAATGCCGGTGAGGTCGGCGAGGTCGACCAGGAACACCTTGCCGATCGTGATGGCAATGACGGCGGCAGAGGCCAGCCGCGCCGGCTGCGAGCGCAGGAAGAAGCCGGCGATCAGCAGCGCGACGCCGAAGACAAGCCAGACCGCCGAATACGTGTATTGCTCGGCGTCGAAGGTCGGCAGCGAGGGGGCGATGCGGCTGCCGTGAAACAGCCGCCGCACCTCCAGCGTCAGGTATAGCAGCGACAAGATCACCGCGGTCGCGGCCGCGACATAGCGATACGGCAGCGGCCGCGTCGCGCGCGCTGAGACCGCGAGGATCGCGGCAAGCAAAGCCGGGATGCCGTAGCCGAGCAGGATGAGATTGAACAGCGGTCCGCCGGTATTCGTCGGCCACAGCAGCGGATTGACCTCCAACATCAGGCCGAACACGATCGCTGCAAGCGTCAGCGCGGCGACCGCCAGCGCGCCGACATTGTGGACGATGCTGTTGGTGCGTAGCCGCAGCCGTTCGAGACCGATGGTCATGGCGAGGCCGACGCAGACTTGCAGCGCAATCTCGGCGAGCGCTACGACGTGAGCGTAAAGGTTGCCGCCGGTCATATAGTGGCGGATTTCCAGGAAGGCGAGCAGCACGGTGAACAGGATCGCCGCGGCATCCGCGATCCGTGCCGGCACATCGTCGGCGCGGCGGCGCAGCGTGTAGCCGGCGTACCAGAACGAGGCCGCCGGCACGCCATAGCCGTAGAGCAGCCAGTTGAAGATCGGCGTGGTGCCGACATCGCGCCCGACGATGCGAGGCTCATAACCGATGCGCAGCAGCGCCACCGCGACCATGCCCGCGGCGAGATAGCGTAGCGCGGCGAGCGGACGCTTGGCCTCGATCCAGGCAATGCCCGGCACCATCAGCGCCAGCGCGACGGTAAGCCAGCCCTTTTCCAGGGCAAAGGTCAGCGCCAGCGCCAGCGCGGCGATGGCGCCCGTCGCGAACACCGCGGTGGAGGAGAAGACGCCTGCGGTCTGATCACGCCGGCTCAATTGGTCGGCGGCATAGCCGTAAAGCGCCGCCATCAGCAGCGCGAGGCCGGCGAAAGGCACTGACTGGTCGTAATGCGCGACGCGTGCGTAGAGCGCGATGAGAATGGTGATCGCCGCCGCCGCCGCCGTCGCGCTCCACACCAACGCGATGCGCAAACGCGGCGCGCGCAATTGCGCGGTATAACCGGCGCCGCCGAACAGAGCCATGAGCGCCACGCCGAGCGCGATATGCGGGCCGACGCCGGTCGACAGATCGGGGATGGCGCCGCGGGTGACGCCGGGTGGCATCAGCAGCGGATCGAACACTTGTTCGGCCGCCCAGTGCCACATCACCAAGCTGGAGACGAGGCCCGCCGTCGGCAGGGCCCAGAGCGCTGCATCGGTGCGCCAACAGATCGCGACGGTGGCAACCGTAAGGAGCGTGAACACGGCGAGCGCGACCGGGTCGTGCGCGCTGTCGACCACGATGATCATCGCCGCCAAGAGATAGGCGGCAAGCGCGCCGGAGGAGACCGGCTCGATGGCGCCGCGTTCGGCCGGCGGGCCATACAACAGTCCGGAGACGATCAGCGCCGCGGCAAGCGCGAAACCCGCGGCCACGTGGAACAGATGCGCGCCAAGCGCCTCGACCTGCGGGTAGGCGGCGCCTGGCAGGGCATAGGCCGCGCTGAACACGACGGCGGTGATGGCAAGCCAGCGCCACAGCCTGATGCGCGCCAGCGCGAAGGCGGCCGCGGTGACGACGAACAGATAGATATAAAGCGCCCAGTAGTTCGGCGCCTCCGTCGACACGAGAAGCGGCGCGACAAAGGCGCCGACGAGGCCAAGGCCGGCGAGCGCCGGTCCATGCAGCAGCGCGGCGCCGAGTGTCGCCAGCGCCACGATGCCGAGCAGGACGAAGGCGGCCGCCGGTCCGATAAATCCGTACAGTGCATAGGCGGCGTAGACGGTGGCGTAAGCGGCGATGGTGCCGGCGGCGGTGAGGATGCTGGGGATGTGCCGGGTGGCGATGGGGACGATGCCGGCGCTGACTTCCTTGCGCCGCGCCCATTCGCCGGCCGCGATCAGGACCGCGGCGAACAGCCCGGCCAACATGATGCGCACGCCGGGGCCGAGCAGGCCCTGTTCGATGGTGTAGCGCACCAGGAAGATGGCGCCGAGCGCGAGCGCGAGGCCTCCGATCCACACCACCCATTGCGTGCCGAAGCGCTCTTCGAGCGTCGTGGACGGTGCAGCCGGCGTCGCTGCCGGCATCGCAGGCGGGCTTTCTGCCGGACGCGGCTCGGGACGGGGCGGAGGTGGCGGCGGTGGGACGATCGCTTCCGGTGGCGCTGCGGCGACAGGAGGCGGTGGAGCAGGGGCCGCAGCGGGCACGGCGACAGGCGCAATCGGCCGTCTCAGGTCGAGGGCATCGAGCCGCTCGCGAAGGAGCCGCCCCTCGGCGCGCGCGTTGAGCGCGGTCACCAAAGCGATGATGGCAATGACGGGAAACGCCAGGACCACGACGATCCCGAGCAATATCAAACCGACTTCATCCATGGCGCGCCCCCCGGCCGCTTGACGCGGTCAATAGTATCGGCGCGCAAGCCAAGAGGAAATCGGCTTGCAAGCCTATCGGGTTAGTCGAGGGCCAGCCGGAAAGGTTCACCTTCGGTGGCGGCGTCGCCTGGCCCGATGGTCTCGATCGCGCGCACCATGCGGCCATCGCGCTTGAGCAGGCGGTCGGCGATCGAGACGATGCGCGGGTTTGGGAAAGCGGTGCGTGAGGCGCGCCGGATGTCCCAGGCGATGGCCTGCTCGTCGCGCTGGGGGTTGAGCGCGCAGGCCGCCACGTAAGCGCTGGCGGTCGAGCGGCTGATGCCGGCGAAGCAATGCACCACCATCGGCGTTGAGCGGTCCCATTGGCCGACGAAGTCGATCAATCGCTGCACGTGCTCCTCGCCGGGCGCGGTGTAGCCTTCCATCGGTGTGGCGATATCATCCACATTGAGCACCAGATGGTTCTCCGGCGCGATGTGCGGTGGCCGCTCAACCCGGTCGGACAACCGCAGCAGCGTGACGACATAACGGGCGCCGGTGGCATCGACGGTGTCGTAGAGGCGGGCGAGCGAGCAGACGTGGATCATGGCGATGCGAGAAAACCCGGCTGTTTTGTCTTATCTATGACGATATAAGCGAAGAATCGCGTGCAAAAAGGCTTCCCGGCCGCTTCGCGACG
Source organism: Pseudolabrys sp. (assembly GCA_036273755.1). Lineage (GTDB taxonomy): Bacteria > Pseudomonadota > Alphaproteobacteria > Rhizobiales > Xanthobacteraceae > Pseudolabrys. The sequence continues at coordinate 4,623 of DASUGZ010000049.1, forward strand.
ATCAATGATATCCGCCGTCTGCGTCCGTCCACAACGATGGCATGATCCGGCCTATGCGAAAGCTTCCTGCGTTTCTTGTGCTGGCGCTCACTCTGACGCACTTGTCGCCCGCTGCCGCAGCCGGCCTGGAGCCGGTGTGGACGGTTGTGCTGCACCCGAAGGACTATGTTTTAGGCAACGCGCTCAAGCGGCTGCAGACCCGCCGCGCCTGGGTTGCCGCGTTCGACGAGCGGTCGGGCGGCTTTGAGATCGCGGTCCGCAAAACGGCCGTTGTGATTCCGGCGCCGCAGTGCCGCATGGATTACCTGATCCTCAAAATCCCGTTTTATTATCCGGAAACGCCGAAACAGGCCTCTGCCGCCGAGCGCCGCAAGATCTACGACGCGTTCGCGTCGCTGCAAACCAGCGGCAAGGGCAGCATCACCACGCGTGTCGAGGCCCCACTCAACGTTTCGCTTGCGCGCATGGCGAACGGCCGCTTCGAGCTCACCGCCTGCAGTCTGTTTTTTGCGTTTCCGCTGTCGGTGCAACGCTCGACGCCCTAGCCGCGCAGGAGCTTCTCGAAGCGTTCCTTGAAACGCGTCTCGGCGGCGCTCGCAGACCATGGCGTCAGATAATCGCGCTCGATCGCGGCGGAGAATTTCGGCGGCTGACCGAAGAACTTGCGCGCTTCCGCCGCCTCGAAGCCGGCGAGCCGCGTCGCCTCCAGATAAGCCGCGGCGCGGTCGGCGGCCTTGATCAGGCCGGTGAGCGTCTCCGGCAGCTTCGCCGGCAGGCCGAAGCGCAGATGGATGGCGGCGAGCAGGCGGTGTTCGACGGCCTTGTAGCTATCACCGATCACCGCCTTGAACGGCGAGATCATGTCGCCGACGACGTATTCCGGCGCGTCATGCAGCAGCACGGCGAGGCGACCGCGTGCGTCGAGCCGCGAGCTCTTGGCGCGCGCCAGCGCCTCCACCAGCAACGAGTGCTGCGCGACCGAGAAGATATGCGCTCCCTTGGTCTGTCCGTTCCAGCGCGCGACGCGCGCAAGTCCGTGCGCGATGTCGTCGAGCTCGACGTCGAGCGGCGAGGGATCGAGCAGATCGAGCCGCCGTCCCGACAGCATGCGCTGCCACGCGCGCGCGCTTGTCTTTGTCGGGTGCGCCTTGCTCATTTGCGCTTGGCGAGCTTGGCGACCGCGGCGTGGCGGTGGCAGGTGACCAGGTGGTCGTTGACCATGCCGACCGCCTGCATGAAGGCATAGACGATGGTCGGTCCGACGAACTTGAAACCGTGACCGAGAAGCTCCTTCGACATCGCCCGCGATTCGGCCGACTCGGTCGGGGTGCGCGAGCGCTGGCCGATTTTGTGGTCGATCGGTTTGCCGCCGACGTGCTTCCAGAGCATGTCGGAAAATCCCGGGCCGCTGTCCACGATCTTGAGCCACGCGCGCGCCGAATTCACCGTGCCCTCGATCTTGGCGCGGTTGCGAACGATGCCGGCGTCCTGCATCAAGCGTTCGATTTTCTTCGGTGTGTAGCGGGCGATCTTCTCCGGCTGGAAATCGTCGAAGGCACGGCGGAAGTTGTCGCGCTTGCGCAGGATGGTGATCCACGACAGCCCCGCCTGAAAGCCATCGAGGATGAGCTTCTCGAACAGCGCGCGATCATCCCATTCCGGCACGCCCCATTCCTCGTCGTGATAGGCCACGTAAAGCGGGTCCTGCTTTGGCCACGGGCAGCGTTTGAGGCCGTCGGCGTAACTGATGGCGCTCATGACGCTTTGGCCTCGCCCGGCCAGGCAAACGTCGCCCAATCGGGCTTCACCAGGCGGATCGGAAGGTTGCCGCACAGAAGCGGCGTGTCGGCGGCGAGCGCGTCGGCGACGCGGTCGAGCCGTACCATCGCCAACCCATGGCCTTTGCCCGCCGACATCAGCGTGCCGACTTCTTTTTCGCCGGCCATGATCGGCAGACCGGATTGCGGCGCGAACTCGTAGGCGACCGGCACCACGCGACTGCGCGCGCTGCCGCGGTGCTCGACGCGCGAGATGACCTCCTGCCCCACATAGCAGCCCTTCTGGAAGTCGATGCCGCCGAGCTGGTCCATGTCGGCTTCGTGCGGGAAGGCGTCGCCGTAGGTGAAGTCCTCGCCGCCGCGCGGCACGCCAAGCGCGACGCGATGCGCATCGTAAGCGGCGGCATCCGCGAGCGTGGCGCCAAGATCGGCAGCGGCCTCGGCCGCAAGCTCCGGCGGCAGGATCGTGCGCGTGCCGAGCGCCGTCAGGCGTGGATCGGCAAACGACGGCCCGAATTCGCTCAAGGCCGCGCCGTCCCACACCGCCATGACACCGAGCGCTTCCGAGAGGTCGTCGACCGAGACCTTGGCGCGCAGTTTGTAAAAGCTGAGCCTGTCCTTGAGTGCGGCCGCAAGCG
>DASUGZ010000050.1:0-34160 GCA_036273755.1 Pseudolabrys sp.
GTTGCAGTCGATCCGCTTGCTCGCCGACGCGGCAGCCTCATTCAGCGACAATTGCGTGACCGGCATCAAGGCCAACAAGCCGCGTATTGCCGAACTCATGGCGCGCTCGCTGATGCTGGTGACCGCGCTGTCGCCGAAGATCGGCTACGACAAGGCGGCGCAGGTGGCCAAGGCGGCGCACGCCAACGGAACCACATTGCGCGAGGAAGCGGTGCGGCTCGGCTATATCAGCGGAGCCGACTTCGACCGGCTGGTGCGCCCCGAACGGATGACCCGCCCGCGCTGAGTCGTATTCCCGGTGGAATGCCAAGTCATCGCCCGCATCGATCGTATTTCCCGCCCGAACCTCCCGTATTGCCTCACTGTTGTAACTCGTTCAGCGTCCTCACCCTTTGTGGCTCCATTTGATGAACTCGTCGCACACCCGGAAACTTTATTATGGCACGAATAGTAATTATTCGATCTAACAAATATACATTTGCGACAAGGTGAAAACGTCAGCGCAATACTAGTCGTCTTCAAGTCATATGCATTATTGGACACCGATATTTTTTCAATCAACTAAACGTGTGTCGGTGTAATGATCGGTGACACCCACGAATTGGCCAGTATATCCTTTCGATCACTGTCAGACGCATCCAAAGATAATTGTTCGGGGGAACAGTCGGTGTATTTCGATACCGTCAAGGTGGGGACATGGCGAACCTGATCAACCTTCGGCTCGCCCGCAAGCGGGCCAGGCAGCGGCAGGAAGACGAGCGCGCCAGCGCCAATCGCCTCGTCCACGGTCAGCCAAAACAACGGCGCAAGCTCGAGGCGGCGAGACAGGCGAAAGCCGACCGCGATCTTGATCTGCACCGGATCGACAACGGAGGTAAAAAATGAAATCTCCAGTCGTGAAACGCTCGATTGTGATCGCGGGACACAAGACGAGCGTCAGTCTCGAAGATGCATTCTGGGCCAGTTTGAAGACGATCGCCGGCGACCGCGACGTCACGCTGTCGGACTTGGTGGCGTCGATCGACACCGATCGCCGCGCCGGCAATTTGTCGTCGGCGATCCGTTTGTTCGTGCTCGATCATTATCGCGCGCAGACGGCGAGCGCGAATAGCGCAGCGGGCGAAACGCCGGCGCGCCGCGCGTCAGTTCTTCGCGCCACTAGCTGATGCCGCAGGTGTTACGCGGCGCGTCGGATTTGGCAGTTTCTTGACCTCGACCGGCGCTGGCAAGGCCGGCGCCAGTTCGCTCTTCGGTTTCGGCGGCGGCGCTTGGCGCTGCGCCTTTTCCATTTCGCGGATTTGCCGCGCCTGATTCTCCACTGCGCGCAGGGTCAGCCAGCCAGTCAAAGCCGACACGTCGACGCTGCGTTTGGGATTGGCGAGCGGGCCCTTCAACGCCATAAAAATATTGGGCCGCGCGCCGGCCGCCTGATTGACTCCCGACAGCACGAGACGCGCGTCGAGCGAACCGTCGGTGAGGTCGAGATCGCCGGAGAGCGACAGCGCGGCGTCCTTGCCGTCGACGGCGGTCTTGCCAAGACGAACTTGCCCGGCACTCACCGCCAGCGTGCCGTCGATCCGCTTGACCGCAAAGTCGCCGCTGTCCAAGGCCTTGCCCACCGCATCGGAAATACGTGCCGTATCGATCGGCAGCCCTTGATCGACCGCGCGGGTGACCGCGTCGAAGGCGTGCGGGTCGAGACCCGCGATCTGCGCGTCGGCGAGCGCGATCTTGCCGCTGCCCTGCAGCGACCCGATCAGGGCAACAGGGCTGAGGCCGCTGCCTTCGATGTCGGCCGACAGGTCGAGCGTGCCGCCGAGTGGCGGCCGCGCCGCCGAGGGCAGCATGCTCGCCGCATCGACGCCGGCGAGCGCAAACGTGGCGTGAGTTTTCAGGCCATCCTGGCCCGATTGAAACGACAGCGCGCCGGTCAGGCGTCCGCCGGCGACAGTGCCGCTGATATTGTCGACGGCAAGCCCGTCCGGCTGCAGCCGCAACGCGGCCCGAAATTCGCGCGCCGTGAGTCGCGGCAGCAAGGCCGCCTGGCGCGCTTTGAGTGCGATTTCGCCGCTGTGGTCGCCGAACATGCCGCCGGCAAAGGGTTCGCTTGCCCAAGCCCATGCCGCACCGTCGGTTATTTTGCCGGTCACCGGCAAGCCGATTGCCGCGGCGATGAGTGGCGCGGCATCGAGCGTATCGGCATCCAATGCACCGGAAACCTTCTGTCCATCGACCGCAAGCTTGCCGTGCAGCGTCGTTCCGCCGAGCCGCGCTTCGAGATCGTCGAAGCCGACGGCGCGGTCGCTGACGGCGACGCGCGCCGTCAGCGTCAACGGCAGCGACGCGGCGCTATCCGCCGTGCCGGCGGGTCGCAGTGGGCGCAAGTCGGCTTTCGCAACCTCGAGCCGCGACGTCATCTTCAGGCCTTTGTCGAGCGAGATGCGACCGTGGCCGATGCTCTGCGCGGCGAGCGCGCCGGTGTGCAGGCGCAGATCAATTTGCTGGTCCTTGTCGCCGCGCCCGGCGACCAGCAGCTTGAACTCGCCGGCGCCCTCGCCCGCCACCAGATAGCGATCGAGACCGACGAGCGCGATCAGCTTTGCCCCGTCCGGCGCAGCGAGCGTGCCGTCGAGCCGGACATCGGCCGCCGCGATCTTGTCCCAGTCGCCCCTCGCCTGCGCCTTCAGGTCGATAGTGACCGCGTCGAGCGCGCCGGTGACCGCTGCCCGCGCGACGCTCATGCCGGCCTTGCCGTCGTCGGCGATGTCGAGTTTGGCATGCAGCTTGGCGTGCTGGACACGCGCAAGCAGATCGCCGGCCGCCTTGGCCGTGCCGGGTGCATATTGGTCCACCAGCGCAGCGATTGCGGCGGCCTGCCCGGATTCAAAATCGACGGTGAGCGAGCCGCGCGGCGCGTGCCCGGTGGCGTCAATGCGGCCCTTGGCCGAGAAACTGGCGCCGCCGAGATCGCCGACCGAAAGGTGATCGACGGCAAAGCCATTGCCGTCGACGGTGACTAGCGCGCTGATGTCGCGCGCGCTCAAACCGGCGACGCTGGCGCGGCCGATATCGGCGGCGATCGTCATGTCGCGCGGCCGCTCGATCGCGGAACCGGCGGTGAGCGCGCGGCCGAAGCCGAGCGCGGCGTCGACGTCGAGTTCGGGCGCATTGAGCACGGCGTCGAGCTTGGCCGCCTGCTTGGCCGAAGCGAAGACATACGCGATGCGGCCGGTCACGGTCTTGCGGTCGAAGGCGGCCTGCAGGCGCTCGACCGCGATCTTGTCGCTGCCGAAGGTGACGTCGCCGCGCAGCTTAAGCGGCTGCGGCTCGCCCTTGGCCGGCTCCGGCCGGCCTTCGAGCCAAGCCGCCAGCAGTTTCGGATCGGTTGCCTCGATGTCGGCGGGCCCGCTGAAGCTGACTTTGCCCTCACCGACCGCAAGACGGCCCGAGAGCTTCACTTGCGTGAAGCCGGGCGCACGGAATTCGAAGCGGTCCAGATTCCATCCGGCCGCGTCGGTGCTGATGTCGCCGCGCACGTTGGCGATGCTGTTGCCGCCGAGCGTGACCTGGTCGATGCCGACGCCGATCCGGATCGGAATCGCCGGGCGGAAGGCGCCGGCGGTCAGCTGCGCGATTTTGCGGATGGCGGCAGCCGGTGGCGGCCGCGTGCCGTCGTCACCCGCAAACACACGGTCGAGGTCGACCTGCCGGCCGGATAGCACGCCGTTGAAATTCGGGTGCCGGCCGAAGGTGAAATCGGCAACGCCGGTGAGTTTGAAGCCCTGCTCGTCCGAGCCGTATTGGAATTCGAACTGCTGCATCAGGGCCGAGGCCGCGTTCGCTTTGATCTTGCCGCTCAGCCGCCATGGCGGGGTGACGCTGTCGCCGGCTTTTGCCGGTCCGCGGGCGGCGAGGATCACCGGCCGCGCCAGATTGAGCGCGCCGTCGAAGGCCGCCTTGCCGCCGGCCAGCGTCAGCGTGCCGTCGGCGACGATGCTCAGTGGCCGGCTGACCGGGTCGACATTGAGCTTCAATTTGAGCGCGCCGCTATCCGACACGCGGCCGGTCGTCAGACGGAACGGATAAAGCTCGCCGCCGACGGTCGCGGCACCCTCGCCCTTGAACGGCCCGAGCAGCGAGCGCGCCTCGCCGTTGAACCAGAGCCCGGTGAGCGTCACCTGCGCGCCATTCGCGGCATCGGCGAGCGTCAGCGTGCCGTCCTCGACGCTCAGGCGGTCGATCGACAGATTGTCCGGGCTGAACTTGATGGGCAGGTTCGGCGCGCGCAACTTGCCGGCGGCGTCGAGTCCAAGATTGATGCGCGGCCCGACCAGATGCATCTCGGAGGCCTGCCAGTCGCCGCGCATCAGCGGTCCGAGCGCGAGTTCGACGCCAACAAGCTTGGCGTCAATCTGGCCCTCGCCGCGCTCGCCGATCTCGACCTCGTGCAGCGTGAACGAAGGCGTCGGCAATAGCCGCACCTCGATCGGCCCCGTGACGCGCACCTCGACGCCGATCAAGCGGCTTGCCTCAGTCTCGAACAGCGACCGATGCGTGCCCCAGTCGATCAGCAGCGGGCCGACCAGCGCCGCCAGCAGCGCCAGGATGATCGCGATCGCCAGTGCGAGCAGGGTGTTCTGCAATGACAAACTCCGACGCGGCCGCGCGCGTGCTGTCCGGCACGTTTCCCGCGTCTGTCGGTGTGAAATGTACGCCTTTTTGCCGGGCTTTGGCGGCAAATCTATGTCGCCGCGCGGCGGCCGAAACCCTCAGTCGAGCGCGACGATCTTGCCTGGATTCATGATGTTCTGCGGGTCGAGCGCACGCTTGATCGCGGCCATGGCGGCGAGCGCCGGCGCGCCGTGCTCGGCCTTGAGATACTTCATCTTGCCCTGTCCGACGCCGTGCTCACCGGTGCAGGTTCCGTCCATGGCGAGCGCCAGTTCGACGATGCGCTCCATCAGCTCATGGGCGCGCTCGACTTCCCCGGCATCTTCCATGTCTACCAGCAAAGTCAGGTGGAAATTACCGTCGCCGACGTGGCCAAGGAGAGGCGCGACCAAATTCAGCCGGGCAATTTCGGCTTGCGTCGCGTTGACGCATTCGGCAAGCCGCGAAATCGGCACGCAGACATCGGTGGCGAAGGCCTGCGCACCCGGACGCAGACGGCGCGCGGCGTGGTAGCCGTCGTGGCGCGCCTGCCAGAGCCGGGTGCGGTCTTCCGGCTTGGTCGCCCATTCGAAGGGGCCGCCGCCAAGATCCGCGACGATCTCGCCGAAGCGCTGCGACTGCTCGGCAACGCCGGCGTCGCTGCCGTGGAATTCGACGAACAGCGTCGGCACTTCCGGCAGCGACAGTTTCGAGTAACCGTTGACCGCCTTGATCTGCAGCTGGTCGAGCAATTCGATACGCGCGATCGGAATGCCAGACTGAATCGTTTGGATGGTCGCCGTGCAGGCGGCGTCCACGCTCGGGAACGGACAGACGCCGGAGGCGATCGCTTCCGGAACGCCCGACAATCGCAGGGTTAGCTCGGTGATGACGCCGAGCGTGCCTTCCGAGCCGACGATCAACCGCGTCAGATCGTAGCCGGCGGACGATTTCTTGGCGCGGCGCGCGGTCGTCATCAGTTCGCCGTTCGGCATGACGACGCGCATGGCGAGCACATTGTCCTTCATGGTGCCATAGCGCACGGCGTTGGTGCCCGACGCGCGCGAGGCCGCCATGCCGCCGAGCGAGGCGTCCGCGCCCGGATCGATCGGGAAGAACAGCCCGCTGTCGCGCAGCTGCTCATTGAGCGCCTTGCGCGTGATACCGGGTTGGATCACGCAATCGAGATCCTCGGCATGCACCTTGAGTACCTTGTTCATGTCGCGGAAATCGATCGACACGCCGCCGAACGGCGCGTTGATGTGGCCCTCGAGCGAGGTACCGACACCGAAGGGAATAACCGGCGCGCCGTGTTGCGCGCAGATTCGCACGATCTGCTGAACTTCGCTCTCGCTGAGCGGAAACACCACCGCGTCGGGCGGCTGGTTCGGCACCCAAGTCGTCGTGTTGCCGTGTTGCTCGCGCACCGCCTGCGAGGTGACGACGCGGTTGCCGAACGCCGCGGTGAGTTCGGCGGCCGCTGCGGCGATCCCCAGCGCATTGCGCGTCTGGCTTCGCGATTTAAGATTTTTCGCCGTGACCGCCATCGGACGAGACCCCGCTCTTGGCAGCGAACGTGGCGGGGATAGCGGACAGGGTCAAGCGCGCGTCAGCACCACCAGATCGCGACGGGCTGTTCGGTCTGCGGTTCGACCGCGCCGCTTTTGCTGGCAGACACGGCCCAGGCCACGATCATCGCCGCGACGATCGCCATGTATGCTCCTCGCGCCAATTTTCCGAGCATGCGCCGCCTCCCACTTATTCCATCACAATAGCCAATGAGAGCTTGGCGGCGAGACTAGCGTTAATTTTTGGTTAATGCCAGCCAAGTCCTTGATGTGTATCGCGTTGCGGCTTCCGCTAGGCAATAGACTGGACGATTTCCCTGGCGTAGGTTCCGCCGCATCCCGCATGACCCCTTGGAGCGTTCCCCTATGGCCGGCCCTGTAATTGCTGTGACCGACAGCGTGTTTCCCTCGCTCGATCCCGCCAAGGCGGCGCTGGCGCGGCTCAATCCCACATTGCGTATGTCGAAAAGCTCCAACGCCGAGGACATTCTGGCGGTCGCCAAGGACGCCGACGCGATCCTCGTCACCTATGCCAAGCTCACCCGCGACATCCTGCTGCAGCTCACCAAGTGCAAGGCGATCGGTCGTTTCGGCCTCGGCGTCGACAACATCGACCTGCCGACCGCCAAGGAGAAGGGTATCGCCGTCAACTACGTGCCGGACTACTGCATCCGCGAGGTGTCCGATCACGCCATGGCGCTGCTGCTGGCGCTGATCCGCAAGGTGCCGCTCGCCAACCGTCTGGTGCAGGACGGCCGCTGGGAAATGCCGGCGGTGGTGCCGATACGGCGCCTCGAAGGTACCGTGCTCGGTCTCGTCGGCTTCGGCCACATTCCGCGGCTTGTCGTGCCCAAGGCGCAGGCCTTCGGCATGAAAGTCCTCGCCTACGATCCCTTCGTGAAGCCGGACCAGTTCAAGGCCATGAAGGTTGAGGGCGTCGACTTCGATACGCTGCTGAAAAACTCGGACTACATCTCGGTGCATGCGCCGCTGCTGCCGGCGACACGCGGCATGCTCAACGCCGACGCTTTCGCCAAGGCGAAGAAGGGCGTCTATATCGTCAACACCGCGCGCGGGCCGCTGATCGACGAGCCGGCGCTCGTCGTCGCGCTCGACGCCAAGCAGGTCGGCGGCGCCGCGCTCGACGTGGTCACGACCGAGCCGCTGGCGAAGGATTCACCCCTGCTCGGCCGCGACAATGTGATCATCACGCCGCACACCGGCTTCTATTCGGTCGAGGCGCTGGAAGAATTGCAGACCAAATGCGCTGCCGACGTCGCCCGCGTGCTCAGCGGCGAGAAGGCGGTGTATCCGATCAGCGCGTGATGGGCTCGTCATGCCCAACACACGGGTCCGGCCTTTGGCCGGCCCGAGTGTAAACCTTGTGCCGGGCATCCACGCCATTAGTGAGATTAGATTTGCAAAGACGCGGATGGCCCGGACATGTCTCTTTTCCTCAGAATCGCAGGATTGAGGATGTCAGTGCTCATCGGCGACAGCAGGGCCGATGCAGGCGAACATGGCAAACGCCGCGACGACAAGCCCCTTTCCCATATCCCTACTCCTAACGCTGAGGATTGAAATTCGTCCTGGACGACGGCAGACGCTGCCCGATCCTGTAGTCAGGCGTTCCTCGCGACGCCGCGTTGGATCACTTGGCGCCTTACTTGACTCGCTTCCAAACCAACTGAAGTTTTCCGCCGGCCGAGGCCGCGGGGTTGATAAACTTGAGTTCGTCTGCGGTAAGGGAAGTGATAAGCCGCTTCTGGTCAGGGCCTCCGACGAAGTTTGGGTACGTGCTGCCTTCAATTTTGGCGGTGATGACCTTGTCGGCTTCGTTCACCATCCACGTACCGAAGTAAGCGATCGATCCTTGCACCACCGCCTTGTTCTCCTCAGGCGTGCCCTGATCGCGGTTTTTCGCCGCGAACTTGGGAAGGTACCCGCGCATGTTCACGAGAACAAAGTGACCATCGTTGGTGTAGATGAGGATGCCTTTGGGGTTGGGGCCAAACAGCTCGGCTTTGCCGCCATCGTCGCGCACGTTGTCTACAGAGACGATGATCCAGGTTCCAACGAGCTGTTCCTTGAGCGACTTCTGCTGGCTGACGCCGATCGACGGCCAAAAGACCAATCCGAACAATGTCATCGTGGCGACAACAATACTGCGCCGAATCATTGTGTTCCTCCCTTCGTGCAACGGCTCCGCAGGATTTGCGGCGAAGACAAGTAGCTATCGCATGGAGCTTCCGTCATGCGCGTCACCCCATCGGGTGAGGCATCGTTATTTTCAATAGGATTAGGACACCAGCATTCCGACGGCCCCCACCTCTCAAAGCCCGCTGAATTCTAAGACCGCCGGCAGGAGCATGTTGCCCTGAACCCGGAGGCGATGCGTCGCCCACAGTGAGCGATATTGGCGCGAATGCGCGACCCGCCTCACCCAGGTGGGTGAGGCGGATTGAGCGAATTCAATTTAATGAGATAGGCTATGCCTTGAGCCTCCAGCGCGAAGCGTTTGGACCGACAGCGACCTATTTTTGGAATTGGCAACTGAGCACGACGGTTGGCCCCATGGTTGTTTCCGACAAACACGTCGACCGGCTCCTCGATCTCATCTACGACGCCGCGACGGAGCAGGGGCTCTGGCGCTCGGTGCTGACCGAGATCGCCGACCTCACCGGCAGCCAGGGCGGTATTCTGTTTGGCCAGTCGTTCCAGGCCAGCCGGGTCTATTTCGATTACAACGGACGCCTCAGCGAGGAGTGCAATCGTGCCTATAAGGAGCGGCACATGCGGAACCCCTGGTCGGAGGGCATGGAGCGACAGTCTGTCGGCCGCATCGTCCTCTCCGACGAGATTGTGCCGTTTGCGTCGCTGAAGCCCACGCTCTTCTTCGAGGAGGTGCTGCGACCGCAGGATGTCGCCCACAATGCGATGGTCGCCCTCGCGGCCAAGGATGACTTCAAGGCGGCGTTCAATATTTGTCGCAGCGCGCGACAGGGGCCGCTAGGTCAGGACGGCCGGCGGTTTCTCGAACGGCTCGTGCCGCATATGCGCCGTTCCATGCGGCTCGGATTCCGGCTCGAAGGCTACAAGGCACTCCAGCGAGCGGAGTATGACGTGCTGGATCGGCTTGCTGTCGGGGTAATCCTTCTCGATCGGCGGGCACGCATCATTTATGCCAACACCGCGGCCAGGGCACTCGACTCAAGCAAAGGCCCCCTGCATTTGCGCGGCGCGGCTCTCACAGCACACGCGCCGCCCTATTCGCAACGCTTGGACGAGATGATCCGCTTGGCTCTGTGCGGCGCGCCAACAGGCTCAATGAGCGTGCCGCGCCCGAGCGACGGCCAGCTGCTGACCATCCTCGTGTCATCCGTGCGAGGCCGCGACGTCGGTCGCTTCGCGGAGTTGAGCATGCCGGACGCGGCAGTGCTGCTGTTCATCATCGATCCGGCCAATCGTTCAGGTGTTCCCGTCGCATGGATTGTGGATGCATACGGGCTGACGCCGGCCGAAGCCAAAGTGGCGCTGTGCGCAGCGTCGGGCGCGACGATCCCGGAAACGGCGCGCCACCTCAACGTCTCGCCGAACACGATCAAGACGCACCTGCGCAAGGTCTTCGCCAAGACCGGCACGAGTCGGCAGATCGAACTGGCGCGGCTGATGGCTTCGATCGGCCTGCTCGGCGGAGAAAAAGCCGTGTATCCTATTTCGGTTTAACCTCCGTCATGGCCGGGCTTGTCCCGGCCATCCGCGCTTTACTTTGCAGCCAAGGCGTGGATACCCGGCCCAAGGCCGGGCATGACAAAAAAAGGCGATTAACTAATGCTCGACCGCACCGATCCCGAGCCGGTTTTTGCTGCCCCGTTCGTTTCCTCGCCGATGCGGCTTGAGCCGCAGTGGATCGACTACAATGGCCACCTCAACGTCGCCTATTACAACGTGCTGTTCGACCGCGCGGTCGACGAAGTCTACGAGTTGCTCGGCCTCGGGCCCTCCTATCTCGAGCGCACCAAGCATTCAACCATGGTGGTCGAGGCGCACGTGCGTTACCTGCGCGAACTCAAGCTCGACGACCCGGTGCGCGTCGTCGTGCAGTTGCTCGACTACGACGCAAAGCGGATCCATTTGTTCGAAGAGCTCAGACACGCGACCGAGAATTGGGTCTCGGCCACTTCGGAAAACATGACCTTGAGCGTCGACATGACCTCGAAGAAGGTCGCGCCGTTTCAGGGCGGCGTTCTGCAATTGCTCGAACGCATGAAGACGGCGCATGCTGGCCTGCCGCGACCGGAGAGCGCCGGGCGCAGCGTCCACATGGCGGGCAGACGCTGAGCGCTTGCGCAGCGCGACAACGCGGCGATAGCATTCGAGACACGACGCGAATGTATCGGATCGCGGTACGGAGCCGACATGTCTGCCAACGCCGAACCTTCGATCGCGCGCCGCGCCGCGCGCTCCGTGCACATCCACGAGCACAAGATCCCGACCGTGGGCAGCGCGCCTTACATTTGCCTTGAGGGGCCGGACGGAAATCTTTGGTTCTGCGAAAGCGGCGCCGCCAAGATCGGCTGCTTCGATCCGCGCAGCGTTACTTTCAAGGAGTTTGCGCTGCCCACGCCGGGCGCGACGCCGATCGGCATTGCGCTTGGCGCCGACAATCATCTCTGGTTCGCGCAGAAGAAAGCCAACAAGATCGGCCGCATCGCGATGGACGGCACGCTCAATGAATTCGCGCTGCCGACGGCAAACGCCGGGCCCGACGGCATCGCGCTCGGCCCGGATGGCAATATCTGGTTTTCGGAAACCGACGTCAGCCAGATTGGCCGCATCACACCTGACGGCAAGATCGCCGAATTCAAGTCCGGCATCTCGCCCGGCAGCAAGCCGCTGTCGATCGTGGTGCGCGACGGCGCGCTGTGGTTCAGCGAAGCGGCCGGCAACCGCGTCGGCCGCATCACCGTCGACGGTGCTGTCAGTGAGTTTGCCATTCCCGGCAACGATCCGCAGCCGCGCGCCATGGTGACGCACCCCGACGGCAACATCTGGTTCGTCGAGACCGGCGCCAATGCGCTCGGCCGCCTGTCCCGCGATGGTGCTTTCGCCGAATTCAAGTTTCCGACGCCGAATGCATCCTTGCGCGGCGTCACCGTCGGTCCGGACGGCAATCTGTGGTGCACCGAGAACTTCGCCAACAAAATCGGTCACATGACGCCGGATGGCACGCTGATCGGCGAATACGACATTCCGACGCCGGCGAGTGGCGCGCGCTGCATCGCCGCGCTGTCGAACGGCCGGCTTTATTTCACGCAATACGACGCAGGGTCGATCGGGGAAATCATCCTCGACTAAATTCGTCAGGGGGACACAGTGGCGGTCGAGCGAATCGACTACACGGCGGGCGACACCGCGTGCAATGGCGCGCTGGTCTATGACGAGGCTGTCGGTGGCCGCCGCCCACTGCTGCTGATGGCGCCGAACTGGCTCGGCGTCAGCGGCGACGCCATCAAGCGCGCGGCGGCCATCGCGGGCAAGAAATACGTCGCCTTCGTCGCCGACATGTATGGCGGCGGCAAAGTCTCAGCCGGCCCGCCGGAATCCGCGGAATTGGCCAACGGCTTGCGCGCCGATGCGCCCGAGCGCCGCCGCCGTATCGCGGCGGCGCTCGAGGCGCTGCGAACCGAAAGCGACAAGCGCAAGATCGGCGATCTTGCGCGCCAGGCTGCGGTGGGTTTCTGCTTCGGCGGCGGCAACGTGCTCGAGCTGGCGCGCACCGGCGTCGACCTCAAGGCCGTGATTTGCCTGCACGGCGACTTGGTCACGCCGCTGCCGGCCAAGGCGGGCGACATCAAGGCCGCGATCTGCGTGCTGCATGGGTCAAAAGACCCGGTGGTGCCGAAAAAAGACCGCGACAGCTTCGAAGCCGAGATGGAGGCGTCCGGCGCGAAATGGCAGATGCTCGTCTTCGGCGGCCTGCTGCACTCGTTCTGCGAGCCCGAGTCCGACGTGCCGGGCATCGCCCGTTACGACGCCGGCGCGGCGCGGCAGTGCTATGCGATGATCGACGACTTCGCGACGGCCGCGTTCGCGGGGAAACTATAAAAACGAAAGTCAGGGAAGGACAACGCCATGGGAAAAATCGGACGCATCGTCTTCGCCTTGCTGCTCGCTTTCGGCGCGGTATCGGCGCAGGCGGAAACCTATCCAGACCGGCCGATCCGGCTGATTGTCTCGATCGCCGCCGGCAGCGTCACCGACGTCATCATGCGTCAGGCCGCGATCGAACTGACGCCGTTGTTCGGCGGCCAACCACTGGTGATCGAGAACCGCGGCGGCGCCAGCGGCATCGTCGCGGCGCAAGCCTGCGCGCAGGCGGCGCCCGACGGCTACACGCTCTGCGTCATCTATCACAGCACGATGTCCTATAATCCGCTGCTGTTCGATCACCTTCCCTACGATCCCGACCGCGACCTGGTGCCCGTCGCTCGGCTGTTCTTTCTCAACGAAGGCCTGTTCGTCTCGAGCGAGCTCGGTGTGAACTCCGTCGCCGAACTCAAGACGACGGCGCAGGCGAAATCCGACAAGCTCAACTACGCGACGCTCGGTGAAGGCTCGTTCCCGGACCTGTTCCTGCGCTGGCTGAACAACCAGTGGGGCACCAAGATCGTCGGCGTGCCGTACAAAGGCGGCGGCCCGGCGGCGCAGGCGCTTGCCGGCAATCAGGTGCAGCTTACGCGCTTCGGCATCGGTAACTTCCTCGGCTTGGTCAAAGCCGGCAAGGTCAAGGCGCTGGCGGTGTCGGCCGACAAGCGCTCGGAGTTGCTGCCCGACGTCCCGACGCTGGCCGAGGCCGGTCTCGGCGGTTATCCGGGCCAGGGCTGGTGGGGGCTCGCGGCGCCGAAGGGCACGCCGGCGGCGATCGTCGACAAGGTCAACGCTGCCTTCGTCAAGGTGTTCAGCGAGCCGAAATTCACGGCCTTCCTCTCCCAGCAAGCGGTGGTACCGGCGCCGACCTCGCCGGCGGGTTTCGCCGCGTTCCTGAAAGAGGATCGCAAGGCGGCCGAGTCGCTGATCAAGATCGCCAATACCAAGCGCGAGGAGTACAAGCCGCACTAGGATGTCGGACGCGGCGAAATTTCTCATCATCGACGGCCGGCGGTTGGCCTATCGCGAGGTCGGCGCCGGACCGCCGATCGTTTTCCTGCATGGCCTCGGCGGCAATTCGGAATCGTGGCAGCCGCAATTCGCGGCGTTCTCGGATCGCTACCGCCTTGTCGCCTGGGACATGCCCGGCTTTGGCGCCTCTGAACCGGTGCCCCTAGCGACGACGCGCGACTACAGCACGCTGGCGCGGCGCTTCATGGATGCGCTCGCCATCGAACGCGCGGTCGGCGTCGGCACGTCCTACGGCACCGTGATCCTGGCCGATCTCGCCGCCGCGAACCCCGGCCGCATTGGCGCCATGGTATTCGCCTGCGGCGTCACCGGCACGGGCCATCTCGACGGGCAAGAGCGGGCGCGGTTGCGCGCCGAGCGCCGCGCCGTTCTCGAGAGCATCGGCCAGCGCACATTCGCCGAGCAGCGCAACGCGACTTATGTCAAAGGCGGCGGTGCAGCCTTGGTGGCCAAAGTGGTCGATCTGGCCGGCTCGGCGACGACCGAAGGCTACCTGCAGGCTTACGGCGCGATGACCGAGTCGAATATTTTCGATTCACTTGCCGCGATCAGGATTCCGGCGCTCGTGCTGTCCGGCCGCGACGATCCGATCGCCAAGCCGACCGATTGTGAGCGTGCGGCCCGCGCGCTGCCGCAAGCAGATTACCATTGCATTGACACTTGCGGCCACTACGTCAACCTGGAACAGGCCGAAACCTTCAACAGCCTGCTGGCCGATTTTCTCGCCCGCGCCGCCTGAGCGCGCGCCTCATTGCGGCTGGATGCCGGCGGCCTTTACCAGCTTCTCGTTGAGCGCGATCTCGTTCTTGAAATAGGCCTCGAATTGATCGAGCGTCATGTCCATCGGCTCGGCGCCGGAACGGGCGAGACGCGTCTTGACCTCCGGCACCTGCAGCGCCTTGCGGATTTCATCGTGCAGGCGCGCCACAATCGGCTGTGGCGTCGCCGCCGGCACGAAGACGCCGATCCAGAAATTGTAGTCGGAATCCGGATAACCCGCCTCGACCGTGGTCGGCAGTTCGGGCATCAGCGACGATCGGCTCGAACTGCCGATGGCCAGCGCCTCGACCTTGTGCTCACGGATCAGACCGAGCGCGGCGGTAATCGGCGTGAAGAAAAAGTCGATGCGGCCGGCGGCGAGGTCGGTCACGCCTTCGGCGGTACCCTTGAACGGCACCTGCGTCGCCTTGAAGCCGGCACTGAGCCCCAACCGCTCCGCGGTCAGGTGTCCGGTGCTGCCTTGGCCGATCGTCGCAAACAGCAGGGCGCCCGGCTTGACCTTGGCTTTGTCGACGAGATCCTTGAGCGATTTGAAACGCCCGGCCGGCACGATCATGACGTTGGTCAAATTGCCGAGCGGCGCCACCGCGCGCAGATCGCGCAGCGTGTCGTAGGGCAGCGTCTTGTGCGTGTAGGGCGCGATCGCGATCCCCGAGGTGGTAACCAATACGGTGTAACCGTCGGCCGGGGCTTTGGCAGCCGCGGCGATGCCGATGACGTTCGCCGCACCCGGCTTGTTCTCGGCGACGATGGTCTGCCCGATCTGCTTGCCGACCTGCTCCATGACGATGCGCGCGGTGACGTCGAGCGCGCTGCCCGGCGTATTGGAGATGATCACATGGATCGGCTCTTTCGCCGGCCATTGCTGCGCCGGCGCCGCGCCCGGCGCGATCAGCAGCCCGATCAGTCCAAGCAGAAGATATTTACGCATCGTCCCTTTCCCTTCGTTGTATCATCTCGGGCCCCCTCAACTCGCGCGCCTCAAGACCTCGTTTTTCGCAGCCTGCCCGCGCACGGCGTCGATCAGCGCCCGGACCGCGGGCGCGGATTCTTTGGTCCGGTACATGAACGAGAACATTACCTCGGGAACGTTGCGCGCGGCGATTTTTCGAAACACGACATTGGGCACTTGGCAGTTCGCCATGTCCCGCGACACCGCGGCGATGCCGTAGCCGAGCGAAACATAGGACAGCACCGTGGTGAGGTCCTCGGCGCGCTTGGCGATCTTCGCCTTGAAGCCGCCGAGCTTGGCGACCGCCTCGACGTGCCGGATGAACGCGAGGTCGTACCCGATCGAGGTGCTGACGAAATTCTCCTCGGCGAGCGCGCGCGGACTGATCGCGCCGTTCTTGCGCGCGAGCGGATGATTGGCCGGCAGCGCGAGGATGACCGGCGTGCGCGAAAACGGAACCACGCCGAGCCCCGAAGGATACTGCGTCGGCACGCGCGCAAAGCCGGCGTCGAGCTCGTTCGTCAGAATCGCGTTGACCAGCTTGACGGTCGACATCTGGTGCAGGGTGATGTCGATACCGGGAAATTTCTCCTGAAAGCCGCCGATCAGACGCTGCAGCAGACCCGAATAGGTCGTCGCGATCATATAGCCGATCTCGATGCGGCCGATTTCGCCGCGCGCCGCCTTACGCGCGGTGTTCTCCGCCTGGCCGGCCCGATGCAGCACGTCGCGCGCGCTCTCGAGGAACCGCGCGCCCGCCTCGGTGAGCTGCAGCTTCATCTTGGTTTTGCGGTTCAATAGGCGAACGTTAAGCTCCTTTTCGAGTTTTTGGATCTGATGCGTGAGGGTCGGCGGGGTGATCGACAACCGCTCCGCCGCGCGCGCGAAGTTCTGCTCCTCGCAGAGCGTCACGAAATAGCGAAATAGACGCAGTTCGGTCTGGGCCATCGTTTATTGTACCGCAGATTTTCCCTTTATGGGCTTTTTATTCGATGGCCTCTAATAAATCGAGCATCGCGCTTTAATGACAGGCGCGGTGCGCCACGCGTATGAGTAGTAGACAACCTGGCGGGGTGCTGGCGCGGTTTCCGCAACCGATGCTCCGTCGAATCTTCCACCCGTCGCAACGACCTCGCGTTGCTGAAACTTAGGACAAGACCCTGCGGATGGCCAGCGCCACGCGATCACCCCAAGACCCATAACCCCTGCGTGAGACAGTCTCGAATGATGGCAATGATGACAAAGAAGGTTCCCGATCCCACCGATAAGCATGTCGGCGCGCGCGTGCGCATGCGCCGCATGATGTTGAGCATGAGCCAGGAAAAGCTCGGCGACGCGCTCGGCCTGACGTTCCAGCAGGTGCAGAAATACGAAAAAGGCACCAACCGCATCGGCGCCAGCCGCTTGCAGCATATCGCCAGCATCCTGCAGGTGCCGGTGTCGTTCTTTTTCGAAGGGGCGCCGCGGGCCGCACACAACGGCAACGGCATGGGCGAAGCGCCCTCGCCGGCCTATGTGTCGGACTTCCTGGCAACCTCCGACGGCCTGTCGCTGACCAAGGCGTTCATGCGCATCAAGAACGGCAAGTTGCGCCGGCGCATCGTCGATCTGGTCGAACATATCGCGGAAGACGCGCGCTAAGGCGCCGCTCGATCGCCGTTGATCTGGATGCGGCCCGGCGATTCGTTTGGTCGGCCAAAATCGATGCGGAGACCGTCGACCCCGGCGGTCTCCGTTTGCTTATTCACAGTGGGTATTGACGGCTGCGCCTTGTTCCGGCCGCGCCGATCCGTTTAGCTACGTGGATCAGGAGGCCGCTTCATGCCCGATCCCCGTTCCATTCGCCTTGCCGCGGACGACAACGTCATCGTTGCGGTCGACCAGATCCCGCTCGGCGGCAGCGCGGACGGCGTCGCCGCGCGCGAGCGCATCCCGCGCGGGCACAAGATGGCGGTCGCGGCCATCGCGGAAAACGAGCCGGTGCGCAAATACGGGCAGATCATCGGCTTTGCCTCGCGCTCGATCGCTCCGGGCGACTGGGTGCATGTGCAAAACGTGGTCATGCAGGACTTCGCGCGCGACTACCGCTTCGCCGAAGCCGCCAAGAACGACGAAGTGCTGCCGCAGGAGCTGAGCGCCACGTTCCAGGGCTATTGGCGGCCGAACGGCAAGACCGGCACGCGCAACTATATCGGCGTGCTGACCTCGGTGAACTGCTCGGCGAGCGTCGCCAAATTCATCGCCGAGGAGGTCAACCGCTCCGGCCTGCTCGACGACTATCCCGGCATCGACGGCGTCGTGCCTTTCGTGCACGGCACCGGCTGCGGCATGGCGGCATACGGCGAAGGCTGGGACGTGTTGCGCCGCGTGCAATGGGGCTACGCCACGCACCCCAATCTCGGCGGTGCGCTGATGGTGGGCTTGGGCTGCGAAGTGTTCCAGATCGACCGCATGAAGGACGAATACGGCCTGGTCGAGGGCGACCACTTCCAGACCATGACCATCCAGGCGACCGGCGGCACCAAGAAGACGGTCGCCGAAGGCGTCGCCCGCATCAAGGCGATGCTGCCGATCGCCGCGCGGGCGCAACGCGTGACGCGGCCGGCGAGCGAGATCGTGCTGGCGCTGCAATGCGGCGGCTCGGACGGCTATTCCGGCATCACCGCCAATCCGGCGCTCGGCGTCGCGGTCGATATGCTGGTCAAGCACGGCGGCACCGGCGTCCTGGCCGAGACGCCGGAAATCTACGGCGCCGAGCATCTGCTGACGCGGCGCGCAGTCAACGCCACCGTCGGGCAAAAGCTGGTCGAGCGCATCCGCTGGTGGGAAGAATACACCACGCGCAATCGCGGCGAGATGAACAACAACCCCTCGCCCGGCAACAAAGCCGGCGGCCTCACCACGATTCTGGAAAAGTCGCTCGGCGCCGCCGCCAAAGGCGGCTCGACCACCATGCGGGCGGTGTATGAATATGCCGAGCCGGTCAAGGACAAGGGCTTCGTCTTCATGGACACGCCGGGCTACGACCCGGTCGGCGCCACCGGCCAGGTCGCCGGCGGCTGCAACGTGATGTGCTTCACCACCGGCCGCGGCTCGGCCTTCGGCTGCAAGCCGACGCCCTCGATCAAGCTCGCCACCAACAATTTCGTCTATCAGAGCATGGTCGACGACATGGACATCAATTGCGGCGACATCCTCGACGGCGTCTCGCTCGCGCACAAAGGCGAGGAGATCTTCAAGACGGTGCTGGCCACGGCGTCCGGCCGCCATACCAAGTCGGAAGACCTCGGTTACGGCGATCTCGAATTCGTGCCCTGGCAGATCGGCGCAACGATGTAGGCGTCACGCCTTCTGCTTTGCGCCGCCCGTCGTCGCCAGCCAAATCCCGGCAAAGACCGCGATCAGCCCGACCACCAGATTGAGCGTGATCGGTTCATCGACGAGGTAGGTCGCCAACAGCGCGGCGGCGAC
The DNA here is from genome assembly GCA_036273755.1 of Pseudolabrys sp. GTDB lineage: Bacteria > Pseudomonadota > Alphaproteobacteria > Rhizobiales > Xanthobacteraceae > Pseudolabrys. Next base: position 18,604 of record DASUGZ010000050.1, read on the forward strand.
CGGATTGACCGTCATGGTGTTGGCGACCAGCGTCGGCGACGCGCGCTGCAGCGCCATCACCCACAGGATGAACGCCAGCGCGCCGCCGCCGATGCCGAGATAGATGCCGGCGGTCCATTGCGCTGGGGTGAACGTTTCCAACACCGAAAGATGCCCGGTGGCGAGGCCGGCGACGATCAGCGCCGCAGCGCCCGCGCCCATGCCGACGCAGAGAAAGCCCATGGCGCTGGAGCGCACGATGAACTGCCGCGTCCATACATTGTAGAAGGCCATGCACAACACCGCACCGATCATGATCGCCTCGCCACGCCAGGCGCCGGGCGGCGCCGCCGACAGGCCGGTGACCAGCGCCGCGAACACGCCGAGCATGGCGATGACGACGCCGAACGATTTGCGTGCCGTCAGCGGCTCGATGCCGAGCAGCGCGCCGACCGCCATGGTCTGCAGCGGCAGTGTCGACAGCGCCAGCGTCGCCCGCGCCGCCGTCGTGTAGCCGAGCGCGATGTTATAGAGCACGAAGAACAGGCCGAAAAAGGCGAGGCCCAACAGCGCCACCGCCAGCCAGTCTTGGCGCGGCGGCCATTTGGCGCGCGTGACGAGCGTCACCGGCAACACAAGCATGAACCCGATGGCCCAGCGCAGCACCGCCAGCGTGATCGGATCGGTGCCGGCGGCGAGATAACGCGTCACCGCGGCGGCCGAGCCGCCGAGGCAGCTCGACACGATGGCGATCAGCACCCCCGCCGTCTGGTTCACCGGCCGCTCCCTGTCGCGCCGCTCCGTGCCATGTTGCCGACCGATGCCGTTTCGGCAACTGCCTTTGCAGGTCGTCATTGCCGACGCGCCGCCGGATTATTATCCCAAGTGGCCGGTGGATCGCGCCCCACGGCGCGTTGTACCGTCCGCGACGACCCGCTATGCTTGTTGCCTGGGCTGCGAGCGCTATGTGCGTAGCACATTGTTGTGCTGTGATTGCGCGGGGGTGCTGTCATGAAATCGTTGCCATTATCTTATCGTATTACTGTCGGGCGCAGGGTCCGACGGGCTTCCACAGCAGTTGTGCTGGCGATTGCCACCGCTGCGGCCATGGCGTTCTCGGTATCGAACGCGGACGCCCAATGCGCGCCGAGCGTCGGTGCGAATTCCGGTCACGGAAGCGGCTGGGTCGGTGGCGCGCAGGCCGGCTACAACTGGCAACAGGGCACCTGGGTCTACGGGGTGGAAACGGACATATCCGGCAGCGGCCTCAAGACGTCGCTTGATGGCGGCTTGACCAGCCTCAATCCCTGTCTGGGCAATTTCGCGAGCACCAGCGCCAAAGTCGATTGGTACGGCACAGTGCGCGGTCGCGCCGGCTGGACAGTCGACAAGTTCTTCTTCTACGGCACCGGCGGGCTAGCCTACGGCCACGTCGATCTCAACAGCACCTACAACGCTGACGGCATAACCCTGACTGCCGACACGTCGTCGGTCAGGGCCGGCTGGGTCGCCGGCGCCGGCATCGAATACATGCTGCGGCCCGACCTCGCGCTCACGCTCGGCTATCAATATGTCGATCTCGGCACGCTCGGCATGATTGCGACATCGCCGCCGGCCGGGACCAATCTCACGATAAATGCCAACGCGCATGCGGCATTTTCCGTGGTCACGGTCGGATTCAATTGGCGTTTCCCGGCAGGGCCGCAGAGTCCCACGATGCCGTGGCAAGGCGGCTATGTCGGCGGCCACGGCGGCGGCGCCTGGGGGCTGCATACCGACGCCACCTATTCGGAGGTCAGCATTCCATCCGATGCCCGGCTCAAGCGTGACATCGCGCTGGTCGACCGGCTGCCGGACGGGCTCGGGCTCTACCGTTATCGCTATCTGTGGAGCGACACGGTCTATGTCGGCGTGATGGCGCAGGAGGTGGCGCTGCTCCACCCCGACGCAATCGTGCACGACTCGCTCGACGGCTACCTGCGGGTCAATTACGCCCGCCTCGGCCTGCATTTGATGACGTTGCCGGAGTGGCGGGCGCGGGAAGCCAGCGCGCGGCTCTAAATTTCGCGGTGGTGAAGCGGCCATGCGTCGGCCGCTTGCACCTTACGCGAACCGCCGGCCTACCGGGCTTTGCTAGAGGCCGAGATAGGCCTGCCTGATGTCGTGTCGCTTGACGAGTTCGGCCGGTTTGCCCTCGGTGAGCAGCTTTCCCTCCGCCATGACATAGGCGTACTCGGCGAGCGCGAAGGCGAGATGCACGTTCTGCTCCACCAGCAGGATCGAGACGCCGGCCTGCTTGAGCGCCTTGAGCGTGTTGAACAACTGGTGCACGACCACCGGCGCAAGCCCCAATGACAATTCATCGATGATGAGGATCTCCGGGTCCGACATCAGACCGCGCGCGATAGCCAGCATCTGTTGCTCGCCGCCGGAAAAAGTGCCGGCAATCTGCCGCCGCCGGTCTTTAAGACGCGGGAACAACTCGAACACCTCCGCCAGGCACTTGTCGAACTTGCCGCGGGCGCGCGCCGAATAGGCGCCCATCTCGAGATTCTCCTCGACGCTCATGGTGCCGAAGAGCTGGCGGCCTTCCGGCACCAGGACGATGCCGCGCGCGGCTTTCTGGTCCGCCCGCAGACCGGTGACGTCCTCGCCGTTAAACAGCACGCGCCCGGCCAGCGGCGGAATCGAACCGACCGCCGCCCGCAACGTCGTGGTCTTGCCGGCGCCGTTGGCGCCGACGATGGTGGTGAGCTCGCCGCGCCGCGCCTTCAGCGAAATGCCCCACAACACCCGCACGTCGCCATAGCCGGCCTCGAGGCCCTGCAATTCGAGCAGCTCGCTCATGTCAGCGCTCCGCGCAATTCGGCCGCCAGTTCCGGATCGCCGAGATAGGCCTCGATCACCGCGGCATCGTTGGCGATGGCGCTGGGCGAGCCTTCCGCAAGCTTTTGCCCGGTATTGAGCACAACGATGCGGTTGGACAGGCTCATGATCGCCTGCATCAGGTGTTCGATGATCAGAATCGTGACGCCGCGCTCGCGGATGCGGCGGATCACCTCGATCATGCGCTCCACTTCGGTCGGGTTGAGCCCGGCAAGCACCTCGTCGAGCAGCAGCAGCTTCGGCTGCGCCGACAGCGCGCGGGCAAGCTCCAGCCGTTTTTTGCCGGCCACCGTGAGCTGCGAGGCCGGGATGTCGAGCCGCTCGCCAAGGCCGACGAAGGCGGCAACCTCTTCGGCGATCTGGGTCGCCGCGGACAGCGGCAGGTTCTCGCGTCCGAAGCAGGCGCCGACCGTGCAGTTTTCGCGCACCGACATTGCGCCGAGCGGCTGCACGATCTGGTGCGTGCGCGCGAGCCCGGTGCGCGCGACGCGATAGGGCGCCATGCCGGTGATGTCGGTGCCGCCGAACGCGATACGTCCGGCGTCCGGCCTGAACACGCCGTTGATCAGGTTGAACAGCGTCGATTTGCCGGCGCCGTTCGGGCCGATGAGGCCGAGGATTTCATGCTCTTCGACCGAAAAACTAACGTCCTGCACGGCGGCGACACCGCCGAAGCGCTTGCTCAGGTTCTCGATGACCAGGAGCGCTGTCATTCGAGCACCTTTTTCAGGCCCGGCCAGCGCCGGTACAGCCAGCCCATCAGCCCGCCCGGCGCGAACAGCACGATGACGAGCAGCAGCGCGCCGGAGATCACCAATTGGAAATTGGCGAAGGTGTCCGAGGTCAGAAGCCAGCCGCGCAGCTGCTCGTACAGGAAAGCGCCGAGCGCCGGGCCGAACACGGTGCCCTGGCCGCCGAGCATCGTGGTGACGATGGCCTCGGTGGAAAAATTGAGATCGAAGGCGTCGACCGGCTGGATGAAAGCGCCCTTGAAGAAATAAAGCCCGCCGGCGACGGCCGGCAAAAAGGCCGACACGCAATAGACCATCGCCTTGTAGCGCGGCGTCGGCACGCCCAGCACGGCGGCGGCGTCCTCGTTTTCGCCGATGGCGCGCAGCCCGAAGCCGAATTTCGATATCTTGATGAAGTAGCTGAGATAGAGCGACAGGCCCATGACGCCGACCAGCGCGTAATAGATGATCCACAGCGCCTGCCCCGGGCCGCCGAGCGGCAGGAACAGTTCGGTCGACAGATAGATTCCAGTGCCGCCGCCCCAGGGCGTGAAATTGGTGACGAAGGCCTGCACCGCCTCGTTCACGCCGATGGTGGCGAGCGCGAAATAAGCGCCGCGCAGCCGCAGGATGCCGAGCCCGAAGACGTAGGCGAAGGCGCTGACCGCGAGCCCGCCGATCAACGTCGCCGCCGCCAGGCCCCAGCCCAGCGCGCTCATGAAGTAGATGGTGAAATAGCCGCCGAGGCCGAAGAAAACGATGCTGCCGAAATTGACATAGCCGGCATAGCCGAGGATCAGGTTGATGTTGCTGGCGAGCGTGACGTAGACGGCGGCGAGCATGAGGTCTTCGCGCAGCTCGACGTTGTCGCCAACGCTCGGCGCGACGGCGAAGCCGACGACAATCGCGGCCATGATCCAGAAGAACGGGCGCCGCAGGAGCGCCGCCGCGAAATACCCCGGTTTCTTGGCGGCGGCCGTCATCGTGCGCGCCGTGGCAGCCGCAAGCTCAGCAACCCTCTGGGGAACGCGATCAGCACGATCACGAACAGCACGAATTCAAACACCAGCGTCCAGCTCACCGGCATGAACGGCGTCGACAGGCCTTCGAACAGGCCGAGCGCGATGCCGCCGATCAGCGCGCCCGCAGGATTGCCGAGGCCGCCAAGCACGGTGACGACGAAGCTCTTCAGCTGATAGGCGTCGCCCGACAGCACGGTGAAGGGAAACAGCGTGCCGACCAGCATGCCCGACACGCAGGCGAGCGCCACGCCCAAACCGAAGGCGAGCGCCAGCACGCGGGTCGTCGGGATGCCGACAAGCTGGGCCGCCTCGCGGTTGCTCGACACCGCGCGCACCGCCTTGCCGACCCGGGTGTGAAACAGAAATAGGTAGAGCAGAAAAGCGATCGCCGCGGTGAGCAGCGCTGCGGCGATATGCGTGCCGGGAAACGTATAGCGCTCGAGACTGACGCCGGGCAGCGACACCGGCACGTTGAACAACACCGTGCCCCATTCCGCGGTGCCGAGCCCGATGAGCACCAGGTTGACCGAAAAGGTCGAGAGCAGGCTCATCAACGGCGGCTGGCCGATCATGCGGTGCACCGCGAGCCAGTAGAGGCCAATGCCGACAAAGAGGCCGCCGATGAAGATCGGCGGCAGCGTCAGGTAGACCGGCACGCCGAGGAAATCGACCATCAAATAGAGCGAGAACATGCCGGCGACGATCATGGCGCCGTGCGTCAGATTGATCACGTCCATGACGCCCCAGATGAGCGAAATGCCCATGGCGGCCAGGCCGTAGACCGAGCCGACAAGCAAGCCGTCCACGAGGGAAGCAAGCAGGCCAATCATTGGTGTGGCTCACGTCAGGGGCCGGCGACGGGCCGGCCCCCGACTTGCGTGGGTCACTTATTTCTGGGCGAAGATGAAGTTGGCGGTCTTGGCCGCATCCGGCCATACCATTTCGAGGTTCAACCCGCCGTTCTTCTTCTGCCACTGCGCCAGAACCATCTGGTGCGATTCCTGCAAGCCGTGGTTCTTCGCATCCTGCGATACTTTGTATTGGCCGAAGAACGTCGTGACGTTCATCTTGGTCAGTTCGTCCGCGACCTTGGCCTGGTCGATCGAGCCGGCCTTCTCGATGGCGTGCTGCAGCAGCAGGCCTTCGATGTAGCCGGACGCGGCATGGTAGTCGACGCCAGCGTGGTAAGCCGCCTCATAGGCCTTGGCGAATTCGGCCGGGGTCGGCCCGAAGTCGGGCTTGTAAGTGACGCCCGGCTCCCATTGCGACGGCACGGTCACGCCAACCGCCGCGTCGCCGAGCGACTTGAACTTCGGGCTGTCGGGGGCGACCAGGATCGTGGTCTGCTTGAGGTGCACTTTCTGATCGTAAAGCTGGCGCGCCAGCGTCGCGCCGTCCGGATAGTGGCCGCCGCCCATGAACACGTCGGCCTTCGACGAGATGATCTTGTTGATGATCGCGCTGAAGTCGGTGGTCGAGGCCGGGTAGGATTCGACCAGCACTTCGTTGAAGCCTGCGGCCTTGGCCTGCTCGCGCGCCGCCGTGACCACCGCCCGGGAGAAGGGATCGTCGGAATAGACGAAGGCGATATTGGCGGTCTTGGTTTTCTCCTTCAGCGCGGCGATGGCGCCGGAAAGGTAATGATCGGCCGCCGTGATGCACTGGAACAGATATTTGTTGCCGAGCTGGAAGATCTTGCCCTCGGCGCCGCCGCCGACCAGCATGATCTTGCCGTACTGCTCGCTGATCACCGCGGCGGTGGCGGAGAGACCCGAGGAATAGGGGCTGAACAGGAACTGCGCGTGGTCCTGCACGATCAGCCGCGTGTAGAGCTGCTGGACGCGGCCACCCTGCGACTGGTCGTCGTAGTCGACAAATTTGATCTTGTAGCTCTTGCCGCCAACCTTGATGCCGCCCGAGGCGTTGACCTGGTCGCGCCAGAGTTCCGAGCCCTTGTATTGCGCGACCGAGTCGACGTTGAGCGAGCCGGTCTTCGACAGCGTCATGCCGATGGTGATGGTGTCTTCGGCGAAAGCCGGCGCGGCGAGCAGCATTGCTCCGGCCGCAAAAATGCAGAGCCTTTTCATATCGTCCTCCCAGTTTTTGGCCGGAACAGTCGCGCGCGCCCCCACAGCGCCCGCGCCGGACATATTGAATCGCGCCCCTGCTTTTGAAATCTCCTGCTTTTCTGGTTCCCGGCGCGTGGCCGTTCCAAACACGCACAGCTTCAGCGTGAAATTGAAGTTTGTGCCCGGGGCCCATCGCTGTCAATGACGATTCCCCGGCATAGTTCATCGAGTCAGCGCGGAGCACACGTCCCCTGTGACGCGCGACGCGTCCGATCGGCGGCACGCCTGAAAACGATCCCCGCCCGCGCAGGTCCGGACCCGCCACGAATTTCTGTCGGCACTGAAGCTGAAGCATCGCGGCGAGGATTGAAAAAACACGGACCTATTCGATGATTTGTTGTCCGCCCTCTCGTCATCCGCATGGCCGCGGTCGCGTAGACGCTGCTACAGACACTGCATCCGGACTCGTTCCGGGCACAGCTTGAACGACTTCGACAACGAAAACAAAAGACGCGCATCGCGGAATTCGTCGGTCCGCGAACTGTAAATGACCGGAAAAGCGACGGCCATTCCGGCATGGAAGTCATTGACGAAATCGAGCCGAACGCCGGCACCGACCGAGACGAGTTGCTGCATGGGCTCGCCCAGGTTCCAGACCTCGCCGCCCTCTGAGAAGGCGTACAACTGGTAGTGCGTGATCAACGCGCTCGGAACCGATTGGTCAAACCTCAATTCAACCAGTCCGGCAATGCCGTTGTCGGCGTTATAATAGCCGGGACCAAAGGCAGCGCCGCCCAGGTAAAACGTCTGTGACGACAGCAGCGGCTCGGAAGCAAACTGTCCGGCTATATTCGCCTTGATCGACCAAGCGTCGCTCAGGACTTGATAGCGCGTATACGAGTATTCGAAAACGGAAAAGTCGGGCCGCGCACCCGTGCGCGATGTCAGGGGATCATCGCTGCTGGAAGCGCCCAGTCCGCCAAGCCCTTGCCGCAGCCCTGCCGTGAAGTAGTTGTTGCCGCCAAACTCGTCACGCAGCCTGTAGTCGGCTGATATCCGAGCAATTCGAATGTGATCGTTATAGTCCGTGCCCAATGCGTCCTTTTCGACCTCGTCGATAGCCGCAACTGCCGCCGTGATTGTGAGCGCGGATTGCCGGGTTTCGAGTGGCACAAAGCTGCCGCGCAACTCGTAGAATTGGTTGATGGTGCGGGTATCGATCTGGCGGCGGTCATCGTCGGGCCAGACCTCGCTGCGGGATACCGTTGCGCCTAGCCGCACCCCATCCGTCCCAATCGGGACGCTGTACGATAGCCGGCCAAAGCGAAGGTCCCGCGTCGCGTCGGGTACGGTTGAAAGGTTAAGTCCGAGCGAGTCGCCCTTGGCCAGATAGGAGTTGAAGAAAGTGGACGAGTAGGCCTGCAGAGGTCCGACGGCGAAACTTCCGTAGTTGTCCAAGCCGACCGATTGATAAATGTGCCACGTCTCGACCTTGACGATCAACCGGAAACGGCCGGTGGCCGAGCCAACCTCTTCAAGCGCCGTATCGGCGATCCGCACGCCGGGCGTATCATTTGCAAGGAGCAATTGCCGCTCGACCGTCCCGAAACGCGCGGGGTGTTCCGCGGTCAAAAGATCGAGGTGCTCTTTGACGCCGAATCTGACGGCGTCGCCGCCCTCGATGCGAACCTCCGCAATCGATCCTTCGATGACTTTGACCTGCACATGGCCGCCGACGACGTCCTGAGGCGGAACGATCGCGCGACTGAGATAGTAACCACGGTCTCGATAGAGACCGGTAATGGCGTTGGCGATTGCCTCAAGATCGCTTTGCGACACCTTTTTCCTGAGATACGGGGCGTAGGCGCTTGCGATGACATTGGGTGCGACAACAGTGGCGCCGCTGACCGTCACCGATGTAAGCAAAAATAGCGGCCGATGCCCCGCACGCGATTGGCTTGGCGCGAGACCGGGAACCTTTGGAGGGGGCTTTCGCGCCCGTCTAAATTCGAGCTCGCGCTGCTGGAGCTGGCGTTCGGTTTGCTGCGTATCGACCGATCGCGGCGCTTGCTGGGCCAGCGCCGCCGAGCTCATCAGCAGCGCGAAGGCAAGACTAACGAAGGCGCGACTTCGTAACGGCCGGAGCGGCAAGTGCTCGCGAGCGTGGGCATTGCATATCGGTGCAGCATTTCCCTGCAAATCTTGCCTCGAACACGTCGAGGCAAAACTGGCGATTTATGGTGAACAAAGGGTAAAGATCGCCGCGTCAATTTCGGATTATTTACAGGAGTTTCTAGATAATTGTCGTGTCTACTCGGCCGTCGGAGGTTTTCTCTTATGTCGGCGAGGTGACATATGCGGTTGAGCTTCAAAATCATTGCAGCGCCTGTTTTCGTTGCTGCTGCAATTCTATCCAGCTCTTTCTCGCATTCGCTCGCGCAGGAAAATTCCTGGCGCGTCGAGAAGTCGTCTGGTCAGGTTTGGGTTGCTCGGCCGAGCGCACAAAAAGTCTCGCTCACCGCAGATGTCGCGTTGAGTCCCGGCGACAGCATACGGACCGGCAGCAACGGCCGCGTGCTCCTCGTGCGCGGCGAAGAGCGGATCGTTATTTCGCCGAACTCCGAGATCGGTATTCCGGCGGCGAAGCAAGACGGATTCCCGACCACAATTACGCAGAAGGCCGGTTCGATCTCGCTCGAGGTCGAAAAACGCAACGTCCAGCATTTCGAGGTCGAGACGCCGTACCTTGCCGCCGTGGTCAAGGGCACCCAGTTTCATGTTTCCGTTGACGGCCACGGCGCGAAGGTCGACGTCACGCGCGGCCAGGTTCAGGTCAGCGACTTCAAGACCGGCCAAAACGTGCTGGTCATGCCGGGCCAAATGGCGAGCGTGCCGGCCCAGGGTGCAGGCGGTCTCAAACTCCAGGGCTCCGGTCCGTTTCATCCGATTCAGCAAGGTGCACCGCGCTCTTCTTCACTTCGCGCGCTTCTCGTCCCCAAAGGCGGTCTGAAGCGGCCGGATGGCGGTGCTTCGCGAGTCAAAGCGCATGGTGACACCTCGACCCTGGGCTATGCATCGGCCACGCATGAGCACGGCGTCGACAAAGCGAAGGGCGTTCACATCGGAGCGGCCTTGGGCGAAGTCAAATTGGATTTCAGCAAAGCCACACGTGGACTGGTGCATGCCGTCGGCATCTCGCACGCCAGCAATGGGAGCGCTTCGCAACAAGGGAAGACAGGCGCGCCAGGCGTCTCCGACAGCGGCTTGAGCGCAAATGCTTCGGTGGGTCTCGGCAACGCTCTCGGTAATGCTCTCGGTAACGCCAATGGCAACGGCAATGCCAATGGTAACGGCAATGGCAACGGGAATGGCAATGGAAACGGCAATGGAAACGGGAATGGAAATGGGAATGGCAACGGGAATGGCAACGGCAACGGCAATGCCAACGGAATAGCGAACGGCAACGCCGGTGGCAACGGCAACGGCAAAGCTCTTGGCAAGCATAAAAGCTGAGAGGCCGACTATAAGCGCAAGCTAGCAGCGAGCGTCGTGGGGGGTGGGGCAGCGTGAAAATCCTTAGGCCGCATTTTTTGGTCTCGTGCGTCGTCGCGCTTTTCTTGCTCGTGACGACGCATCAGGCGTTGTTAAATGCACTTATCCAATTTCGCGTCGAGCTGGCGCCGCGTCCGGCAAGCGGCAAGATTGTCATTGTTGCAATCGACTCTCATTCGATTGAACAAATCGGCATGTGGCCGTGGCCCCGGGATTTGCACGCACAACTACTGGAGAAGCTGAAAAGCGCCGGCGCGGAAGATGTCGCCTTCGATATAGATTTCAGTTCCCCTTCGAATGCCCCATCTGATGACCGGTTTGCCAAAGCCCTGGCAACGGAAAATGGCGCGGTCATTTTGCCCGTGCTCAAACAAGTCGACCGCGACGGCCGCCTCCATATCAACAGACCCATTAAGCCATTTTCCGAAAAAACCTGGGAAGCGTTCGTCAACGTGCAGCCGGATTCCGACGGCATTTCCCGCCGATACCGAACGGGCAACAGGATCGACGGCGCGGTGCTTCCGTCGTTGGCGGTGCTGCTGGCAGGAGCACCGCAAACAACCGACGCCTCTTTCTTTATCGATTTCGGTATCCGCGCGATTCCCACGGTGTCGTACGCGGATGTGCTGACCGGAGATTCGTCGCTTCTCTCCATGCTCAAGAACAAAAAGGTCATCGTTGGAGGAACGGCACTTGAGCTCGGCGACCGGATTACGATCCCGCGCGGACAAATAATCTCGGGGCCGCTTTTTCAGGCGTACGCCGCTGAGTCTATTGTGCAGGGCCGGGCCCTTCACGAGCTTCCGGGGTGGCTCTCCGGCGCGGCGGTTATTTTGCTGCTGCTTGTCGTCGCCAGATACTGGCGTTCGGCATCGGTCTGGCGGCGGATAACGCCGATACTTGGATTCGTGGTTATAGCCGAGGTCGGCGCGGCAATCCTGCAGGCGCGGGCGCCGCTGATCTTCGATACGGCGCCGGTGATCATTGTCGCCGGGGCGGCTATTCTCGCCACGGCTTTAGATGAAATCGACATCCTCGGCATGTTGAGGACGCTCGCCGATTTGCGTTTCGAGCGCATTGCCATGTCTCTCGGCGACGGACTGGTATGCGCCGACGAACGCGGTCTCATTACCGTGTGGAACGACGCCGCCGCCGCGATCTTCGGATACACACGTGCGGAACTGATCGGTCAACCGGTCAGCCGTATTCTTTCGTGGGCGGACAGCGACGAACCTTTTTCGTTTTGTGATTCTCGCCTTGCACTGTTGGGGACCCGCGGCGGCAAAGTTGCCGAACTGAGAGGGATACGCAAGGAAGGGACATTGTTTGCGGTTGAGGCAAGTCTCTCAGCATGGACGAGTCACAAGGGCGCCCAATATGGCGCGGCTTTGCGCGACATAACGATCCGCAAGAGAGAGGCGGAAAAAATTCGATACCTCGCTTCGTTTGACACGCTGACCGGCTTGGCAAATCGGCACACCCTGACCGAATACCTCGAAAAAGAGCTTTTGACGGCAAGCTCAAAAAGCCATGAGGTGGCTCTGCTGCTCTTTGACCTGGATACGTTCAAAGAAATCAACGACACGATGGGCCACGCCTGCGGAGACGAGATTCTCTTCGCCGTCGCGACGATTCTTCAAAATTCGCGGACCGTCGACGGTCTGGTTGCGAGGCTCGGCGGCGATGAGTTTGCTGTCGTTCTTGTCGGCAACGCAATTGAAAGCCAGGCCCGATCGTTTTGCGAAGACATTTTGGTCGCGCTGGAATCACCGATTGCGATCGATGGACGCAAGGTTTCGGTGAAGACCAGCATGGGTTTGGCGGTTTTCCCGCGTCACGGCGAAACCGCAAAGGATCTTTTTGGCAATGCCGATCTAGCGCTCTATCGGGCCAAGGATGGGGGCAAAGGACAATACGTATTCTATGACCAGACGTTCCGCGCAGAGTTGGAGGCGCGGTTGACGATTGAAAAGGACTTGAAAACGGCGATCGAGCGTAACGAGCTCGAACTGTTTTACCAGCCGCAAGTCGATCTCGTGAACGGAAACCTCAAAGGGGCGGAGGCGCTGATTCGCTGGCGGCATCCCGAGAAAGGTTTTCTGTCGCCGGCGCAGTTTGTCCCGATCATGAACCGCTCTGTGCTCGCCAACGATGTCGGCAGCTGGGTCTTGGAATCGGCGTGCAAGCAAGGCGCGGCGTGGCATCGAGCCGGCCACCCTGTGCGTGTGGCGGTGAACCTGTCACCCTCTCAAATTCAATCGCCCGGACTGCCCGGGTTCGTCGCGGCAATCCTGGCCACCACGGGCCTTCCGCCGTCGCTCCTCGAACTTGAGGTCACCGAAGATTGCGTCTTGGCGGACGAGGGCCATGCGCTCGAAACATTCCGCGAGATCCAGGCGCTTGGCGTGCGGCTGGCGTTTGACGATTTCGGAACCGGCTTCGCCAGCATGAGCTACCTCAAAAAATTTCCATTGGATGTTCTGAAAATCGACAAGTCGTTTGTCATCGGGCTGGGGACGTCGGAGCGGGACATGGCGATCGTGAGCGGAATGATCGCCCTGGGCCGGCAACTGGGTCTTGCGGTCATCGCCGAAGGCGTCGAGGACACGGCGACGGCCGATCTTTTGATGCGACTGGGCTGCGGGGAAGGCCAAGGCTATTTTTACGGCCGCCCCATGCCGGCTTTCGATTTCGAACAGCGGTTTCTTGCTCCACAACAGCCGACGCTGCCCGCAAGAGCGGCCTCAGCTGCCTAGCATCGGATACTCACCGGCTGCGGACGGTCGCGGCAGCCATAAAGCGGGCGCGCAGCCAATTTGGTCGCGGGCCATTCGCTAGTCGATCCGCCCGCCGGAAAATCGCCGCCCCGGCACGCCAAGGAAATAGCCGACCGCCTGGCCGCCGTCGGCGCCGACCACGCTGCCAGTGGTGTAGCGCGCGTCGTCGCTCGCCAGAAAAATCGCAGGCCCCGCGATGTCCTCGCCGGAGCCGACGCGGCCCATCGGCACGCCCTTGCGGCGGCCCTCGTAGATCTCCGCATCGGCATACATCGCCTCGGTGCCGGGCGTGCGGATGTAGCCGGGCGTGATCGCGTTGGCGCGGATGCCGTAGGGCGCCCACTCCATCGCCTGCAGTTTGGTCAGCATGATGAGCCCGGCCTTCACCACCGAATAGGCCCCGGCCCAGTTATAGGGAAAGAGCCCGGCGATCGACGCGATGTTGACGATGCAGCCGGACTTCTGCCCGATCATGTGTTTGGCGCAGGCCTGGCTGACGAGGAACGCGCCCTTCAGCCCGATGTTCATCGTGGTGTCCCAGGCCGCTTCCGGCAACGCTTCCAGTTTGCCGGGCACGATTTTCATCGCGTTATTCACCAGAACGTCGATCCGCCCGTGCGCTTTGATCGCGGTGTCGACGAGCTTGGCGATATCTGCGCTCTTCGCCACGTCGGCGACGACGGCGAGGCCGCCAACGTCACCAGCGGTGGCTTCGGCGGTCGCCGGGTCGACGTCGTTGACCACGACCCTGGCGCCCTCGCGGGCGTAGGCGAGCGCGATGTCGCGGCCGATGCCGCGGCCGGCGCCGGTAATGAGGGCAACCTTGTCCTTGAGACGCACGGGAACAGTCCTTTCGCGAAGAAGGCCGGGAAACACCGAGCCGGTCCAGTTCATCTGCCTGGAGAAAGTGAAGAAGAAGAGGATGTTCGGCCCGGCTGAGGCCGCGAACGCTAGGTCCCGGCGCGGATAGCCACAAGGCCCGCTCGCGCCCCTCCCAATTGCGCCCCGCGAGTGCCATGTTTGCCGGCAAGGAATCACCACGACATGGCCGAGCCGAAAAAACTGCCCCCCGACAATGACTTGCACGTTCCCGCCGCGGGCGGCATCGCCGCGCGGGCGCTTGGCGCAAGGAGCGCCGCCTATCTGGCCGATTTGAACCCGGAGCAGCGGGAGGCCGTCGAAACGCTGGACGGCCCCGTGCTGGTGCTGGCCGGCGCCGGAACCGGAAAAACCCGCGTTCTGACCACGCGCATCGCGCACATCCTCAATCTCGGCCGCGCCCACCCTTCCCAGATCCTGGCGGTCACCTTCACCAACAAGGCGGCGCGCGAGATGAAGCTGCGCGTCGGCCAGATGGTCGGCCAGGTGGTCGAGGGCATGCCGTGGATGGGCACCTTCCACTCCATCGGCGTCAAAATCCTGCGCCGCCATGCCGAAATGGCTGGATTGAAAAGCAATTTCACGATTCTGGACGTCGACGATCAGATCCGCGTCATCAAACAATTGTTGGAAGCCGAGAAGCTCGACGACAAACGCTGGCCGGCGCGCGTCTTCGCCATGCTGCTGGACGGCTGGAAAAACAGGGGCTTAACGCCCGACATGGTGCCCGCCGGCGAGGCCGCGTCCTTCGCCAATGGCAAGGGCAAGAAGCTCTATGTCGCCTATCAGGAGCGGCTGAAGACGCTCAACGCCGCCGATTTCGGCGATCTTCTGCTGGAGAACATCCGCATCTTCCGAAATTCTTCTGACGTTCTTCGGCAGTATCAACAGCGTTTCAAGTTCATCCTCGTCGACGAATACCAGGACACCAACGTCGCGCAGTATCTCTGGCTGCGGCTTCTGGCGCAGCCGACGTCACAGGCGGCGATCGCCGCGCCCGATGCCGAGCCGGTGCCGGCCGCGAAAGCGCAGAAAAACATCTGCTGCGTCGGCGATGACGACCAGTCGATCTATGGATGGAGGGGCGCGGAGGTCGACAATATTTTGAGATTCGACCATGATTTCCCGGGTGCAAAAATAATTCGGCTTGAGAGAAATTACAGAAGCACGGGACACATTCTCGCCGCGGCCTCGCACCTCATCGCGCACAACGAGGGCCGGCTGGGCAAAACGCTGCGCACCGAGGACGTGCCGGGCGAAAAGGTGCAGGTCACCGGCGGCTGGGACTCGGAGGAGGAAGCGCGCGCGATCGGCGAGGAGATCGAGCAATTGCAGCGCGCGGCGCGCGACGAGGGCAAGGACCATCCGCTGGACGAGATCGCCATCCTGGTGCGCGCCTCGTTCCAGATGCGCGAATTCGAGGACCGCTTCATCCAGCTCGGCCTGCCCTACCGCGTCATCGGCGGGCCGCGGTTTTACGAGCGCGCCGAAATTCGCGATGCCCTCGCCTATCTGCGCGTCATCGCGCAGCCGGCCGACGACCTCGCCTTCGAGCGCATCGTCAATGTGCCGAAGCGCGGCCTCGGCGACGCCGCGGTGGCGATGCTGCACGACCATGCCCGCAAGAAGAAAATCCCCATGAGCGAGGCGGCGGCGGCGATC
>DASUGZ010000051.1:0-43733 GCA_036273755.1 Pseudolabrys sp.
GATGCCATAGACGATCGCGCGCGAGCGGACGTAAGAGGCCGCCGCAGAGATCGACTCCTTCATGACGTCGCGCAAATTGCCCGTCACCGTCATCTTGCCCTTGCCGGGCATCATGACGCCCTCGATGGTGAGCAACTCGCCGCCGACGTCCGTCCACGCCAGACCGGTCACGACACCAACCTGATCGTCGCTCTCGATTTCGCCGAACCGATACTTCGGCACGCCCAGGAATTCCTCGACGGCCTTTTCGGTGACCTTGACCGACTTCTTCTTGGAGATCATCAGCTCCTTCACCGCCTTGCGGGCGAGTGTGGAGAGCTCACGCTCCAGGTTGCGCACGCCCGCTTCGCGGGTGTAGCGGCGGATCAGAAGCAGCAAGGCCGCGTCGTCGATCGACCATTCACTGGACTTCAGGCCGTGCTTGGCGATGGCGTTCGGGATCAGATGCTTGCGGGCGATCTGAACCTTCTCGTCTTCGGTGTAGCCTGCGATCCGGATGATCTCCATGCGGTCCATCAGCGGCGGCGGGATATTGAGCGTGTTTGCCGTGGTGATGAACATCACGTTCGACAGATCGTAGTCGACCTCGAGATAGTGGTCGTTGAAGGTGTGGTTCTGCTCGGGGTCGAGCACCTCAAGCAAAGCCGAGGACGGATCGCCGCGGAAATCGGCGCCCATCTTGTCCACTTCGTCCAAGAGGAACAGCGGGTTTGAGGTCTTGGCCTTGCGCATCGACTGGATGATCTTGCCGGGCATCGAGCCGATATAGGTGCGCCGGTGGCCGCGGATCTCGGCCTCGTCACGCACGCCGCCGAGCGAGACGCGCACGAACTCGCGGCCCGTGGCGCGGGCGATCGACTTGCCGAGCGAGGTCTTGCCGACGCCCGGAGGACCGACCAGGCACAGGATCGGCCCGGTCAGCTTGTTGGCGCGCTGCTGCACGGCGAGATACTCGACAATGCGTTCCTTGACCTTCTCCAGGCCGTAGTGGTCGGCGTCGAGCACCTTCTCGGCGCCGATGAGATCCTTCTTGACCTTGCTCTTCTTGCTCCACGGGATCGACAACAGCCAGTCGAGATAGTTGCGCACCACCGTCGCTTCGGCAGACATCGGCGACATTTGCCTGAGTTTCTTCAACTCATGCGTCGCCTTCTCGCGGGCTTCCTTGGAGAGCTTGGTCTTCTTGATCTTGTCCTCGAGTTCGGCAAGCTCGTCCTTACCCTCCTCGTCGCCGAGCTCCTTCTGGATCGCCTTCATCTGTTCGTTGAGGTAGTACTCGCGCTGCGTCTTCTCCATCTGGCGCTTGACGCGCGTGCGAATGCGCTTCTCGACCTGCAGCACGGAGATTTCACTCTCCATCAAGCCAAGAACCTTTTCGAGCCGTTCGGCGACGGTCGGCGTCTCGAGGATTTCCTGCTTATCTGGAATTTTCACGGCCAAGTGCGACGCCACGGTGTCGGCGAGCTTGGCGTAGTCCTCGATCTGCTGGACGACGCCGACAACCTCGGGCGACACCTTCTTGTTGAGCTTCACATAGTTCTCGAATTCGGTGACGACCGACCGTGCCATGGCTTCCGCCTCGACGCGCTCACCGACGTCGTCGGTAAGCACAGTGGCGTCGGCCTCGTAGTAATCGCTGCGGTCAGTATATTTGAGCACCTTCGCGCGCTCGGCGCCCTCGACCAGCACCTTGACGGTGCCGTCGGGCAGCTTGAGCAGCTGCAGCACGCTCGCCAGCGTCCCGACCTCGAAGATCGAGTCGGTCGCCGGGTCGTCGTCGGACGCATTTTTCTGCGTCGCCAGCAGGATGAAGGTGTCGGAGCGCATCACTTCTTCCAGCGCCTTGATCGACTTTTCGCGGCCGACGAAGAGCGGGACGATCATGTGCGGAAACACCACGATGTCGCGCAGCGGCAGAACGGGATAGGCCCGGGTTTCGCCGGGTTGCAGCTGAGGTCGTGGCTTGGTGGTCATGACGTGGTCCTTTTGTTGTGCCCCTGCGCGTCGACCCGCCGATGCGGCATCGCCGAACAGTGCCGAGAAGGATGGGCAAGGAGGCATCGGGCGAGAAGGCGCCCGGCGCGCTCTAGAGGAAGGGGTACGAACCCTCGCCCAGTCGAAAACTACGATCTTTCGTACGCTACTTCGCTTCGAACGCTATACGTAGGATGACGGCCAAGGGTCCGCAAGTAAGGTCCGTTTCACGGTAAAACGGACCTCAACGACCCTCAGCACGCCACTAACGGGGCGATTCTACAAGCTGTTCCCTGCCCGGCGGGCGGCGGGTCAGGCGCTGGCGCTGCCGGATTCGGCGGTCCGATCGCTGCGGTCGGCGTAGATGTAGAGCGGCCGGGCGGTCCCCTCGACGACCTCTTTCGAGATCACGACCTCTTCGACCCCCTCGAGGCTCGGCAGGTCGAACATGGTGTCGAGCAGGATGCTCTCCATGATGGAGCGCAGGCCGCGCGCGCCGGTCTTGCGCTCGATCGCCTTGCGCGAGATGGCGCCGAGCGCCTCCTCGGCCAGGGTCAGATCGATCGACTCCATTTCGAACAGCCGCTGGTACTGCTTCACCAGGGCGTTCTTCGGTTGGGTAAGGATGAGCTTGAGCGAGGCCTCGTCCAGGTCTTCCAGCGTCGCCACGACCGGCAGACGGCCGACGAATTCCGGGATCAGGCCATATTTGAGCAAGTCTTCCGGCTCGACCTGGCGGAAGATTTCACCCTGCTTGCGGTCTTCCGGCGCAACCACCTTGGCGCCGAAGCCGATCGAGGTCGACCGGCCGCGCGCCGAGATGATCTTGTCGAGGCCGGAGAAGGCGCCGCCGCAGACAAACAGAATGTTGGTCGTGTCGACCTGCAGGAATTCCTGCTGCGGATGCTTGCGGCCGCCCTGCGGAGGCACCGAGGCGATGGTGCCTTCCATGATCTTCAACAGCGCCTGCTGCACGCCCTCGCCCGACACGTCTCGGGTGATCGACGGGTTGTCGGACTTGCGGGAAATCTTGTCGATTTCGTCGATATAGACGATGCCGCGCTGCGCGCGCTCGACGTTGTAGTCGGCCGATTGCAACAGCTTGAGAATGATGTTTTCCACGTCCTCGCCGACGTAGCCGGCTTCGGTGAGCGTTGTGGCGTCAGCCATCGTGAACGGCACGTCGAGGATGCGCGCCAGCGTCTGCGCCAGCAGCGTCTTGCCCGAGCCGGTCGGCCCGATCAGCAGGATGTTTGACTTCGCCAGTTCGACGTCGTTGTGCTTGGTCTGGTGATTGAGCCGCTTGTAGTGGTTGTGGACGGCGACCGAGAGCACCTTCTTGGCGTGATCCTGGCCGATGACGTAGTCATCGAGAACCTTGCGGATTTCCTTCGGCGTCGGGATGCCGTCGCGCGACTTGACCAGCGAGGATTTGTTTTCCTCGCGGATGATGTCCATGCACAGCTCGACGCATTCGTCGCAGATGAACACCGTCGGCCCGGCGATGAGCTTGCGCACCTCGTGCTGGCTCTTGCCGCAGAACGAGCAATAGAGAGTGTTCTTTGAATCGCCGCCGCCGACCTTGCTCATTCCCGTCTCCGTCAAACGCGTCCGTACTTTCCGTAGCCGGCGCGCGCCTTAGGTAACGCGCCATCCCACCGTACGTAGCAAGTTTCGCGCCTATATTTCCGGCGCGGCGGACCGTTCAACCGGGAGGCCCGCGATCCCGACACTGTCCCACACCATAAGCGAAGCATGCTAACGGCGTGATAATCAAGAATCTATTAACGATAATGCCGCTGCAACACTCCCTGCAAATTTGGAACTTTCGAAGGCAGGTCAGAGCGGTAGCGGCCAACCATGGCCGGTACCGAGGGCGGGACAATCAGGCGGGTTTCGTCGTCAATTCCTCCGGCCGGCGCTCGATCACCTTGTCGACCAAGCCGAAATCCCTGGCCGCCTCGGCTGTGAGAAAATAGTCACGCTCGAGCGCGTCTTCGATCTTCTTGAGCGACTGGCCGGTATGCTTGACGTAGATCTCGTTGAGCCGCTTTTTCAGGTTCAGAATTTCCTGGGCGTGAACCATGATGTCAGTTGCCTGGCCCTGGAAGCCGCCGGAAGGCTGGTGCACCATGATGCGCGCATTCGGCAGCGCAAAGCGCATGTCCTTGGCGCCGGCGGCGAGCAGCAACGAGCCCATGGACGCCGCCTGCCCGACGCAGAGCGTGGACACCGGCGGCCGCACGAACTGCATGGTGTCGTAGATCGCCATGCCCGACGTCACCACGCCGCCGGGCGAGTTGATGTACATCGAGACTTCCTTCTTCGGGTTCTCCGCCTCGAGGAAGAGAAGCTGCGCCACCACGAGCGTCGCCACCCCGTCCTCGATGGGGCCGGTGATGAAGATGATCCGCTCCTTGAGCAGCCGCGAATAGATGTCGTAGGCGCGCTCGCCCCGGTTGGTCTGTTCGACCACCATCGGCACCAAGTGCTGCATGTAAAACTCGGCGGGGTCTCTCATTTCGGCTCCTTCGCGCGAATCACGAGGCTAGCTTAGCCGCGCGCGCGCGTCCGGTGATCTATTTTCGAATTAGGCCCGCCGCAAGGCGCGGATTTGGGGTCAGGCCGCGGCCGGTTCGTCTTCTTTATAAAGCTCGTCGCGCGAGACCTTTTTCTCGGTCACGTTGGCCAGTTCGAGCAGGAAATCGACGACCTTTTCCTCGTACAGCGGGGCCCGGATCGAGGCCACCGCCTGCGGGTTCTGCCGGTAGTAATCCCAAACCCGCTGCTCCTGGCCGGGGAATTGGCGCACGTGCTCCATGATCGCCCGGTTGAGTTCGTCTTCGGTCACGGTGATGGAATTCTTCTCGCCGATTTCGGCGAGCACCAGACCGAGACGCACCCGCCGCTCGGCGATGGCGCGGTATTCGGCTTTGGCCTTTTCTTCGGTGGTATTCTCGTCGGCGAAGGTCTTCTTCTCGTTCTCCATCTCGCCAAGCACCGATTTCCAGACCCGCTCGAACTCCTCCTCAACCAGCGACGGCGGCGGTTCAAATTTGTGCGCAGTATCGAGTTGGTCGAGCAGCGCCCGCTTGACCTTCTGCCGCGAGGCGGCGACGTGCTCGCGGGCGATACGGTCCTTGACCGCCTCGCGCAGCTTGGCGAGCGATTCAAGGCCGAGCGACTTGGCGAACTCGTCGTTCACCGTCACGCTGCCGGGCGTCTCGATCGATTTGGCGGCGACGACGAATTCGGCGTCCTTGCCGGCGAGATTTGCAGCCTGGTAGTGCTCCGGAAATTTCACCTTGAGCGTGCGGGTCTCCCCGGCGCCGATGCCGATCAGTTGGTCTTCGAAGCCGGGGATGAAGGTGTTCGAGCCAATCAGAACCGCTGAATCGTCGCCGGAACCACCTTCGAACGGCTGGCCGTCGATGGTGCCAGCAAACGAGATGACGACACGGTCGTCCTTGGCCGCCTTGCCGCCTTCGGGTTTGGCGCTATAGGGCTTGTTCTGCTCGCTGATGCGCGCAAGCGCCTCGTCGATTTCGGCGTCGGCCACTTCGCTGGTGAGCTTGGTCAGTTTGATGGTCTTGAAATCGGCGAGCTTGATCGGCGGCACGATCTCGACCGCCATGGTGTAGTCGAGATCGCTCTCTCCGGAGATCAGTTTTTCGATCGCGTCCTGCTCGGTCGGCAGCGTCACCTTCGGGTCGGCGGCGAGCTTGAAGCCGCGCTCGCTGACGATCTGGTTGTTGGTGTCGCGCACCGTCGCCTCGATCACCTCCGCCATGGCCGAACGGCCATAGACGCGCCGCAGATGCGCGACCGGCACCTTGCCGGGGCGGAAGCCGTTGATGCGAACCCGATCCTTGAGCTCTTCCAGGCGCGTATTGACCCTGGCGTCGAGCTCGGCGGCCGGCACGACCACCTTGAATTCGCGTTTGAGACCTTCGGACAGCGTTTCGGTTACTTGCATCGATCACACTTCTGTTCTTGGCAGCGCGCCGCGCCGGACCGCATCGGGATGATGGGCATTCGCGCGCGCCGCTTCGTGACTGCCCTCGGCGTGGTGCGGGCGGAGGGACTCGAACCCCCACGACTTTCGTCACGGGAACCTAAATCCCGCGCGTCTACCAATTCCGCCACGCCCGCAAAGGGCCTTCCGGGCGGCGGCTTATAGCACGGTGAAATCCCGCGGCAGCAATAAAATGGGCGCGGTTTTCGCCCGGCTCAAGGGGCCCCGCCGGCCGCGTCGGACAGGCGGCGATAGACCGCCGGCAGCGCCTCCGGCAGGTCCTCGGCAATCAGGCCGGGTCCGAACACGTTCGCCGCCTCGCCGTGCAGCCAGACGGCGGCGCTCGCCGCTTCGAAGGCCGGCATGCCCTGGGCCAGCAGGCCGGCGATGAACCCGGCGAGGACATCGCCTGAGCCGGCGGTCGCCAGCGTCGGCGGGGCATTGTCGGCAATCGACGCGCGCCCGTCGGGCGCGGCCACGACGGTATCCGGGCCCTTGAACAGCAGAGTTGCTCCGGTGCTACGCGCTGCTCGGCGAGATTTTTCAAGTTTTTCCTTAAGATTAGAATCTTCATGTATCGCATTAAATAATCGAGAGAATTCTCCCCGGTGTGGCGTCAGAACGACAGGTCGTCCGTTCCGCTTGGCAATCAGATCGGTCAGTTCCGGCAAATCACCGGCAAAGCTGGTCAGCGCATCGGCGTCGAGCACCACCGCAGCCTCGCTCGCCAGGGCCGCTGCCGCTTGCGTGCGGAGCGCCTCGCCAACCCCGCCCCCGGGGCCAAGCACCACGGCATTGCGCCGCCTGTCGGCAAGGAACGCGGCGAGTTCGCCGGCGCCGTCAACCGGCCGCACCATGACGGCGAGGTTCGCAGCGGCGTTCACACTCAGCGCCTCGCGCGGGCTGGCGATAGTGACCAACCCTGCCCCGGCGCGAAGCGCCCCCCGCGCGGCCAGGCGCGCCGCGCCGGTGGTCGATAGCCCGCCCGAGACTACGACCGCGTGGCCGCGCGAATATTTGTGACCGTCGGCACGCGGCCGCGGGAAAGCGCGGCCCCACAGCGCCGGCCCGTTCATGAAAGCCGCCGGCTTGATCATCGCCAGGACGTTCGCCGGGATGCCGATGTCCGCCACCTGGATGGCGCCGCAATGCAACCGCCCGGGCAGCAGCATGTGCCCAGTCTTGCGGCGGAAAAATGTGACAGTGTGCGCCGCCTTGACCGCGACGCCCATGACCGCGCCGCTCGTGCCGTTGACGCCGCTCGGCAGATCGACCGCGATGACCGGACGGCCGCACGCGTTCATCGCCTCGATCATGGTGCGCGGCAGGCCTTCGACCTCGCGATCGAGGCCGGCGCCGAACACAGCGTCAATGATGATATCGCAGTCGGCGAGCTCAGCGGGCGCGGCCGGCGCCGTTTTGCCGCGCCACGTCTTCGCGGCAAGCGCGGCATCGCCCTTCAGCCGCGCGATGTCGCCGACAAAGGCGACGTGGACAATGTATCCCCGCTCAGCGAGATGGCGCGCGGCGACAAAGCCGTCGCCGCCATTGTTGCCGGGCCCCGCGACAACCACCACGCGCCGGCCTGGCAGGGCAGCCGCCGCATCCGCCACCGCGCGCCCGGCATTCTCCATCAGATCGAAGCCCGGCGTGCCGCCGGCAATGGTGAGCCGGTCGGCTTCCGCCATTTCAGCGTTCGTCAGCAGCTCGATCATGGGCGAAGCGGATCGGTCATCCCCGGCGTGAAGTCAACGCCACGCTGGCGCCGACCGTGCCCTGGCAATTTTCTAGGCAGAATGCTTAATTGGCGGGCACCGATTATTAGGCAGCGTGCCCCTCGCGCCCAGGCGCATCAACCTAAGCCTTTGCCCAATCAAGGCTATCGACGGCCGGCTGGACTGGCACGGG
The DNA here is from genome assembly GCA_036273755.1 of Pseudolabrys sp. Classification (GTDB taxonomy): domain Bacteria; phylum Pseudomonadota; class Alphaproteobacteria; order Rhizobiales; family Xanthobacteraceae; genus Pseudolabrys. The sequence continues at coordinate 7,898 of DASUGZ010000051.1, forward strand.
ACCTGCAAACCGCTAGCGCGGCACACCGTAGGTTTGCGGCGGGCTGGGGAAGGAAAGACGATGAAAAAAATCGAAGCCATCATCAAACCCTTCAAACTCGACGAGGTGAAGGAAGCCCTGCAAGAGGTCGGGCTCCAAGGCATCACCGTGACCGAAGCCAAGGGCTTCGGCCGGCAAAAGGGACACACAGAGCTTTATCGCGGCGCCGAATATGTCGTGGATTTTCTACCCAAAGTGAAAATCGAGATCGTGCTCGGCGACGATATGGTGGATAAGGCGATCGAGGCGATCCGGCGTGCCGCCCAAACCGGCCGGATCGGGGACGGCAAGATCTTCCTATCCAATATTGAAGAAGCCATCCGGATCAGAACGGGCGAATCCGGGGTCGACGCCATCTAAGCCGCAGGGCAAAGTCCCGGCGGCTAATTCATGAAAAAGGGGGAATGCAACACATGACGACCGCTAAGAATGTCATGAAGATGATCAAGGACAACGACGTCAAATACGTCGATTTCCGATTCACCGATCCGCGCGGCAAGTGGCAGCACGTCACCTTCGACGTCACGATGATCGAAGAGGAAACCTTTGCGGAAGGCCAGATGTTCGACGGCTCCTCGATCGCCGGTTGGAAGGCGATCAACGAGTCCGACATGAACCTGATGCCGGACCCGGCGACCGCCTGCATCGATCCGTTCTTCGCCGAGACGACGCTGTCGCTGGTCTGCGACGTGCTCGAGCCGACCACAGGCGAGCCTTACAATCGGGACCCCCGCGGCATCGCCAAGAAGGCCGAGGGCATGGTGAAATCCTCGGGCGTCGGCGACACCATCTTCTTCGGCCCGGAAGCCGAGTTCTTCGTGTTCGACGACGTCAAGTACAAGGCCGATCCGTACAACACCGGTTTCAAGCTCGACTCGACCGAATTCCCGAGCAATTCGGACACCGACTACGAAGGCGGCAATCTCGGCCACCACGTCGGCACCAAGAAGGGCTACTTCCCCGTGCCGCCGCAGGATTCGGCACAGGACATGCGCTCGGAAATGCTCGGCGCCATGGCGCGCATGGGCTGCGTCGTCGAGAAGCATCACCATGAAGTGGCAAGCGCCCAGCACGAGCTCGGCTTGAAATTCTCGCCGCTCGTCGTGATGGCCGACCGGATGATGATCTACAAATACTGCATCCAGCAGGTGGCGCAGATCTACGGCAAGACCGCGACCTTCATGCCGAAGCCGATCTACGGCGACAACGGCTCAGGCATGCACTGCCATCAGTCGATCTGGAAGGCCGGCAAGCCGGTGTTTGCGGGCAACAAATATGCCGACCTGTCGGAAACCTGCCTGTCCTACATCGCCGGCATCATCAAGCACGCCAAGGCGATCAACGCCTTCACCAACCCGACCACCAACTCTTACAAGCGATTGGTGCCGGGCTTCGAGGCGCCGGTGCTGCTCGCCTACTCGGCGCGCAACCGCTCGGCGTCGTGCCGCATCCCCTACACCACCAACCCGAAGGCCAAGCGCGTCGAGGTGCGTTTCCCCGACCCGCTCGCCAATCCGTATCTCGCTTTTGCGGCGATGCTGATGGCCGGGCTCGACGGCGTCAAGAACAAGCTCGATCCGGGCTCGGCGATCGACAAGGATCTCTACGACCTGCCGCCGGCGGAGTTGAAGAAGATTCCGACGGTGTGCGGCAGCCTGCGCCAGGCGCTCGGCGAACTCGACAAGGACCGCGGCTTCCTCACCGCGGGCGGCGTGTTCGACGACGACTTCATCGACTCATACATCGACCTGAAGATGCAGGAAGTGATCCGCTTCGAGCACACCCCGCATCCGGTCGAGTTCGACATGTACTACTCGGCGTAAGCGTTCCTCCCAAAACATCGCGAGAGCGGTGAAACTCAAAGGGCGCCTTTGCGGGCGCCCTTTTTTCATTTGGCGGCAACCGTTTGGCTAAGCTCGGCGCGTTCGAGCTTGCCCATGGCGTTGCGCGGCAGGCGGCGCACCGTCACGAAACGCTTCGGCATGAAAATATTCGGCAGGCTTTTTTGGCAATGCTCGCGGAGCTTGGCTTCGTCGACCGGTTTCTCGGTCTCGATCGCGACCCAAATTTCGTTGCCGCCATCCGCTGTCGGCATCAGGAAGGCCGCCGACGGGAGCCCCAAATCGAATGCGGCAATCACATGCTCGATGGTTTCCGGCGCGACCTTCTCGCCACCGAGATTCAGCACGGCTTTCTGACGGCCGGAAACGACGAACATGCCGTCGCCAGCGAACGAACCGATGTCGCCCGGATAGAACCAGCCGCCGCGGAACGTCGCCGCAGACGCTTCTGGATCGTTGAAATAGCCTTCGACCACATAGTCGCCGCGCATGCGAACCACGCCGCTTTGGCCCGTCGGCACCGGCCGGTCGTCGTCGTCGACAATCTCGACCGAAATGCCGGGCGAGACATAACCGACCGCACTTTGAACTCCCCTCATGGTGTCCGCCGGCGCGCAGGCGACGAGGCCGGCTTCCGCCGATCCATAACCGCCGAGGATGTTCGCGCCCATCCGGCTGCCGACGCGTTCGGCGAGCCGCGCCGACAGCATGCTGCCGCCCGTAAAAATGACATCGAACGTATGGCGGCACCGGTGTGTGTCGTATTCCGCCAGCAATTCCGGCAGCGTGCCAGGCGAGACGACCAGGCCGGTGACCTGATAAGACGACAGCGCCCGCAACATCGTTTCGGCATTGTTGCCGCGCATGAAAAACGCGCCGCCCTTGCAGAGCATGTAAAGAAACATCGTGAAGCCGAAGCCGGTGGCGAGCGTCACGTCGCAGAACATGCGCGAGGAGAACGGTAGCGCGCTGCCGCACAGCATGTGATAGCGCAGCACGCGGCCGAGCATCATTCCATGCGTCAGCGCGATCACTTTCGGCTCGCCGGTCGTGCCCGACGTCAACATGATGCGGCACAGATCGTCGGCGCGCGGGCCAGGACCAAAGCCGCCGCTTTTGCCGTCGCCCATCATCCAGCTCATGTCGAATGGAATGGCTTTGATGCCGCCATGCGGGTGCCCGCCGTCGCAGATGACGCCCGCCAAATTCAACGACGCCGGCAATTTGCGCGCCGTGATCGATGCGGTGACAATGCCGGCGCGCGCCAGTCCGAGCAGGAGCACGGCGTGCAATACCGGGTGCTGCGGCATAAAGACCGCGACGATCTGCCCGGGCGCGAGGCCGAGCCCGAGCGCGCGCCGGGCGACGTTGTTGATGGAGGCTTCCAGCCGGCTGTAGGAGACGATGTCGACCCCGGGCGCGCAAAGCGCCAAGCCTTCAGGGTTATGCAGCGCCTGCGAAATGATGGGGTCGGTAATATTCATGAAAATGCAAAAGGTTGGCGCGGCGGGCCCGGTCATAACATGAGACTGCGGGACGGAACAATTTGTGTGGGTGTTGCATATCCACAACAGGGTTTCGGCAAGCCCTTATGCTAGAGTTCCGCCGCTAATTAAGGGGGCGTTCAATGAACAAGGGGCTTTTGGGCACCGTTTCCGTCGTGGCCTTGGTCGCGGCGCACCCGGCCTTTGCCGCCACGCCAGTCGTCTACAACTGGACCGGCTGTTACGTCGGCGCCAACGCCGGCGGCGGTTGGAGCCGAACCGGCGTCAGCAACGGCGCCGGTGGATTTATCGTTTCCGTTACGTCTCCGTCCGATCAAGTCATCGACACGAACCCCAGCGGATTCATCGGCGGCGGCCAAGTCGGCTGCAATTATCAGTTCATGCCCGCCTTCGTGGTCGGCCTGCAAGGCGACCTGGACGCAGCCGGACTGAGGGGCAGCGCCGTTTCACCGTTCACGTCGCCGCAATCCCTCATCGACGTCAAAGCGAATTGGCTGGCGAGCGTCACGGGCCGCGCCGGCTATGCTTGGGATCGCTGGCTTGTTTACGCCAAGGGCGGCGGCGCGTGGATCGGCGACAAGTATAACGTCACTTACGGCACCACCTGGACCGGGTCCGAAACCCGCAGCGGTTGGACACTCGGCGGCGGTGTCGAATGGGCTTTTGCGAATAATTGGTCGGCGCTCTTCGAATATGACTACTACGACTTCGGCGCCCACGACGTGACGGTTACGAACGCAGGTTCGACAACCCTGATCAACGTCAAGCAGAATGTGAGCGTTGTGAAATTCGGTCTGAATTTCCATTTTGGCGCGCCGTAAATAAGCGGCGCGACGATTCACGGGCGCCTGCAGCCGCGGGCGCTCGTTTTCTTTTCGGGATGCTGCGCGCTTAAATCAGGAATGCGGCAATGACCGCGAGCCCGGCGGCGATCCCGCCGGCGGTGACGAGCATCTGTTTGCGGTGGCGTTTGGGTCCGTAGACCCCTGCGGCGCGACGCTCGGCGATTAGCGCGGCGTCATACTCGGCCGACGACGAATAGGCGCATGCCAAAGCCGCACCGGCGCTGCGGGCATAGTGCTCGAGCGTCAAAACGGCGGCATCGCCTTGTCCGTTATGGATCGCACGCGTCATCCGCGCATGTTAGCGCGCGGATGGTAAACGAGAGGTTGCAGTCCGGCCGGCGACGGCCTGGGCAACCGATTTGACCCGTCTCACCTGCGGTTTCCCACCAGTCAGCCGCGGCGCCTTGGCCGCCTGGCCGCGGCGCGACTCCGACAGGACGACGGCAGCGGGCGCGTCGTGAGTCGCCTGCCCATCCTGCCCGGAGACGTGGACGCGGTTGCGGCCGTCGCGCTTGGCGCGGTACAGCGCGGCGTCGGCGCGCGCGATCAAGGCGGAAATGTCGGTCACCGCCTCGGCCGACGACGCGGCGCCGATGCTGCAGGTCGCGCCGATGACGTGGCCGTCGATGGTAACGCCGGCGGAAGCGAAGGCGGCGCGCAAACGCTCGGCGATGCGCTCGGCGAAATCGATGGGCTCCGGCACGATCACCGCGAATTCCTCGCCGCCGAGCCGGCCGACGAGATCGCCGCCGCGCATGTTCGAGCGCGCCACGCCGGCGAACACCCGCAGCACCTCATCGCCGGTGGCGTGGCCGAAGCGGTCGTTGATCGATTTGAAATGGTCGAGATCGAGCATCAGCAGCGTCACCGCCATGCCGCGATTGGCTTGCCGCGCGCAGAGGCTGAGCGCGCCTTCCAAAAACGCGCGGCGATTGAGCAGACCGGTCAGCGGATCGGTCGACGCCGCGCTGCGGTAAAGGTCGACGTCGTTGTCCTTGACCATCAACAGAACGATGAACGCGGCACCGACCGCGTACAGCATGGTCTCCACCGTGAACACGGTCAGCCAGCTCGCCGCATAGACCGCCGGCAAGAAAGCCCGCATGGCCAGCGGCGCGGCGAAGATCGCGCCGTGCAGGAAGGGCACCAGGATGGCTGCGGTACGCGAATAGAGCGACTTGCGGCGCTCGCGGTTCAGCTCGAAGGCGATACAGAACGTATACACCGCAACGATGGCGACGCTGAGCGTGACGCGATGGTTGCTGGCGGCGGGAAAGTCCGGCAGCTGACAAAGGCCGAGCCAGATGATGGCGCCGGAAAACGCCGCGGTCGGCAGGAGGCGGCGGCCGTGAAACAGACGCACGCCGTTCCAGATCATGCCGCAGGCGAGAAAGGTCAGCGTTTGCGGCCACTCGCTCGGGATTTCGAACAGCGGTGCCGGCGCGCACCAGATCGCGATCGAGGACGCACCGAGCAGATAGGCCGAGCCCCACCAAGCGAGCGCGCGCACGTTGCGCTGCTGCACCCAGGCGAAGATCAGCATTACGCCAAGCATGACGCCGAGACAGACGGCGACGAAGGCCAGCGTCTGAATGTCCAGCGACGACAGCTTTGGCGTATCTGCAGCGAGCACAGAAACCCCCGAAATACCGCCCGAACTCCACTTGGGCGGACGCTGAAAACTACGCCCGGGGTTATGCGAAAAGGCTTGTGCGCATACAAAGGCTTCTAAGCAAGACTTCCGAAAATTCGAACTAAATCCGCAGCACGCTGCGGAAATATGCAGAAAGGGCGCGCTTTTCTGCGCGCCCTTTGATAATTTACTAACTTTGTCGAAAAATCAGCGTTTGGAGAACTGGAAGGATCGCCGCGCTTTGGCACGGCCGTACTTCTTGCGCTCGACCACGCGCGAGTCGCGGGTGAGGAAGCCGCCCTTTTTGAGGGCGCCGCGCAGGTCCGGCTCGTAATAGGTCAGCGCCTTGGAGATGCCGTGCCGCACCGCGCCGGCTTGGCCCGACAGGCCACCGCCGGATACCGTGCAGATCACGTCGTATTGGCCGGCGCGATTGGCCGCGACCAGCGGCTGCTGGATCAGCATGCGCAGCACTGGCCGCGCGAAGAACACTTCCACAGTCTTGGTATTGACCAGGATCTTGCCGGAGCCCGGCTTGATCCAGACGCGGGCGACCGCGTTCTTGCGCTTGCCCGTGGCGTAGGCGCGGCCCTGCGCGTCCACCTTTTTCTCGTATTTCGGCGCCTCCGGCGCGGCCGGCTTCAGCGTCGCCAAACCTTCGAGCGATTGTACGGTCTCGGCCACGGTCAGGCACTCCTCACGTTCTTGCGGTTCATCGCGGCAACGTCGAGCTTTTCCGGCTTCTGCGCTTCGTGCGGATGCTCGGGGCCCGGATAGACGCGCAGGTTGCCCAGTTGCACGCGGCCGAGCGGACCGCGCGGCAGCATGCGTTCGATCGCCTTCTCGACGATGCGCTCGGGGAAGCGGCCGTCCATGATCGACTTGGCCGTGCGCTCCTTGATGCCGCCGATGAAACCGGTGTGGTGGTGATAGACTTTCTTGTCGCGCTTGCGGCCGGTAAGCACGGCTTTAGCAGCATTGATCACGATGACGTTGTCACCGTCGTCAGCGTGCGGCGTGTACGTCGCCTTGTGCTTGCCGCGCAGCCGCATCGCCACGATCGAAGCGAGCCGCCCGACCACCAGCCCGCTGGCGTCGATCAGCAGCCATTTCTTCTCGATGTCGGCGGCTTTGGCCGAATAGGTCGTCATGACAAATCCCTGCAGGAACGGCGCCGGCGCGCCGAGGTGCGGTTCTCTAGCCGAGGCGGCAGATGCGGTCAACGCCAACTAAGAGATATAGCTGTTGTTATATCAATATCTTATAAGAATGGTATTTTAATACCATTGTTCAAGCTACCGATTTTGCGGGAGCGAATAGGTGGCGGTGGCATGGGCCACCGGCTCGTCCGTCCCTTCCGAGAAAATGGTCACCTCACCCACCGCTAGGCGTTTGCCGACCTTCATCAATCGGACGTCGGCGAGAAGGTCGGCGCGTGCGGGCTTACGCAAGAAATTGATGTTGAGGTTGGTGGTGACGGCGAGCGGTTGCGGGCCGACGGCCGAGAACACCGCGACATACATGGCGAAGTCGGCCAGTTCCATCATAGCCGCGCCGGACACGGTGCCGCCTGGACGCAGCCGAGTCTCTTCGAATTTCCAGCGGACGCGGACGTCGCCATGGGCCACGCGCTCGATTCTGTGGCCGCAGCCGGGATAGAAGGCTTGCGGAAATTCCGCGAGCAACAATTCGGCGATGGCCTCGGCCGACATCACCGGCTCTTTGGCTGGCGCGCGCATGGCTCCCCCCGTCGCCGGCCTACCCGGCGCTGTTTTCTAGACCGGCTGCGGGACCGGTCAAACAGTCTTTTCAGTCTTTGCCATAAAGCGCGCGAAGCTCATCCTTCGCTTTTTCCAGCTTTTTCTTTCGTGCTGCGGAGAGGCCCTTGCCGCCGCGATTGATATAGAACGTGAGCATCGATATCGCCGAACGATAGGAATTCGATTTGCGGCGGCGGCTGCGGTCGGCGGACCGCTTGAGCGACTGCGCAACGACGCGCGGCGTGCGCTTGGTGAAGACAGCTTTCTCCAGCGTCAGGGCATCGCTCTCGCGCGTGACGCGCCGCGACCAGCGCCGGCCACCGCGTTTGGCCTTTTTCCGTTTCTTCGCCATCGGTTGCTAACGCGTCATGTACGATGGCCGTTCCCGGTCTTGCGCGCTCCAGGCATCGGGTTAACTATCGGCGCCCATGAGCGCCCGGACCGCCTCTCAACTCAACGATCAGGCCGTGCTGTTGCGCGAACGCGACGGCGATATTGGCGTCCTCGTGCTCAACCGCCCGGCGGCGCGCAACAGCCTGTCGGAGGCGCTGCTCAAAGCGCTATCCGTCGCCTTGACCGAAATTGCTGCCGACACGTCGATCCGGGCCGTGGTGCTGACGGCGAACGGCCCGGCCTTCTGCGCCGGGCATGATTTGAAGGAATTGACGGCGCGGCGGAGCGACGCCGACCGCGGACGCAGCTATTTCAAGCACATCATGCAGATCTGCAGCGCCATGATGCAGCAGATCGTCACCCTGCCGCAGCCCGTGATCGCCGCGGTGCAAGGCGTCGCCAGCGCCGCCGGCTGCCAACTGGTTGCAACATGCGATCTCGCCGTCGCCTCGTCGGCGGCGAAATTCGCCACCCCCGGCGTCGACATCGGCCTGTTCTGCTCCACGCCCATGGTGGCGCTGTCACGTAACGTGCCGCGCAAAGCCGCCATGGAGATGCTGCTGACCGGCGACATGGTGGCCGCCGACCATGCCGCGCGCATCGGCCTCATCAATCGTGTCGTGGCGCCCGGCGAAGAACGCGCCGCCGCCCTCGCCCTGGCACGCCAGATCGCGGCGAAGTCGTCTTACGTGCTCAAGATCGGCAAGCAGGCCTTCTACCGGCAGGCCGAACTCGGCCTGTCGCAGGCCTACGATTATGCCGCGGAAGTGATGACCGAGAACATGATGGCGCGCGACGCCGAAGAGGGCATTTGCGCATTCATCGAAAAACGTGATCCGAAATGGCAAGATCGGTGATGGTGCTCACGCCGCATTGATCGCACGCACCCTTTTCCCGCTCCTGCCGGTTTCCTATTTTGGGTAACCCCACCGGAGATCGCGCATGAACAACGCTTCCCGCGTCTTCACCCCGGCCGCGCAACAGGCGCAGGCCGAACGCGGCTCGGCCCAGCATTACGCCAAACGCCTGGCCGAGGGCTTCCCCAGCACGGTCACTCCGGAGCTCGCCGCCTTCATCGCCGAGATCGACACCGCGTTCCTCGGCACCGCGGACGGCAGCGGCGCGCCTTATATCCAGCATCGCGGCGGGCCGAAGGGCTTCATCAAGGTCGTCGACGAGCGAACCCTCGGATTCGCCGACTATCGCGGCAACCGGCAATACATCACGCTCGCCAATCTGTCGGAAAACGACCGCGCCTTTCTGTTCTTGCTCGAGCCGGCGCGCCGCCAGCGCATCAAGCTGTGGGGCCGCGCGCGCGTGGTCGAGAACGACGCGGCGTTGACCGAGAAACTATTCGATGCCGGCTACAAGGCCAGGCCCGAGCGGGCGATCCTGTTCACCATCGAAGCGTGGGATGTGAACTGCTCGCAGCACATCGTCACGCGCTATTCCGAGGCCGACATGGAAGACGCGTTCATGACCGTGGGTCATAAGATCGCCGCCCTGGAAGCAGACAACGCGCGGCTCCGCGCGCAACTCGCGCAAAAGGAGGAAGCGACTTAAACTTCGGCTTTACGCGGCCGACGGCTGGCGCTGTGGCGTCTCGCGCTCGACCGGTTGCCCTGTACTTGGCAGTTGCAGCACTGTCGCCCGCTGCCCTTCGCACAGGGCGGTCAACAGCTTGATCTTGCCGTCGGGAAATTCCAGCGCGTCGTGATGCGTCGCCGGACGATCGAGGTTGACCTGACGGAAGCGCGCGACTTTGTACCGGGACTTCCACTTCGGCAAAAACGGCAACCGCGCGTCGCAGCGCACGTTTCCGTCGAAAGCGAGTTCCGTTCCCGGCAACAGGCAGACCGCCACGCCCGGCTCGTTGAGATCGGCGAACCCGCGCGTGATTGCCCTAAGGAACCGGGTCGTCGTCAGTATGTCGCCGACCTTTGCGGGTCGCGATTGGACCTCATGAAGACTGTAGTCGCACATCGAGTGCCTCCTGTTAGAGCACAGCTAGGGCTCCAAACGCCCCGTTCGCAACAAAGACAATCGACCTTCGGCCGCCTCCCGTTGTCCGAACATATGCCGCGATGCCGGAACAACGCTGCTACCGCGCGGAGGTTCACGGGTCTTTTGTTATGGCAGCGCCGTGACTATGGTGGCGCCGACCGGCCGGACTCCCATGGACCACAACACCTATTCCGACAGCTACATCCGCGGCATCCTGAACACGGTGAAGACCATCGCCGTGGTCGGAATTTCGCCGAAGGACAACCGGCCGAGCTATTTTGCCTTCAAATATCTGAAAGAGCGCGGCTACCGCATGATCCCGGTCAATCCGGGCCAGGCCGGCGAAAGGATTCTCGGCCAGAAGGTCTATGCGCGGCTGTCCGATATCCCCGAACCGGTCGACATGGTCGATATCTTTCGCGGCTCCGAGCACGCATTGCCGATCGTTGAGGAGGCGCTGGCGCTCGAACCCAAGCCGAAGGTGATCTGGATGCAACTCACGGTGCGCAACGACGAAGCCGCGCGGCTCGCCGAGGCGGCCGGCCTCAACGTCGTCATGAATCGCTGCCCGAAGATCGAATACGGACGATTGTCGTCGGAGATTTCCTGGATGGGCGTCAATTCGCGCGTGCTGTCGTCCAAACGTGCGCAAGCGCCCAGCAAAGGCTTTCAGCGCATGGGGCTTGGCAAAGACGAAGAAAACCGCGGTTGATTCACACAAATCTGTGACAATGAAATTTCCTTGCGCAGACCGCAGGTAGCCGCGCTTTCTCTTGCGCACGTCGCAGATAGGCTGCCTTGACGCCCTGCCCGCCTGCCCATATCGAGTTCCATCCCGCCCCGGCCCATAACGGCCGCAAGGCCTGTAAAAGGACACGCAGCCATGGCCGACGCCGAACGAGTTCCCGGCTTTTCGACGCTTTCAATTCATGCCGGCGCCAAGCCTGATCCGACGACCGGCGCGCGGGCGACGCCGATCTATCAGACCACGTCGTTCGTGTTCGACGATGTCGATCACGCGGCCTCGCTGTTTGGCTTGCAGGCGTTCGGCAATATTTACACCCGCATCGGCAACCCGACCTGCGCCGTACTGGAAGAGCGCGTCGCCGCGCTCGAAGGCGGCACGGCGGGCTTGGCGGTCGCCTCGGGCCACGCCGCGCAGGTGATCGTGATGCACGCGCTGATGACACCCGGCGACGAATTTGTTGCGTCGAAGAAGCTCTACGGCGGCTCGATCAATCAGTTCAATCACTCCTACAAGAATTTCGGCTGGAACGTGGTGTGGGCCGATCCCGACGACATCTCGACATTCGAGAAAGCGGTGACGCCAAAGACCAAGTCGATCTTTATCGAGTCGATTGCCAACCCCGGCGGCATCATCACCGACATCGAGGCGGTGTCGAAGATCGCACGCAAGGCCGGCGTGCCGCTGGTCGTCGACAACACGCTGGCGACGCCCTATTTGTGCAAGCCGCTCGACTACGGCGCCGACATCGTCGTGCATTCGCTGACCAAATTTCTCGGCGGCCATGGCAATTCGATTGGCGGACTGATCGTCGACGGCGGCTCTTTCAACTGGCTGCAGAACAAGCGCTACCCGATGCTGTCCGAACCGCGCCCGGAATATTCCGGCATGGTGCTCGGCGAGACCTTCGGCAATTTCGCGTTCGCCATTGCCTGCCGCGTGCTCGGCTTGCGCGACCTCGGGCCGGCGCTGTCGCCCTTCAATGCGTTCCTCATCCTCACCGGCATCGAGACATTGCCGCTGCGCATGCAGCGCCATTCCGAAAATGCGCTCGCCGTCGCCGAATGGCTGTCGAAGCGGCCGGAGATCGCCTGGGTGAGCTATCCCGGGCTCGCCGGCGACAAATACAATTCGCTTGCCAAGAAATACGTGCCGAAGGGCGCCGGCGCGGTGTTCACCTTTGGGCTCAAGGGCGGCTACGACGCCGGCGTCAAGCTGGTGTCGAACGTCAAGCTATTCTCGCACCTCGCCAACATCGGCGACACGCGCTCGCTGATCATCCATCCGGCTTCGACCACACACAAGCAATTGTCCGACGCCCAAAAGGTGCAGGCCGGCGCGGGACCCGACGTGGTTCGGCTCTCGATCGGCCTCGAGGACGTCGACGACATCATCGCCGACCTCGAAGAGGGATTGACGGCAAGCTGACTAGCGTTTCTTCAGGGTGCGCGCGACGTAGTCGCGAATGCGCGCCAGTGCCTCCGGTGCGCACCAGATGTCGGCGATCTCGGCGTCAAGGCGCGCGCTCTGTGCAATGCGCTCGCTCGCCGGTTGGCGAATTTGCGCCTTGGTCTGCGCGAGCGCCAGAGGCGACAGCGAGGCGAGTTCTTGCGCGAGCGCGACCGCGCGCTCCATGATGTCGCCCGGCTCGGCGAGATCGTTGACCCATTGGCGATGCAACGCCACCTCCGGCGGAAAGGTTGCGCCGCTCAGGATCGTTTCATTGAAGAATGCCGGCGGCGTCGCATGCCGCATGATTTCAAATGCGAGCACCGGGAACGGTACGCCGACCAACAGTTCGGTAACCCCGATCGTGCCCCCCTCCTTCACCATCACGCGGCGGTCGGCACAGAGCGCGAGCACGCAGCCACCGGCAATGGCGTGGCCATTGATTGCCGCTACCACCGGCTTGGGATGAAAGAACACGGCTTCGTAGAGCTTATGCAGCGCGGGCAAGAAATCGCGGATATAGGGTGCGCCGCCCCTGCCGACTCGGATCAGATCGACGCCGGCTGAAAAGATCTTACCCTGCCCCGTCAGCACCACGGCTTTGCTGGCACCGTTCCGCAGCGAATGGAAACGTGCGGCCAAGGCATCGCACAATTCAATGTCGAGTGCGTTCGCCTTGCCGTGCCGCATCGTGACGACGGCGATGCCGTCATTGATCGCGACGTCGATCACGCGGCCTGCCCCACGGCCAGCGGCCCCCGCATCAGCGCACGGTGCGACAGGCGCTCGGCATGAATGATGGCAATGCTGAACACGATCATGGCCGTGATCTGATGTGGCAGCGCCAGCGCGAGCGGCACCTGATGCACCAGCGTGAGGATGCCGAGCGCAGCCTGCACGGTCACCGCAGAGGCAAGTATGAGCGCGCCGGCTATCGTCCGGCGCTGCCGGCCCGCGTCGAACACATGCAGCATTGCCAGAATCCAAATGCCGTAGGCCAGCATGCGATGATCGAACTGCACGGTGAGCGTGTTCTCGAAGACATTCCGCCAGGCCGGCGTGATGAAAAACAACCGCTCGGCCGTCGGCACAAAATTGCCGTCGATCAGCGGCCAGGTATTGTGCGCCATGCCGGCGTCGGTTCCAGCGACCAGCGCGCCGAGATAGATTTGCAAGAGCACCAAGGCAGCAATCGCCAATGCGGTGAGACGTAATCGCTTCGGCTCTTCGGTAAGCGGCCGCGGTATGGTCTGCTGCGCGGTCCACAGGATCGCGGCGTAGATCGCGCAGGCCAGCGTCAAGTGGAACGCGAGGCGATATTGCGACACTTTGACGAGCGTGCCGGACAGTCCCGACGACACCATCCACCAGCCAACCACGCCGAGCGCGCCGCCGCCGGCAAAGATCAGCCATAGCCGCAACCGCAGCGGCGACGGGATGGCGCCCCGCCACAAAAAGACAAGAAACGGCACAAGGAACACGGCCCCGGTTGCGCGTGCGAGCAATCGGTGAGTCCATTCCCAGAAATAGATCACTTTGAACTGCGCGAGAGTCATGCCTTTGTTGAGTTCCCGATATTGCGGGATAGCTTTGTAGCCGTCGAATTCGGCCTGCCACGCGGGCTCGCTCAGCGGCGGGATGACGCCGGTGACCGGTTTCCATTCCACGATGGAGAGACCCGACACTGTGAGGCGTGTTGCACCGCCGACGATCAAGGTCAGAAAGATCATCGCCGCCGCCGCCAGTAGCCACAGCCGCACGGCGCGCGGGCGAAACTCGGAAACTGGCCGGGAGTCGTGCATGGAACGCTTGCTTTTCAGAATGCGCGCGGACCATATAGTCACGCTGCGTGCACCGCAACAACGCCAGCAGAAAGCTGCCATGTCCAGTCGTCTGCGCAAACTGATCGGCACCGTTGCCTTGCTGGTGGTGGTGTCGGTCTGGGGCTTGTTGGCGATGGCGCTGGCGCAGTCGGCCCTCACCGACATCAATGGTCTGGTGGCGGCGATTTTCTATGTGGTCGCCGGACTCGGTTGGGTTCTGCCAGCAATGCCGCTGGTGAGCTGGATGCTGCGGCCCGACAATCCGAACGCAGAAACTAAGCGGCGTTGACGCGGCGGAAGCCGTTCCACATTGCGGTGGCGGCGCCCGACATCAGGACGTCGAGATAGCGCTGGCGCTGGAAATCGCCGTTGACCGAAAGCCGCGGCAGCGCAGTCAGATGATCGCGGTGCGCCTTGAAGAGCACGCCCGGGCGTGTCGTCACAGCGGTCTTAAAGCCAAGCTCGGCAGCGATGCGGAACTCACGCGGGCCGGCCGAAGTCACATCGCCGACCGGATAAGCCAGGTGCTGAGGCCGCCTGCCGAGCGCCGTTTGCAGAACGGCGCGGCTCATTTCTATCTCGGCGCGCACCGCGGCGTCGTCTTCCATTTTCTTGAGCATGTTGTGGTTGACGGTGTGCGCGCCGACCGTCACCAGCGGGTCGGCCGCGAGCGTCACGAGCTCCGGCCAATCCATGCACAGATCGCGGCAAAAGGCCGTGATGTCGACCCTGTGACGCGCGGCAAGGTCGCGCACGAAATGGCGCAAGTCGTCTTCAGTCTTCATGCTGCGCACGTAAGCGTAAAGCTGGTCGTACAGGTCCCGTTTTTCGTCGACGGTGCGACAATCGAAAAACCGGCTTTCGCCGTTGATCAAGAGGCCGATGCGGCTGTTCTGCGCGATCACCGTTTCGAGCGCGAGCCACCACAATTCGCCGAGCCGATCGGGAAAGCTGGTCGCGATATAGAGCGCAAACGGCATGTCGTATTGTTTGAGCAGCGGATAGGCAAAGTCCTTGATATCTTTGTAGCCGTCATCGAAGGTGATGCAGACGAAGCGGCGCTTGAAATCGCCGCTGAGATAGCGGGCATGCATCTCGTCGAGCGAGATGACGTCAAGCTCCGAGTTTTTCAGACGGCGCAGCAGCCGCTCGAAAAACTCCGGCGTGACTTCAAGGAGGTGATTGGGCTGGAACGGGTCGGGCCGCCGCGGCCGCACGTGATGCAGCGTCAGGATGGCGCCGACGCCGCCGAGCAGCGGACGCATGACATGATGCATGCCGGTGAAGTACAGCGTCTCCAAACCGGTCCGGATGATGGTCTGCTTCATGCCCGCCAAGCATCTAACTCCAAAAGGCTGCCGCGACCGAGTATTCGGCCTGATTTATTGATAAATCTTTGCGGCGCCGCGACCAATCCTTGGCAACAGCCTTCAGGCGGCAATGACCTGCGGGGCACCGGCCGTCACCATGATGTCGGCAATGCCCGCCATCAATAGGCGTTCGCGCGCCGTTTTGGTCGCCGGATTGGCCGGGTCGGCCGTGACCAGCATTGCCCGTCCCGCCAGCGGCGCCAGCCGCTCGAGCGCGATATCGGCTGCGGAACCGGCGTCGATGACGACATGATCGTAGCTGCGTACCAGCGCCTCGATCAAAGTCGCCAACATCGGCGAGGCGGCAAGCGAGCGCGCGTCGGCGCCGACATTGCCGGTCGCGACGAGGTGCACCGCCGAATATTGGTCGCCGGTAATGATATCGCCGAACGTCGCCGTGCCGCGCACGAGTTCGGCGACGCCGGGCGCATTGGGATCATCCGAAATCACGGACAGATTCGGCGAACCGAACGCCATATCCACCAGCGCGACAGTGGCGTCTTGCGCGAGCGTGCGGGCAAGCGCAATCGCGGCATGGGTCGTGCCGACGTTGCGCATGGTCCCGACCACGATGACCCGGCGCCGGTCATCGCCGCCATGGCGCATGCTCCTGGCGACCTGTTCCACCGTCACGGCCGCCCCCATCATGGCGCCGGGCACAGACGCCATCGGCATCAAAGGCGGCGCATCGACCCGCGCCGGGCGCACTGCCATTTCCGGAGCTTGATAAGCGTAGGGTGACGACGGCGACGGTGCCGCTAACAGCGCGCCGGTAACGATGAAGCCCGCCGACAGTGCAAAACCGGCAAAGGCCGCGATCAGGACGGTCGGCACCTTCTTCGGGAAGGCCGGCTTGATCGCCGGGCTGGCGCGGGAAATGATGCGCGCCTCGGGCGGCGCGGCATTGATGTTTTCGCGTGCCGTCGCCTCGCGATATTTGGCGAGATAGGACTCCAGCAGATCGCGCTCGGCTTTGGCGTCGCGCTCCAGCGCCCGCAGCTGCAGATCCTGCCCCGTCGTCTGCGCGGCGATCTTTTTCGCCGAATCGAGGCTCGCGGTCAGCGTTCCCACACGGTCGCCGGCAATCTTGGCGTCATTGTCGAGCTGGCGTGCCAGCCGTTCGCCTTCGAGAAGAATTGCGCGGTCTGCCTCGGCAATCTGCGCCTTCAATTCCTTGATGCGCGGATGCTGGTCGAGCAGCGTGGTCGACTGCTCGGCGAGTTGCGAGCGCAGCACGCTGCGCTGTTCGATCAGGCGGCGCATGGATTCGGAATTGGCAATGTCGGACGATTCGATCGGCCTGCCCGAGCGGATCAGGTCGCGCAGCTGCTTCGCGCGCGCCTCGAGATCCGCCTTTTGCCCGCTCGCGGCGGCAATCTGTGAATTGATTTCGGTCAACTGCTGCGCCGACAACGACGTGTTGTTGGAGCCGGGATACAGATTGACCGTCGCGCGATAGGCGTCGACCTTAGCCTCGGCATCGGCGACCTTGGTGCGCAACCCCGCGATCTCGCCGGCAAGCCAGGCGCCGGCGGCGTGGGTCTGCTCCTGCTTCGCGGCCTGCTGCATCTTGAGATAGGTCTCGGCGATCGTATTGGCAACGCGGCTGGCGAGATCGGGATTGGCCGAATCGAAGTCGACGACGATGACGCGCGATTTGTCGATCGCATACGCGTTGAGCCGGTCGTAATAGGATTCCAGCGTGCGCTCTTCTGCCGACATCGAGCCGGGATCGCGCCCGATGCCGAAGAGGCCGAGGACGTTTTTCCAAATCGACATGTGACCCATGGCCGGATCGAATTCCGGCAGAGTGGCGAGCTTTTCCTTCTTGATCACGTCGCGCGCCAGGTCGCGCGACAGCACGAGCTGGGTCTGGCTGGTCACCGCGTCGGGATCGAGCGTGTTGCGGTCGCCGCCGTTCTTGTCGGCTTCGGCGCGCAGGAACACGTTCTCGTGGGTTTCCAACAGCAACCGCGATTCGGAGCGATAGCGCGGCGTGACGGTGTTGACGACGGCAAATGCGGCGGCGGCGAAGAGCAGCGTGATCGCGACGATCTTAGTCTTCTTGGCCCAGAGAATGCGGCCCAGACTGCGCATGTCGGGCTCGCCGGCCGCTGTTTCCTGGACCTTGGCAGGCGAGGGCGACGCAACGGCAGCTTTCGACTTTTTACGAAACAACATGCTCACTCCAAACGCACGCACTGACGGTGCGCTTGGATCACAACCTATTATGGTTTCTTCTGCGTTAATTTCGCCCGGCAAAGCTTCGTTTTGTTAGATATTATTAACCGTCCAGGCTCCCTAATCGCGCCGTTTTCCAGTGGGGCCGGGACGGATTCGCAAGACATGAAACCTTTGAACATCCTGCACGTGTTCCGCGCGCCGGTCGGGGGGCTGTTTCGCCACGTGCTCGATCTCACCCGCGAACAGACCGCGCGCGGGCACCGCGTCGGCTTGATCGCCGATTCGAACACCGGTGGCGCCCGCGCCGAAGATACGTTGCGCCTGCTCGAACCGTCGCTGGCACTCGGCCTCAGCCGCTTCCCGATGCGCCGTCATGCCAATCCCGGCGACCTCATGGCGCTCGCCCACGTCGTGCGCCGCGCCCGCGACACCGAAGCCGACGTGGTGCATGGGCACGGCGCCAAAGGCGGCGCCTATGCCCGGCTGTCGTTCGGCGGCAAGCGTCCGATCCGCGCCTATACGCCGCACGGCGGCAGCCTGTTGTTCGGACACGAAACCCTTGCTGGCAAATTCTATTTGGCGACCGAGCGCCTGTTGATGCTGCGCGGCGATCTGTTTCTGTTCGAAAGCGCCTATAGCGCCAACATTTTCCGCGGCAAGATCGGCAACCCGGGCGGCCTGGTGCGCATCGTCCACAACGGCGTATCGCAGGCCGAATTCAAGCCAATCGAATCCGTGCCCGACGCGACCGATCTCGTCTTCATGGGCGAATTGCGGCCGGTCAAGGGCATCGACGTGTTGCTCGACGCCCTCGCCCGCTTGCGCGATTCCGGCCGCGCGGTTTCCGCAACGCTGGTCGGCGACGGTCCGGATCGGGGCGCCTTACAGACTCAGACCGAGACGCTCGGCCTCACAACCCTGGTGCGATTCACGGGGGCGATGCCGGCTTACAAAGCGCTGACGCTCGGCCGTATCATGGTTGTTCCCTCCCGGGCGGAATCGCTGCCTTACGTCGTGCTGGAAGCCGCCGCTGGCGGCAAACCGCTGATCACCACCAATGTCGGCGGCATTCCCGAAATCTACGGCCCCCTCTCCCATACCTTGATACCGCCACAGGACGCTGCAGCGCTGGCCAGCGCCATCGCCTGGGCCCTGGACCGGTCGGGCGAGATGGCCGACGTCACGCGAAAGCTTAACGAGCAGGTAAAGGCGTCGTTTTCGGTCGAAACCATGGTCGACGGGGTGCTGTCCGCATATCGGACGGCGCTCGACGCCGTGCACCGCGAGCGACCGCATTAATGGCTTTTCACGTATTCCGATAAGTCTTTTTTGAGAGTCTTTCCTTAGAAATTTCCGTGAATTAGGGACGATCTCGGCCGTCGCTCCGGGGGGCTCGCGGGCGGCCGATCGATTTGGCATGACGGATATCGGCACTCGCCCATCGATCGATGCAACCGGCGCAACCGCGTTTCTCGACCGGCTGCGCAGCGGCCCACGGGCCGGAGGCAAAGCCCGGCCGTTGACGCCGGAAGCGCTCGCGGTCGCAGCCGGTCCCACGCCAACCGCGATCTCGCCGATCGTCCTTGCCGGCTTTGTGCGCATGTTCGAGTTTGCGCTGATCGCGCTGGTCGGCTTCGCCGTCTTCGTGACCTATCTCGGCCTGAGCGAATCCCTATTCTGGACCTACGCGGGCGCGATTTTCGCGATCGCCGTGCTGTCGATGCTCGCGTTCCAAACCGCCGACATCTATCAAGTCCAAGCGTTCCGCGGCCACGAGAAGCAATACATGCGGCTGGCTTCGGCGTGGTCGGTCGTCTTCCTTATCGTCATTGGCGCTTCGTTTTTCGCCAAGGCCGGCGACATGTTCTCCCGCGTCTGGCTCGGCAGCTTCTACGTCGTCGGCTTGCTCGCGCTGGTAACGTCGCGCCGCTTTCTGTTCCTCCTGGTACGCAAATGGACGCGCGAAGGCCGTCTCACCCGCCGCACGGTGATCGTCGGCGGCGGTGTCCCGGGCGAGCACGTCATCGAAGAGCTGCGGCGGCAGAAGGATTCCGACGTCAAGATCATGGGCCTGTTCGACGATCGCGGCGACGACCGCAGCAGCCAGGACTGCGCCGGCGAGCGCAAGCTCGGCATCGTCGACGATCTGGTCGAATTCGGCCGGCGCACCCGCGTCGACCTGGTCATCTTCTCGCTGCCGATTTCGGCGGAAGAGCGTATCCTGCAGATGCTGAAGAAGCTGTGGGTGCTGCCGGTCGACATCCGGCTTGCCGCCCACACCAACAAGCTGCAATTCCGTCCCCGCTCCTATTCCTACATCGGCAACGTGCCGGTGCTCGACGTATTCGATCGGCCGATCGCCGATTGGGACGTCGTGATGAAATGGCTGTTCGACAAGCTCATCGGCGGCTTGGCGATTTTGCTGTTGCTGCCGGTGATGGCGGCAATCGCGCTCGCCATCAAGCTCGAGAGCCGCGGGCCAGTGCTGTTCAAGCAGAAGCGCTACGGCTTCAACAACGATCTGACCGAGGTCTACAAATTCCGCTCGATGTACGTCGACAAATCTGACGCCACCGCCAGCAAGCTCGTCACCAAGGACGACCCGCGTGTGACCCGCGTCGGCCGCATCATCCGCAAGACCAGCCTCGACGAACTGCCGCAACTGTTCAATGTCGTCTTCAAGGGCAATCTGTCGCTGGTCGGTCCGCGTCCGCACGCGGTCAACGCCAAGGCCGAAGCCAAGCTCTACGACGAAGCGGTCGACGGTTATTTCGCGCGCCACCGCGTCAAGCCGGGTATTACCGGCTGGGCTCAGATCAACGGCGGGCGCGGCGAGACCGATACGCACGAGAAGATCCAGCAACGCGTCGAGCACGACCTCTATTACATCGAAAACTGGTCGCTGCTGCTCGACCTTTACATCCTCGGCCGAACCCCGTTCGCGTTGCTCAAGACCGAAAACGCGTATTGAACGCGATGGCGTCGACCGGCAGGCGGCTCGGTTTCGGCCTTTTGTGCGCCACAACCGCTGTCCTGCTGTCCGCTTTTGCAAGCGGCGCCCAAATGCCCGGTTTCGAAGTCGGCCTCTGCCGCTCGAATACGATCTGGCTGCCCAAAGCAAAACAGGCGGAGATTGTCGCGGGTATCGGCGCGACCGGCCTGCACTGGTTTCGCGACGCCTTTGCCTATGCCCCCGACCGGACGCAGGATTTTGTCGACGTCGTGCGCATGGCAAAGCATGCCAATTTGAAAATGCTGGTCGTGGTCATCCAGGACGCCTCCGATTACGACGGCGAAGCGGCCAAGGCCGAGAATGCCGGGTGGCTGTTCAAGAGACGCTGCGGCTGGGAAAGCGGCTCGCTCAAGCTCAGCAAGATCAACACAAGCAAGTTTCAGAGCCGGCTGCGCGGACTACTGTCTTCGCTGAAAGCCGCCAACCTGACGGTCGATGCGTTCGAGATCGGCAACGAGGTCGACTGGGTCTGTTTCAACGGCGATGTCCCGTTCGGCCGCCCGGCGACAGCGAATGATATTCGTGTCGCGGCGCGCGGCTATGCGCGGTTTCTCCAAACGGCGGCGGAAGTGATCCGCGATCCGCGATACTTCCCCGACGCAAAGATCATCACCTTTGGCATGGCGCATGCCGACGAAGGTTGGGACATCCCGCCGCATCATCTGCCGAACCCGGCAGCTTTCGTCGCGTCGCTGCGCGATCTGGACGGCGTGAATTACCTGAGCAACGCGCGCTACCATGTCGACGGCTATGGCTTGCACATCTATCCCAAAGCCAACGACGTCGAAGCCTCGATGGCGGCGACGCTCGCGCGGGACAGCGCCGCGCTTGGGTCTGATCTGCCGTTCTGGATCACCGAGTTTGGCTGGCGCAAAGCCCAGTTTCCGACGAGCAACGGGGAAAGCCGCGCGCAGGCCGTTGCGCATTTCTTCGCGGCGCTGGCGAAAAATCGCCGCGATAAATTCGGGCCGGCCTTCTACTACGACTACGACGCCCCCGATTGGGGTCTGCTCGACGAGCATGGCAAGTTGCTGCCGGAAGCCGCGGCGCTCATGCGCGCCGGTGGAAATCTATCGCGGTAGCCCGGCTGCAGGGCGCATGACCGTCGGTGCGTCCCAGACGCGGCCTGGATGCGGCACGGCCGCAAAATTCCTCGCGTTGAAACCCCACAGCAATCCGAGCAGCAGCCACAAGTGCCGCCAATGTTCGACCTGCTGCAGCATGCCGCATGGCAGCTGGGCAAGCACCGAAAACGACAGCCAGACCGCGACCGGACTTTTGGTGGCCCGTTCGTTCGCAAGGGCGACCTTGAAGGACAGCGCCGTCAACAAGATCCAAACCACCCCCGCCACCCAGCCATAGTTGACGAACGAGCTGATGAACACGTTGTGGATCGGCTCGGGGAACAATTTGTCGAACTGCAGCATGCCGAGCCCGAGCGGATTGTCCAGAATCAGCGGAATGCTGAGGAAATAGCGGGCGTAGCGGCCCTCGCGGCCGACGTCGTAAGGCTCGGCCAACGTCGCGCGGCTGAGCAGCTTTTGCTCGAACCCCGGAAAACTCAGCAAGGCGATGCCCGTCAGCACGACGACAGCGAGCGCGCCGATCACAAGCAGCGCGACCGCTCGTTTCGGACGGTCGCGGTTGAGCACGACAAAATAGAGAGACCCGACGACCGTCAGCGAAAAAATATCGGCGCGCGAGAACGACAACAGCACTCCGGAGATACACAAGACCAACGCGGCGAGCGGGAAAATCATCCCGCGCCGGTAGCTGAGCATATAGAGAGCGCCGAATACGCCCGGCAGCAGAAAGCCGCCGAATGCGATCGGCTCATCAAACAGGCCTTTGGCGCGGCCGTCCCAGAGGAACAGATCCACCTGACCGATAAATCCGACGATCCCCAAGGTCGCGGCGATGCAACAGGCCACGAGATAAACCTTCATGAAGGTATGAAAGTCCCGCTCGCGCCAACTGAGCGCGACGAGGCAGGCGGTCACGCCGAGCGTGGCAACGAAGGTGTGCGCCAGCAGTTGAAACTGCACCGCCGGATCGGCCAGCACATGGATGGAGGAAATGAAAACCGAAAAGGTCCACACCAGGATAAGCGCGACGAAAACCAGGGCCTGACGGTTGACGCTCGGATTGACCAGGAGCGAAGGCAGAAACGCGATGATGAACAGCACGTCGGCGGGCGCCGGCCGCGGCAGCGTCCAATGCATGAGCAGCACCGCGACGAAGAACAGGAAATTCCTCGTCGCAAAAATGCGACCCGTGATCGCCGGCGCCGCCGCCTGCATGAAAAGATCTCCTGCCGCTGCCCTGGCGGCCGGGTTTCGATAGCGCAAGAAAGTTAACGGCGGCTAATAATTGGGCCGGGCCGCTTTCAATTGGCCGTCAGCGACGCCGCTCTCTTGGGCGACCGTGCGCGAAAACCGCCAGATGAACAGATGCAAGCCGAGTTTGCGCTTGGCAATCGCAAACAGGAGCACCGACTCCAAGACGAACGTGCTGGCTGTGGCGATTGCTGCACCGACGGCGCCATAGACCGGCGCCAGCAGCAGGCACGCACCGAGATCAAAGGCGAAGAGTGCGGCGTAGGCGAAGGCGCAAGCACGCTGCTGGCCGAGCATGTTCAGCACCCGCTCCGCCGGTCCGACCGCTGCGCGCGCCATCTGTCCAATGGCGAGTATGAGCATCACCGGATAACCGGAGACGAAGGCCGGCCCGAACAGGCTGAGCAGTTCGCGGCCGAACGCGACAATAACCAGAGTCAGCGCCAGCGAAGGCCAAAATACCCAGCGTACGGTGTTGCCGGCAAACAGAACGAGCCCTTCACGGTCGTCGGCCACCTGGTAATCGGTGTAGCGGTGCGCCGCCGCCGCCGCGACCGCAAAAATAATGATGCTGACCGGCGCCAGCACCTTGCCGGCCGCGTAGTAGTGCGCGACCACCTCCTCCGGAGTGAACTGCTTGAGCAGCAGGACGTCGATCGACAGCAGCAGGGTATAGAAACCCCAGCCGAAAATAATCGGGGAAGCGGTGCCGAGCCAACGCTTGACCTCAAAGCGCTTGGGGCCAGGCGGGGTTGCGATCTTCAGCTTGCGATCGATCTGAACGAGTTGCAACAGCGCGGCAAACCATCCGGTGGCGACCAGCGCGCCCATCACGGTGGTCGCATTCAGGTGCATGTGCGCCGCATACAGACCCGCAACGCACACGATAAACGTCAAGGGACGAACGATGTAAGCAGGCAGCAGCGCGACATCGATCCAGTTGTAGGCGCGCGCCACGCCATCGTTCATCACGGTCAGCGCGAAGAACGGTAGCGCCGCGAAGGCCAAGTAATAGGGCCAGACCAGATGGGCGTCGACCCGCGGGCCGAGCGCGTAAACGATGAGTGCGCCGACCAGCGCGACGCCGGTGCCAAACGCAAAGACCAGCCACCGGCTGCCGGACAAAAACCCGCGCAGCAGATCAAATGCGCCTTCCTGGGCATATTCCGGAATGAAACGCTGCGCGGTCAGCGGCAGGCCGTAGTGGACGAGTTCGCTCACCAGCACCAGCGCGGTCGACATATAAACATAGGCGCCGAATTCGTAGCTGCCCATCCAGCGCGCGATGAGAACCTGCGAGATGAAGACGATGCCGGCGCTGGCGATGCGGATGATGAACGCGCCACCGGCGAGTTTCTTGGTTGTGGCATGCTCGTGCGTGAGCTGGGCGGCGACCTGCGCGGCGACATGGCGTCGGAACCCCAGGACAAAGCGTCGGGGCGCCATCACCCATTTTTGCGTCAGATCGACAAACGTCATTCAGACCCCGCACAGGCTCGAAATATTTATACGGCAAGGGTGCAGATATTGCTCTCTACAACGCCGCCGAAATGCGATCGGTATGGGACTGCTTGCGGTTAACCTTTATGCTGCGCGGCGCCCCTAACCCCTGCGGGACGCAGAAATCTTCAGTCGGATGGGTTTCCCGCCGATTTATCGCCCTTCGCGCGCAAACCTCCGACGACTTCGCGGAATTTGGTCGCGATCGTCCACAAGACCGGCGTCTGCTTGATCCAACGCTTGAGCCGTCTCGCGGCAAGCTTCGGCGTGGCGACGAGCGCGCCGCGCCAGGTCACCGGCGCGATGATGTCGTAGAGTTTGAGCTCGGTATCGCACCAATCGCGCTTGTAGCGTTCGTCGCCGATGGTGAAATCGAAAACGGCGCAACCGCGATCGATCGCGTGATGCATCAGGTCGTGCAGATGCGCGGCGCCCGGCCCGAAGCGCGACAATTCGCAGTCGGTGTAGCTCGCCAGCAGATGGTAATAGCGGCCGCGATGGACCAGCGCGAGATTGACCGCCGCCGGCGCCGCTCCGACGTCGAGCCGGCTGACATGGACCAGCGATCGTGTCGCCGGACTAATCGCGAGCGCCCGAAAGAAATCCGCATAGCCCGGTTTGGCGAACAGATTGCCGACGCCCATGCGGGCAAAAGAGCGCGCCTTCTGCGCCATCATAGTGTCGAGCGAACTCAGGATGTCGTCCTCGGTCGCCGGCGTGACAAAATTGATGACGCCGAACTCGCTGAGCTTCTTGCGCTTGGTGCGGTCGCGCCGGCGCGTCGCCGAGGAACGTGCCGCGGTGTAAAACGCTTCCCAGTCGCCGGAAAGATGCGTCAGATAAGCGCCGCTCGGATTGACCGCCCCGCCGAGGTAGCGCATCGGGTTTTGCTGCGCGCCGACCATATCCGGCATCTTGTCGAACGCGATCACATCGAAGCGCAGCCGCTGCTGCGCCTGCATGTCGCGCGTGATCTCCTGCCACAGCGTCAGGAAGCGCGCGCGGTCGATGCGCCCGGAGAATACCGGCGCCAACAGCGGTCCGTTGTAGTCGCACAACTCGGAGCCGAGCCAGGTCAGTTCGCGCGCCACCCCGACGGCGCGGACCGCCAGCGGCAGCAAGAACAGGATAGGCCCCGCCCCGTCGCGTCCGACCACGATGGCCGGCTGCACGCCGTTGCGCGCGCCGATCGTGCGCTGCCAGGTCGCCAACCAATCGAAGCATTGGAACACGGTGCCGTCAGCCTGAGGCTCGAAGGCGCGCCATTCGCTCTCGATGGCCGCAAGATCGCCGTAGACGGCAATGCGGATATCGCCGATCGCCGCGGCCGGCGATGTCCGCGCCCGCTCAGCGTCCGCACGGGCGGCAAAATGCGCGTCGAGTCGTGCTGGAATAGCCTCGGCCATGGCCACATCGGGATACAGGAACGGTTCCGACGCGGATTAGGTCCGACAGGCGTGCATATTCCGTTAACTCGCTCCAAGACAACCGGAATTTCGCTGGATTGAAGCGTCATTGCGCCGCGATAGGCGCATCCCTATAGTCCGCGCCGTTCCGGTCGGGGCGTAGCGCAGCCCGGTTAGCGCACTTGTCTGGGAGACAAGGGGTCGTGGGTTCAAATCCCGCCGCCCCGACCAAATTCCCCTCTGGTTTTACCGCAGCCGCCGTCAGCGCTTGATGGCGTCGACCGCCGCCAGGGCATCGATTACGCCTGCGCCGATGTCGCGCTTGGCGCCCGGAACCGCGCGCGCCGATCTGACCAGCAGCCCGCGCACCTGGTCCGGCGTGAGCTTGGGATTGCGCGCCAACAGCAGCGCCGCGACGCCGCTGGCATGCGCTGCGGCGACCGAAGTGCCAGTCGTCACCTGATAGCCGCCATCGGGCGCCGGCTCGAGCACCATGACGCCGGGCGCGGCGATCGCCACCTGCGGGCCGCGGTTGGCCTGCGGCAGCAATTTGTCGTCGGCGTCGGTGGCGGTCACGCCAATGACGACGCGATCGGCCGCCGGATACATCGGCGGTGCGCGCGGCCCGGCATTACCGACCGCCGCGATCAGCACCATGCCGCGGGCGTGCGCCTTGCCCAGCATTTCGGTGAGCATCGGGTCTGGCGGGCCCGCAAAGCTCATGTTGACGATACGCGCCTGCTTGCTCGCCGCCCAATCGAGTCCTTTGAGGATGCTGAAGGTGGTGCCCTGCGCCCCGTCTTTGTCGCCGGAGAACGCGTGGACCGCGAGCAGTTTCACTTTCGGCGCGACACCGAGGAGCTTGGTGTGCGCGGCGATGGCGCCGGCCATGCCAGTGCCATGCATATGGGCCGCCGTGTCGCCCCCGAGTGCGTCATATTGGTCGACGATCACACCTGCGAGATCGGGATGGCTGGCGTCAATTTTGGAATCGATCACCGCCACCAGCACGTCGTCGCCGCTGGTGATCTTGTGCGCCTCCATCAAATGCAGCTTGGGCACGACGTATTGCGCACCGGCCTCCGTTTGCGCCGGCGGTTGCGCTTGTCCGAAGCGGAAGACGAAATTCGGCTGCGCCGTTATCCGGGTGAACGGCAGCAGCCTGCCCAAGGTGCCGCGCACCGAGCTGTTGGCGTCAATGCGCCAGCGCTGCAGCGTGCGGCCGGTGAGCGAGAAACTTTGCGTCTCCAGCAACGTCAGGCCGAGCCGCCGCGCCACGTCGGCGGCATATTGCGCCGGCGCGCCGCTATCGACCTCCCACAGGATTTCGTTGGGCACGAACGCCGTGAGGCCGCGCGGCGGAATGTCGATGTGGCGGCCGCGCGCCTGCCGCGGCGGCGGCTGATTGGGTGAATTGGGCGGCAGCGCGGTGAGAACCGGATCGGGGAACAGCTGAGGACCCAGCACCCAGCCGAGCGGGCCGAGGAAGCACGACAGCGTCATACGGTCGACTTCCATGACCGTCAGTTCGCGCCCGAGCAGCAGGGTGCCGGCCATCGGCGACACCGTGGCGCAGCCGATCGAGGCGACGCCGTACCAGACGAGTGGCGGCACAGGTGTAGCCGTGCTCGGCGGCGGTGGCGGCGCAATGAAGGCGCGCGCCGGTGGCGTTGCGCCAAGCAGCGCGGCGACGAGCAAGACCGCAACCAGGACGCCGCGCATTTTCCGTCATTCCCCCACCGGACTTTCGCTTCCGGCTATTCTACCTGAGACTTAGTCGCGCGCCACGGGGATGCGTTCAAATCCCACCGCGGCAACGTACGACGCCCCTAAGGATAGGCTCCGTAAACCAGCCAGATCGCCAGCAGGTGCGCCGGGTAGAAGGCATAGAAGGTCGCGCGAGGCAACCGCGGGGTCAGGTCCGCCAGGCGGGGGCTCGCAAGCAGGATCAATGGCGTGGCCAGAACGCCCAAACCCGCGAACGGGTAATAGGGTGCGATGATATAGGTGCTGAGCGCGGCCAGCGCGCAGACGGCCGCAATCCCGACCCATCGATGACGCCGCCAGGTGCCGTAGGCGATGACCATGCCGATCGGCGCTGTCGCGCCCGGATCGAGCCAGGGCTGCATCGCGAGCACTGCCAAGATGGCGACGGCCAGCGCCAGATAGTGCTCACGCCGGACGAGTTCGATCAGGAATACACCGGCGGCGAGTGCCACCAATACATTGGCGCGCAACGGCCAGTTCGCCGTCACGGCGAAGTAAATGGGCTGGGTCAGGACAGCGGTGATGCAGAGCCACCACAGCATGCGTCCGGAGCGCTCCGGGCCGCCCTCAGCGAGGCGAGCGACCATGATGATCGTGAACAGCGGCACACAGGAGCGGCCGAGCACATAGCCCCACAAGGACCACGGCAGCGGCCAGGCCAGCAGCAGGTGGTTGACGAGCATCAAAACAATGGCCGCGATTTTTGCGGCCTCGAGCCCATCGTCCCTGGAGGTTCTCTCCGACCGGACCGAAGCGTCGCCGGCGGCTTGTGGTGCGCGCGGCAGGCGATCGAGCATCGGAGTCAATACGCAGTTTCGACGGCACCTGGCGCGTCGATCACCTCGGTGCCGAAGCCGGACGCTGCAACCAGCCCCCGCATGGTGTGGGCGACGTTCATTTTCACTGCGATCGTGGCTCGTGCGCAACCGCGGCTTCGATCAACTTGCGGCATTCGGCAAGTTCATGCAGCGCGGCGTGCAACTTGCGCACGTCCTCACGCCCGAGACGGCCTGCCGGGATCGGCGGCGCGGCAGATGCCGGTGACGGCACGCCAGGACCGGCGCCATGGATCGCGCGGTCGGTCGGCTCGACGCGAGGCTCCGGCGCGCCCTTGAGCGGCGGATCGCGGCGGGCCTCGACGTCGTCGCCGCGGTCGCCGAGATCGCGCCCGATCAGCGCGGAGAGCCTGCTACCGATGCCGCGTGCCTCGTCGACGGCCTCGGCTTCGGCCGAGGCTGCTTCTTCGGCGAAATCTTCGTCTTCCGTGGCGCCATGCGGCGGCTGTGGCGCGCCTTCCTGCCAGACGGCGGCGACGAACTTGGCGCCCTCTTCGCGCAAGATGCGCTGCACGCCGCGGATGGTGTAGCCCTCGCCGTACAACAGATGGCGGATCCCGCGCAGAAGATTGACATCCTCGGGCCGGTAGTAGCGCCGTCCGCCGCCACGTTTCATCGGCCGGATGTCGTGGAAGCGGCTTTCCCAGAATCGCAGCACGTGCTGCGGCAGATCGAGTTCGGCCGCCACTTCGCTGATGCTGCGGAACGCTTCCGGCGCCTTGTGATCCAAAGCGGCCCCTCTCCTTGTTGTCATGAACGCGGTACTGGAACGAAGGCCGATGACGTCAGGCCGGCTCGGCGTGACCGTTGATGCGATGCTTGAGGATCGCCGACGGCTTGAACACCATCACCCGGCGCGGCGAGATCGGCACTTCCTTGCCGGTCTTCGGGTTGCGCCCGATGCGCTGGCCTTTCTTGCGCACCACAAACGACCCGAACGAGGAAAGTTTCACGGTTTCTCCACGCTCAAGGCAGTCGGTGATCTCCTTGAGCACCAACTCCACGAGCGCGGCGGATTCCGTCCGCGAAAGGCCGACCTTCTGGTAGACCGCCTCGCAGAGGTCCGCCCGCGTCACCGTTTTACCAGACATCGCCTGCCCTGCCCCTGGCGAAGTATCTCGCTGAATTATCGACGATATTAGCATCATACCGATGGGTCAACCGGCCTCGGTCAATTTGTGATGGGCTCGCCGCCACAGCCTGAGGCCGGTCCGTCCGGCCGGATAACCGAGAATTTTCCTAAATTGCAATCCGACCGACGATCACCGCCCGGTGGCCGCCTACCAGCGCAGCAGCGCCGAGCCCCAGGTGAAGCCGCCGCCCATGGCTTCGAGCAGAATGAGATTGCCGCGTTTGATCCGGCGATCTGCCACGGCGTCGCTGAGCGCCAGCGGGATCGAGGCTGCCGACGTATTGCCGTGCCGATCGACCGTAATCACCACTTTTTCCGGCGCAATACCGAGTTTATGGGCCGATCCGTCGATGATGCGCTTGTTGGCCTGGTGCGGCACGAACCAATCGATGTCGGACGCGCCCGTCCCGGTCGCCTTGAAGGCGTCGTCGATCACGTCGGTGATCATGGCGATCGCGTGCTTGAACACGTCGCGCCCCTCCATGCGCAGATGGCCGACGGTCTGGGTCGAGGATGGCCCGCCATCGACATAGAGCTTGCTCTTGAAGCGGCCGTCGGAGCGCAGATGGGTGGTTAGGATGCCGCGGTCAGCCGTCGTGCCGGCCTGCGGTTGCGCCTCAAGCACCAGGGCGCCGGCGCCGTCGCCGAACAACACGCAGGTGGTGCGGTCGTTCCAGTCGAGAATGCGGGAGAAAGTCTCGGCCCCGATCACCAGCGCGCGTTTGGCGATGCCGCTCTTGAGCATCGCATCGGTGACCGACAGCGCGTAAACGAAACCCGAGCACACGGCCTGGAGGTCGAAGGCGGCGCCGTGGTTGATGCCGAGGCCGGCCTGCACCGTAACGGCGGTCGCCGGAAAGGTCTGGTCCGGCGTCGACGTGCCAAGCACGATCAGATCGATCGAGGACGCTTCGACATGGGCATTGGCAAGCGCCGCGCGCGCTGCATTGAGCGCGAGGTCGGAGGTCAACTCCCCGGGCGCGGCAATGTGACGTTCGCGGATGCCGGTGCGCTGGACGATCCATTCGTCGGTGGTCTGCACCGACTTCGCCAGCTCGTCATTGCTGAGGATGCGGGTGGGCAGATAGCTGCCGCACCCGAGCACGACCGACCGCATCACCGTCAAGAGATTGCTCCGTTCGCCATGCGCGCCGTGGCACTTGCCTGCAGATCGCGCGCCATCGACTCGCCGATCTTGGCGAGCAACTCGTAGCGGAACATGTCATAGCCCATGTCGATCGCCGAAGCGAAACCCTCGGCATCGGTGCCGCCGTGGCTCTTGATGACGATGCCGTTGAGGCCAAGGAAGACGCCGCCGTTCGACTTGCGCGGGTCCATCTTGTCGCGCAACGCGCGGAAGGCGCTGCGCGACAGGAGATAGCCGAGGCGCGCCGCCCAGGTGCGGTTCATGGCGCTTTTCAAGTACTGGGCAAATTGCCGCGCGGTGCCCTCGGCGGCCTTGAGGGCGATGTTGCCGGCGAAACCTTCGGTGACCACGACATCGACCGTGCCCTTGCCGATGTCGTCGCCCTCGACGAAGCCGACGTAGTTGAGATGCGGGAAATTGCCGACGCGCAGCAGGCGGCCGGCCTCGCGCACTTGCTCCAGGCCTTTGACTTCCTCAACCCCGATATTGAGCAGGCCGACGCTTGGCCGTTCGATATCGAACAAAACGCGCGCCATGGCGCTGCCCATCGCCGCGAGATTGAGGAGATGATGCTCGTCGGCGCCGATCGAGGCGCCGAGATCGAGCACCACCGACTCGCCGCGCAGGGTCGGCCACAGTGCCGCGATCGCCGGGCGCTCGATGCCCTCGATCATTCTCAGATTGAAACGCGACATTGCCATCAGCGCGCCGGTATTGCCGGCCGAGACCGCGACGTCGGCCTCGCCTTTCTTCACCGCGTCGAGGGTGAGCCACATCGATGACTTCCACCGCCCATGGCGCAGCGCCTGGCTCGGCTTGTCGTCCATGCGGATCGCGACGTCGGTGTGCACCACCTGCGCGTTGGCCTTGAGCCTCGGCAGCTTGTCGAGCACGGGATCGATCACCGCGCGGTCGCCGTAGACCAGAAACGCGATGTCGGGGTGGCGCACGAGCGAAATGTCGGCGCCGTGCAGGACCACCGAAGGGCCGTGGTCGCCGCCCATAGCGTCAAGCGCGATGCGGGCCTTGTCAGGCATGGGCCGACCTTGGCGGCGCGGGACTGGACGCCGGCGAGCTAGTCCGATGGGTATGACGCACGGGGCGACCATAGCCGCCCGGCCACGCCAGACAAGCCGGTTTTCCCACAAGTCGATTTATTGCCCCACAGCGGGCCATTCGCTCACGTTTGGCCGCCGCCGAGGGTCTTTTTAAGCGATTCCAGGGCTGCAAAGGGGTGTTCGCCGGCGTCGTCCTGCTTCGGCGGCGCGAATTCGGCGCCTGCCTTACGCGGATAGGGATCGATGCCAAGAATGAGGAACTCGGCCGCGAGCGCACCCAGATCGACAACGCCGCCGACCAGCGGCTCCGGCCCCTCGTCATCGTCCGCGACGCGTTTGCGGGCGACTTTGGCCTTCGGTTCGACACCGCTTGCCGGCGCGAACTCAAGATCGACCGCCTCTTCCATCGCGTTTTCGATCGGCTCGAGCGTCACCACGCAAGTTTGCCCGACTTGCGCGCTCACCTGACCACGGACATGGACGCCGGCACCCTTGCGCGTCAGATCGAATGCCGCCGAAAGCCGCGGCAAGTCGCGCAAGCCCGCGAGCTGGGCGAGTTCTGCGCGCGCTGTTGCCGGCGCCTCGATCGCCAGATGCAGCCCGGTTTCCGGGATATCGTCCACGACAACAGGCACACTCCAAGGGATTGGTGATTTGCTCATTCAAACAGTCTCTTACAAATAGCTTCTAACCCATCGGCTGAGGAAACCGCAGCGTCCCGGCCGCAAGACTGCTTACCGGTTGGGCGGCGAGCTGACCTAGCGCCTGCCGTACATAGGCCGCAAGGCGGGCCGCCGCGGGCACCGATCCCGCGCCATAGATATTGCGTTCCAAGGCCTGCACCAGCACCCCATCGTCCGCGGCCGCCCAGGCGTTCCGATAGGCTTGCGCGCGGCCATAATACGCCTCGGCCATGCGCTGCATCTCTTTCGGCACCTTAAGGTCGCCCACTCCCATTTCCCGCAAGTTATGGTCCATATCCAGGCAAAAGCGGTCAAAAATGCCCTGCCCCAACGTCTGCATCGCCGGATCCTGCGCCAGCCGATCCAGCACCATGGCGAGGTGCAGCACGATGAGGTCGAAACGGCCATTAACCGTATCGGCGACGGCATAGTCCCGATAAAAGGTCGGCAATCGCGCCTGCGCCACGATCATGCCATACAGGGTCGAAATGGTGTCGGCGCCGCGCGGCTTGCGGCGAAACAGGGGGAAAATCATTGCGTTGGTTCGGAGTTGACCGGCATTGCCGCCCGGTACGTCAACGCCCTCGCCAACGCAAGATCGAAATCACGGTGCCGCGCTTGGGGTCGATGACGAATTGGAACAACCGGCCGAGCCGGTTCGCGCTGGTGCTCGCCGGAAGCCTCGCGCTTGCCGGCTGCGGCGGTTTTACCGAGACGTTGCAGCGCGGCTACGTCGTCCAGGAAGGCGCGCTCGAACAGATTCCGATCGGCGCCACCCAGGAGCAGGTGCTGATCGTGCTCGGCACGCCCTCGACCGTCGCCACCGTCAGCGGCGAAGCGTTCTATTATATTTCGCAGACCTCGCAACGCTCCGCCGCTTTCATGCCGTATGAGGTGAAGGACCAGCGCGTCGTCGCCGTCTATTTCGACAAGAACCGCCGCGTCGAGCGGCTAGCGAATTACGGCTTGAAGGACGGCAAGGTGTTCGACTTTGTGTCGCAGACGACGCCGACCGGCGGCAAGGAATTCGCCTATCTGAGCGGCGTGCTGCGGTCGCTGACGCCGAAGCTCTGATACGGCACCGCACTTGCGACGAAAAAGGGCCCGCACCAGGCGGGCCCTCTGCATTTTCGATCGCGCATCAGTGCGCGAGGATCGCCAACAGCAGCAGCGCGACGATGTTGGTGATCTTGATCATCGGGTTCACGGCGGGGCCCGCCGTGTCCTTGTAGGGATCGCCGACAGTGTCGCCGGTCACCGCGGCCTTATGGGCGTCGGAGCCCTTGCCGCCGTAGTGGCCATCCTCGATGTATTTCTTGGCATTGTCCCAGGCGCCGCCGCCCGAGGTCATCGAGATGGCGACGAACAGACCGGTGACGATCACGCCAAGCAGCATGGCCCCGAGCGCCGAGAAGCCGGCCGACTTGCCGGCCGCGCCGCCGCCCGCGATCACATAGATCGCGAAATAGACGAAGACGGGCGACAGCACCGGCAACAGCGACGGGATGATCATTTCCTTGATGGCGGCCCTCGTCAGCAGGTCGACGGCGCGGCTGTAGTTCGGTTTCGAGGTGCCCTTCATGATGCCGGGGTCTTCGCGGAATTGCCGGCGCACTTCCTCGACGATCGATTGCGCCGCGCGGCCGACCGCGGTCATGCCGAACGCGGCGAACAGATACGGCAGCAGGCCGCCGAACAACAGGCCGACCACGACGTAGGGGTTCTTCAGCGAGAAGTCGAGCTGGACGCCCTGGAAGTAACCGACGCCCGTCTTGGTGAAGAACTCGAGGTCCTGGTTATAGGCCGCGAACAGCACCAGCGCGCCGAGGCCTGCCGAGCCGATGGCGTAGCCCTTGGTGATGGCCTTGGTGGTGTTGCCGACCGCGTCGAGCGCGTCGGTCGACTTGCGCACCTCTTTCGGCAGACCCGCCATTTCGGCGATGCCGCCGGCGTTGTCGGTGACCGGGCCGAAGGCGTCGAGCGCGACGATCATGCCGGCGAGCGCCAGCATGGTAGTGACCGCGATGGCGATGCCGAACAGGCCGGCAAGGTTATAGGTGATCAGGATGCCGGCGATGATGACGATCGCCGGCAAGGCGGTCGCCTCCATCGAGACGGCAAGACCCTGGATCACGTTGGTGCCATGGCCGGTGACCGAAGCCTGCGCAATCGATTTGACCGGACGATAGTCGGTTCCCGTGTAGTACTCGGTGATCCAAATGATCAGGCCCGTAACGGCGAGGCCGACGATGCCGCAGAAGAACAGCGTCATGCCGGTGTAGCTCTTGGCTTCGCTGGAGAGCGCGGTGGCGAAGCCCTGCGGCAGCACGTAAGCGATGACGCCGGCGATGCCGATCAGCGACAGGATGCCGGTGACGATCAGGCCGCGGTAGAGCGCGCCCATGATCGACTGTGACGCCGGCAATTTGACGAAGAAGGTGCCGACGATCGAGGTGATGATGCAGACGCCGCCGATGGCGAGCGGCAGGATCATCGTCGGCAGCAGCAGCGGCGTGCCTTTGAAGAAGATCGCCGCCAGCACCATGGTGGCGACCGTGGTCACCGCGTAGGTCTCGAACAGGTCGGCGGCCATGCCGGCGCAGTCGCCGACATTGTCGCCGACGTTGTCGGCAATCGTCGCCGGGTTGCGCGGATCATCTTCGGGAATGCCGGCCTCCACCTTGCCGACCATGTCGCCGCCGACGTCGGCGCCCTTGGTGAAGATGCCGCCGCCGAGACGGGCGAAGATCGAGATCAGCGAGGCGCCGAAGCCGAGGGCGACGATGGCGTCGATGACGGTGCGGTCATTGGGCGCCAGATGCCGCGTGCCGGTGAGGAAACCGAAATAGAGCGTGACGCCGAGCAGCGCCAGCCCCGCAACCAGCATGCCGGTGATGGCGCCGGCCTTGAAGGCGATGTCGAGGCCGCCGGCGAGCGACTTGGTCGCGGCCTGGGCCGTGCGCACATTGGCGCGCACCGACACGTTCATGCCGATGAAGCCGGCCGCGCCCGACAGCACAGCGCCGACGGCGAAGCCGACTGCGACCAGCCAGCCCAGCGTGAAGCCGATGATGAGGAAAATGACGATGCCGACGATG
The DNA here is from genome assembly GCA_036273755.1 of Pseudolabrys sp. Lineage (GTDB taxonomy): Bacteria > Pseudomonadota > Alphaproteobacteria > Rhizobiales > Xanthobacteraceae > Pseudolabrys. The sequence goes on from DASUGZ010000051.1 coordinate 43,465, forward strand.
GCGATGGTGGTGTACTGGCGCTTGAGATAGGCCTGCGCGCCCTCGCGCACGGCGGCGGAGATTTCCTGCATGCGCGCGCTGCCGGGGTCGGCGCTCAGCACCGAACGGGTCGCCCAGATGCCGTACAGGATAGCAAGAACGCCACAGCCGACGATCACCCACAATGTGTTCATGGTGGTTTCAACCTCGATTGAAATGGCGCGTTTGGGAAAACGCTCCCGCCGGCGCCAGGAGCGTCGAGGATGGCCGCTATGGAGGGCGCTTCACCC